>NZ_SMNT01000056.1 GCF_004348265.1 Methylobacterium segetis
CGTGCGGCGCGAACTCGACGACCTGTTGTCTGGACGATGATTGCCTGCGGGCGCCTCGGCCCTGCGACAGTTCCTGTTCCGACCTCGGATGTTCGCGGCCCGTTTGCCGAAAAATTCACATCCGTTAGCGGTGTTCTCGGTGCGTCCAGCGTGACCGTTAGCGAGCGCGTCGGCCCGGGCAGCGTTGGGGTGGAGCGGGCCAAGAAGCGCGATCAGCCGGTCAGCATGCTCGCGGGTCAGCCCGTGTTCGAAGGAGGTCTGGACGAACCGCGGCAGCTGCTCCGGCAGCATGTCGCTGTCGTCATCCACGATCGCGAAGGGCGGCCGGCCGTTGCGGCTGAGCCAGTCCTCGATCTCCGACCCGCGCATGACGGCGACCGGGTCGGCAGCGCTGTAGTTCGTGGGCGGCGTGCGCCAGTCGCGGCAGAACCGGCCCTTGAAGCCGTAGTCGCGCAGGATACCCCGGCAGCGCTTCATCTCGCGCCACGTCGATGAGACCACGATCCGGCAGCCGGTCGCGGCCACGACCTCGTTCAGCAGCGCGACCTTCTCCCGGTCGATCTTGTGCCGGGAGCCCCGCAGGCGTTCCCAGCAGTCGCGCGAGTTCAGCACGCCGTCGATGTCGAGGAAGAGCACGGGCGCTCTGGGGTGGAGCGGAGGCATCAGGCGGCCCTTCCCCTCGCGGACAGCGCGCACCCAGCGCTCTGCATAATTTTGGACGTAATTAAACTGTGATAGACTGGCTCGATGGCTGGAAACATCTGGGGTTTCGCAATGTTTGTGGATCGCCGGGAAGTACCGCGCCACAATGCTCTCAAGCGTGGGTGGCTTTCATTCCTGGAAAAACCGTACTCCCTTGAGTGCCTCATCTGGAATGTCTCAGACTTTGGCGCATTGATCGAAGTCGAGCCCAGCACCTGTCTGCCACAGCGCTTCCGCATTGTGGTGACCAGCCTAAGTCTCAATCGCAACGCCATGCAGACTTGGCGCGATGGGAGAAAGATCGGCGTCGCGTTCGTGAGCTGAGCGCGCATCAAGACCGCGCCTCCCCTGCCGGGCGGGGAATGGCCCCACGATTGCCGACGCGAACTAATCCAAGCCTCTGTGCAGGTATTAGTGATATTTGTTCGACAGCGGACGTAAGTAGTGAGCCATATCGACACAAATCAGTGCAGGTTCTACGAACGATTACGTTAAACGCCCGCACGAAGGCGCCGCCATGACCTATAGTAGCTTGGTTGACGCTGAGGTTGTGAGCGACGTCGGATTTGTTGTTCTGTCCGAGGCGGTCATCTCCTTGATCATCGCCTGCGAGAAGCGCGCTCCGGGATCTGTCGCGCAATTTGCGCCCGAGTTGATGGCTGGCATCAGGGAAGATCTCTGTCTGATCCGAGAGGCTTGGCCAGATGCCCGGATTTCCGACAGGAGCCTGCGCTCGCTGGACGAATGCCTGAGCTTCATCATTCAAGCAGCTCTTGCTGAGGCGCAGAGGACTGCGGCACCTGCACACTGAGTCCCCGATGCTGTGCTTGACGGGGGTCATGCGGCGGCTCCGTTGCAGAGTATGCAGCCGCGCAAAATGCGCTCCATCGAAGCGGAGCCGTGGCCGCGCCATCAGGAACCAAGCCCTGCTAGCCGTCCTTCCATTTGAGACATGGAGGACACGGCTATGATGAAGCGCACCTGTGCTGCCGTCCTGATCAGCGGAACGCTGAGCGCACCCGCGCTCGCGCAGGCTCCGGTCTCGCCTCAGGATAGCCGCGAGCAGGCTCCGAACATGCCCGCTCCGCATGAGACCGTGCCTGAGCGCGTTCGGCCGATCGACCCTGACTCGACGGGATCTGTCCGCGTTCGGCAGCCCGAGAAAGAGACTCCCGAGAAGGATGGGACCAAGAAGCCCGGATAAGGACCGATCGCTCTCAGCACGGAAGCCTTCGGATGCGCCGCCGCCCGCGAAGCTGTCGATGATGAGGGGGCGGCTCACGCGGCCTCCGTCCCGCTGAAGCCCGGGAAGCCGTCGTCCTCGCGCGCATCAGCGTCGTTCATCAGGTCGCGCAACTCGCCGTCGATCGGCTCGAGCGCGGCGCTTTGCTGCTCGGTGAGACGCTGGCGCCAGAGACCGAAGGTGTCGCTGCCGGCGCGCGCCTTCTGCCTCGCGACGTCGTGCAACTCCTCCAGCTTCGACTTGCGGTCGGCCGGCCGCTGCTCGCCCTGCGCCTTCTCCTCAGGCTTGCCCTGCGGATCGGGCTGCCGCTGCTCGTCGATCGTGCCGCCCCGGGCCCACTGCGCGAGGTTGCGGCCGATCTCCTCGTCAAGCGGCCGTCGATTCTTCAGCAGGAGGTCCCGGAACTGCTCCGGCAGCTTCAGCATCTTCCGCTCGCCCGGCATGTCGGTCTGCCAGGTCGGCACGCCATTCGCGCCCGGCAGCAGTAGGGCGTTCACGGTCATCTCGAAGAGGAATTCCTCGCCGGCGATCGGCATGTAGCCGAGCTCGGTCGGACGCCCGCCCTGGATCTTCAGCTTGTCCTTCGCCCGGAAGCAGAAGATGAAGTTCGCGTTGAGCTGCAGGACACCGTTGATGAACTGACGCCGCTGCTTCGCCGGCACGACCCAGGCCGAGTAGGTGGCCTTGTCACGCCGCGCCTTGTCCTGCCCCGCGATCCGGTCGAGCTCGGCCTCCTGGGTCATCAGGTAGCCGCCCACGCCCTCGTGCTCGTGGCTCATTGAGTCGACGATGATCGTGCGGGCGCCGCGGTCGACGCAGAACTGGAGGGCTGCGAGGTAATCGAGCGAGCCGAAGGGCGCGCCGAATTCGACATGCCGGAACTTGAAGCGGTCGGCGTAGTGCAGCGCGCGCTTCGACTCCGTGTCGATGACGAAGATGTCGCCGCCGGCCACTTGCTGGATGCCCTGGCCGAGCCTGAGCGCCGAGAAGGTCTTCCCCGAGCCTGAGGGCCCGAACAGGCCGATCAGCAGCGGCACCTGCTGCCGGACCGCATCCTTGTCCTCGAACGTGCGTGTCTGGGCCATCAGGCGGCGTCCTCTGTCGGGGCGTAGGGGGAGAGCGCGAGCGAGATCTGCGCGCCGTAGCGGCGGAAGAGCGGGTCGGAGACCTCGCGGGCCTCCCAGCGCGCCTCGGCCCAGCCGGCCGGCTCGACAGGCGCCACCTCTTCCGGGTAGCCGGGCCAGACCCCGCTCTTCAGGCACTCGCGGAACGCGACGGCGGCGGCCGTAATGCGGCGCTCGCCGAGGTACTGCTGCGAGCCGGTCAGCGGCACGACGCGGACCTCGTGCGGTGCGTCGGCCTCGACGAAGACGAACCGGAAGCGGATCCGGCCGAAAAGCTCGGGCATCAGGTGGGCGAGACCGCGCCGGTACCATGCCTCCTGGAGGTCGAGCCCCTCGGCGATGCGTGTCGCGATGGTGCGGTCGCTGAGGCCTGCTGCCGTCGTCTTCAGGTCGTCGATCGTCGCCGTTTCGGGATCGAACCAGTCGAGTAGGGCCCGGCCCCAGATCCCTGTGCGGTCGCGCCAGATCAGTGCCAGCTCGCCCTCGCCATGCACGAAGGCGCGCTCGGCACCGCGGGTGGCCTGGAGCCGCTTCCGGACGGCGGCGACCATCTTCTCGGCGCGCTTGAGGTCGCAGGGCAGCACCGGCGTCTCGCCGCGCGCGATCGCGTCGTCCCGTTCGGCCTGGGCCGCTTTGCCCTGGTAGGTGGTGACCGGCTCGCCGCCCTTGTCGACGGCGGTGATGACGTGGATGCCGCGGCCCTGTCCGGTCAGCAGCTCGTGCGCGACGGTCCCGACGTCGAGCTTGCGCTTCTTCAGGTCCTCGGCCTGCGCGCCGAGCCGCGGGTGTGCGGCATAGGCGTGCCGCTCGGTGTGCTCGATGATGGTCCGGGCGATGCTCGATGAGAGCGATGGCTCCGGGCAGGGATCGGCATGATAGACCGCGGCCGGCATCCGGTAGATGCCCGGGCCCGGGACGGGCCCCTCGGTGTGCTCGATGATCTTCATGGCGCGCCTCAGAACGGGATGTCGTTGGCGAACGGGCGCACCGGGCGCCCGGCCCGGATGGCAGCGATCTCGGCCTCGTGCTGGGCCTGCTCCTTCTTGAATTTCCTCTGCCGCTCAGCGCGCTCTGCTTCCCAGCGCGCGGCCGCAGCGCGGTCCGCGGCGCTCTCGCATTGGAAGGTCACGATGCCGAACAGGAGGTCGAGGAGAACCGTCGTGCTGCCGACCTGAATGCCGAGCTTGTATCGCCAGCCCCCGCCGAAGCGGGCGCCGGACCTGTTCAGCGGGGCGGTCGGGCCGCCAGTGGATCGCCAGCCGTAGCCCTGCCAGGGCCACCGGCTGGCGGTCATGATGAGGTTGCCGATCTGCAGCTTGTTCTTCGTGCGCTCGATCTTCATGGCGCTCACTCCGCCGCAACGGGGAGCTCAGCCGGCTCGTACCCGCCCATGGAGTTGATGATCCGCGCGAATGCCTGGGCCCGCTCGGCGTCGATTGCGGCGCCATCCTTCGGCACGCCGACGAAGATGCTGTGGCCGTCGGCGTCGTAGAGGCTGCGGCCGGAGGCGCGCACCGGCAGCCGCACGCCGAGCCGGGCGAAGTAGGAGGTGAGGACGCGCTGCGCTTCGGCTGGCCTCATGGCGGCCTCCGTTCGGGTGAGGAAGATCGCCCTCGTCTCGGCGACGAGGGCCTCGGAGAAGGCGGGGAACATCACGCGCCGGCCTCGGTCGGGATCAGCGCCACGATCACGCGGTGCAGGCTGATGCGGCGGTCCGCCGGCACACGGCGGAGGGACTTCAGGAAGGCGCGCTCCTCAGCCGTCACGGGCTCGAGCTCCGGCGCCGTGAGCAGGCCGAGCGGCATACCGATCGCCGCGGCGATGCGGCTCCGCTGCTCGGCCGAGGTCGGGCGCTGGCCGCGCTCGATGCGCGAGAGGTGCGCCACGCCCAGGCCGGTGCAGGCCGAGACATCCTGTAGGGTGATGCCCTTGCGGCGGCGCTCATGCCGGATGCGTGCGCCGATGGTGGCGCGCTGCTCGTCGACGCGCGGGGCCAAGCGGTCAGGCGCCATGGCGGCCTCCGACGAGCGCGAGGTGAGCGGCCGGGCGGGCGTCGCCCTGATCCGAGAGGTCCCGCGTGACCGCCGCCATCTCGGCCGGCCCGTCGCAGAGGCGGTGGATGTGGATCTCGTTGCAGCCTTGGGCGCGGACGTTGTGCAGCCAGGTCGCAGCGTTTCGCACGCCGGGATCCTCGGCGATCTCGACCTGGAGCAGCGTGGCGAGGCCGCTATCGGCGCGCCGGACCGCCAGGACCACGGCGGGTCCGCAATCCTCGACGCTGCCGACTTCCGCTGGGTGGATTCCGACGACGTAGCGGCGGCCGCTCGCGCCACGCCACGCGGAGAGCTTCAGGGCCGGGGCGCCGCGCAGGGCGACGACGGTGCGAAGGGGCGCCTCCACGGCGCGACGCGCCGTCATCGGGTGGCCTCCGCCTTCAGGCAGTTCTCGGCGTGGGCCAGCGCGTCACGCGCGCCGGCGAGGTAGCGAGGGATCGCCTCGCCGCTGACACCGCGGCCGCCGCGGCGGGCCCGGTCGAGCAGCTCGAAGAAGCCGCGGGCCTTCGTCATCGCGACGTCGGCCTGGATCCGGCGCAGGGCGCGCTCGGAGGTCTCGGGGGCGAGATGGGTCTGGTGCGAGGGGCGCATCACGCCCTCCCGCCGAGCAGCTGCGCGAAGCCCGGGCTGTGCTCGCGGGCCTCGTCGTAGCCGGTGGGTGCGGTCAGGCGGTCGAATAGGTCGCGCAGCGCGGACGAGAGATCGTCCTCGTTGTCAGCGTCGAGGCCGACCGCAGCGTCGAGGAGGACCTCGCGCAGCTTCGCCCGCTGCACCCGGGCGTGGCCGAGCGCCGCGACCGCCTGCTTCAGCGCGAGCTCGTCGATAGGCCGGCGGCCGGTTCCGGCGAGGTCGCCCTGGGCCATGCGCTCGATGAGCCGGTCGATGTCGCGCTCGGCGGCGGCGACGATGTCGGACGCGGTCCGAAGGTTCTGGATCAGCGCGCGCTGGCGCGCCTGGATGGTCTCGCCGGCCATCGCTCAGCGCTCCTCGGGCTTGTAGCCGAGGGCGAGGGCGACGCAGCGCGCGCCCTCAACGACGAGGCCGATGGCGGCGAAGATCGCGACCGGCGCGAGGCCGCAGACGGCCATCGCTTGGGTCGGGGGTAGGTTGAGAAGGAAGTCGGGCACCGGGGCCTCCATCGCGGGTGGCGATGGGGTGAATGATATACACAGTTTGGGTATATGCAATCACAACATTCACAATCTGTGTATTTTTGAGGCGTGGGTCGTCCACAGGACCCGTTTCTGCGCTTGCGCGTTTGTTCCCTCAATGTTCTCATTTGCGCCCTGGAGTGGACATGCCGCAGGACGAGTCAACGGATGATGGTCTCAGCGAACGCGATCTACGAGCGCTGGCCATGGAGTTGGCGCTGCAGCTCCCCCGCAACGCGCGCGACGCTGAGCGCGTGCTCGATCTGATGCGCGCCGGCTATGAGTATTTCCTGTGCGAGTACGAGAAACCGAGAGCAGAAAAGGGCGACGTGCTCAGGCCGAGCTTTTCTCGACGGCGCGGGGGCGGTTAGTTCTGGTGCCTGGATCTGGCGTGCTCGCCAGCTTTGACTGCACATCGGACGGCAGACCGTAAAGACTGCCGTCCATGATCCAGTCACGCGTGATGCCGAAGAGCTTCTTCAGCTTGAGCATCACCGCATCGCTCGGCGGGCTCCTACCCTTCTCGTAGTGGTTCCAGGTGTTGGTCGACACCTCGCACCGACCTGCCGCATCAACCTGAGACGCGAAGAACGCGGACCTCAGGATGCGCACTCGACTGGCAATTTCTGCTTTCCGATCAGCGGGTAAGGAGACTTGCGGCATGCGAGCATATTCACATGCTGTGTATCCGCTATCCATGAAGTTCGTGTGCATATTGCCATATACCCAATCTGTGTATATTAGAGGGGCATGGACGCCCTCACGACCACCTCCGCTGTCATCGACGCGCTCGGCGGCACAGCAGCTGTGGCCAGGCTCACGAGCCGGTCGATGCAGGCGGTTTCGAACTGGCGGGAGCGCGGATTCTTCTCGGCGGCATCGTACCAGCCGATCTCAGTAGGTTTGGCCGAGAAGGATCTGCGCGCGGATCCGCGCCTCTGGCGTTCGATTCCGCCATCAGCGTTGATCTCGACCGGAGCGGCGGCATGAACGCCCCGCACCTCACCGCCCTCGGTATCGAGCGCAACGGCCGCCGCATCGCAACAGTCGGAGGGCACCGCGAGGGCGTCAGCCTCCGGCTTGCCTCGGACTTCGGCAACGTCATCTGCACCCTCTCCCCCGACGAAGCCGATCATCTCTCGCGCCTCCTTGCCGAGCAGGCTGCGAACGCGCGGCTCGCCGCGCGCGCCATTGAGGAAGTCGCCTGATGCTCGCCTCTCATCCCGCCGCGGCCGACGTCGCGAACACGCTGCTCGCCGAGCTGATCTGGGCCGCGCCCGGAGGAGTGCTGTCGGGACTGGAGGTCTGCACGCTCGAGACCAGTGCGCTCCTGATCGTGCCCGGGTCCCGGCCCGAGCACGTCGTCTTCCCGGAGGCGGGCTACGTCTCCCTGATGGCCGGCGACGCCACGCGTCGCGTCGAGGTCGCAATGCTCGGCCGCCGCGACCTCGTCGGGGTCGATCTGGCGCTGACCGACGAAGTGGCGAGCTACGCGGCCATCGTGCGCGTCGGCGGGCCGGCCTACTGCCTGCCGCTCGATGAGATTCGCCGGCTGCTCCTCGAATGCCCCGCCGTCGCCGAGGTCCTGCACCGCCATCTGCGGCAGCAGCTCGAAGGCAGCCTCTGGGCTCACGGTGCGTCGATGGTCCGCTCGCTCGAGCGTCGCCTCGCGGCTTGGCTCGTCGAAGCATCCGGTCTGCTGGACTCGGCGATCCTGCCCGCCACGCACGACCACATCGCGCAGATGCTCGGCTTCCGGCGCGCCAGCGTAACGGTCGCGCTGCATGTTCTCGAAGGCGATGGCCTGATCCGTTCGACCCGCGGCCGCGTCGAGATCCGAGATCGCGATCGCGTCGCCTGCCTCGCTGCTGGGACGCGCTGACATGCGCTCGGTCCTGCCCCTTCTGCCGGTTGCTCTGGCGCTGTGCCTCGTGGCGCTCGTCGGGATCGCCGTATGGCGCATGGCCGAGCGCGGCGAGCTTCCTGTGCTTCATCTCAGAGCCGGCCGATGACGCCGCGCTCCTACGCTCTCGACCAGGGTGCCGACTGGGCTGATCCAGGCGGCGTGAAAGACCCTGCGCGGACCCCGTTGCCGGCACGGGCCGAGAAAGCCGGCACCCCTTCACCGCGTATCCCGGCCGCTCACCAGTGTCGGGGCGATGCCCCGGTGGCGGCGCCCTCACGCCAGGGCGACACCATGACGGACGCGCGCCATCTCCTGCTTCTCGCCCTTCGCTGCCGCTACGCCTCGGCCGCCTTCGCGCTCAAGGCGCGTGAGGTCGAGCGGGCCAGAGGCGACGGAGCCTCCGCGCTCGCCGCCGATCTGGCAGCGACCTCGATACATCTGCTTCAGGCGGCCGATGAGCTGACGCGCACGGCGGTTGATGCGCGCACGCCAGACGCTGTCCTCCTCGCCGAGGTCCGGGCCCATCTCGCGGCCGGTGGCGACGTCGTGCTCGTCGCGGCGCCCCTGCCCGCGGGCATTGTCGTTGGCGAGTCGCAGCACGCGGCGTCCGCTCCAGTGGCCGAACCAGTCCGGCGCGCGTCGCGCTGGGCGTGGCTCAACCCGTTCGTGCGGGTGGCCTGACATGTTGTCGTTCGCGATCATCTCGGGCGTCTCGGCCTCAGGATCTCGCGAGCACTGTATCGCGGGCACGATCCCGCGCCGGTTACTGCCCGGAATTCGGCTGTGCATGACGCGTCGTCTCCCGAGCTGCGGCTTGCCTGATCAGGCGCCGCACGATCGCGCGCACGCCCGGCTCTTCGATGTTCTCAACGTCCTGCGCGGCCGCCTTCTGGCGGCGCTGGCGACGTCGGTGGGCGGCGGCGGCGCGCGGCAGGCGCGCCTCCCAGCCCGGTCTTCCCTTCACCCGCAGCTCGCCCTTGCCGGGGCTGGCCGCGGTCTCTCGCGCGATCGCCTGTGCTTGGCGGCCGTCGATCGCGCCTTCGTCCTCTCGTCTTCCGTTCGCGGGGGTCGCTGAGATGTCTGCTGCCTCCTTCATCCCTGATGGCCTCTCCGATCGGCTCACCCCGATGCACACAGCATCGGGGAAGAAGATGGGAAAGTCGCACGCAGCTTCTGCACAGTCGCACGCTCGCGCTACCCAGTTGGGTGAGTCGGAACGTACAGTTGTCCAAGAACGAACGAACGAGTTCCTCAGAGCGATGTACCCGGTGAAGACCGCCGACAACGTCGCGGCGGATACCGGCATCTCGGCCAATACGGTGTCGAAATGGCTCGACCGCGGTTCGGCCCCGACGTCATGGGCCTTCCTGCGCCTGCTGAGCGCCTACGGCCCGGATCTCGTGTGCGCCGTCATGGACAGCCCGCCCGCGTGGCTCGATCGGGCCGCGAAGGAGCAGCGGCGCGAGCGCCTGGAGGCGCAGATCGCCGCCCTGCAATCCCAGCTCGACGGAGGTGCTCGGTGAGGCGAGTCCATGGTCTCTGGCTGCTGCTCCGGTCGGCACTCGCCGCCGGCCTGCGCGCGCTGCTGGAGCCGCCGCTCTGGATCATCCGCGCGGTCAACGGCCTCGCCAACGCGATCGACCCGGACATGCCGGAGAGCCTGTGGGCGCCCCGCGAGTGGCTGCCCCGCCTCTGGTCGCGCGACCACGACCCCCGCAACGACATCAGGGAGCGCCGGCCGTGAGCGACCGCGTCGAGCTCACCGATTCCGGCTTCGTAGTGCGCGATGCGCGCGACCGGGCGATCGCCATCCTGAAGGTCGAGCCCGGCACAGGCGAGGCCCGCTTGTTCCTCGCGTCGGAGCGCGAGGTCGAGGCCGCTTTGCCGCTCGCCGAGCTGAAGACCTTTGCCGAGACGCTCGCCCGCGCGCATCGCGCCGCGCTCCTCGCCCAGGTCACCGACGACGCCCGCCCCTGCGTGCCGCGCTCCGCCGACCTGCCTGAAGTCACGAGCCCCTGGGGCTGACACCGCCACGCGGGCCGCGCCCGCGCAACTGGAGAGACCACGATGGCCGAGAAGCTGAAGTCGGAGAAGCGAGCCGGGATACATTCCGAGGTGCTGAAGAGCTTGATCTCGAAGTGCGACGAGATGCGAGCCGACATGGATGAGGCTCGGGGCACGCTCGGTGCGGCCATCAAGGATGCCGAGGACACGCACGGCGTGCACCGCAAGGCGTTCAAGCTCGTGCTCTCGCTGAAGCGGATGGAGGACGCCGCCCGGGCCGACTTCCTGCGCGCGCTCGACGACTATCGCGAGAAGCTCGACCTCAACCCCCAAAAGGACCTCTTCGACGAGGCCGATGAAGGCGACGAGCAGGCGCGTCGCGCCCAGCAGGCTGACGCCGCGGCCACCGCCGATCGCGCCGCCGAGAACAGCGCGGCGCTCAAGGGCGGCATCAAGCAGAAGCAGCCGGCCGGGGTGCACTGAGCCATGGCGCTGCCGAAGATCCTCGCCCTCGACCTTGCGACGAAGGTCGGCTTCGCCTGCGGTGCGCCCGACGGCGAGCCGCTCTACGGGACAAAGGTCCTGCCGTCGACGGGCGAGGACATCGGTCGCTTCGCCGAAGCCTACAACACCTGGCTCCTCGACATGATCACGCTGGAGAGCCCAGTGCTGGTCGTGTTCGAGGCACCGGTGCTGCCGGGCAAGACCACGCCCGCCACGGCCCGCAAGCTGATGGGCCTCGCCTGGCACACCGAGTTTGTCTGCCGCCTGCGCGAGGTGCGCTGCGTCGAGCACCACCTGCAGAGCGTCAAGAAGTTCTTCGCCGGCAGCGGTCGAGCCGAGAAAGACGACATGATCGCGGCGGCCCGCCGCCAGGGCTGGGATCCGAAGGACGACAACGCGGCTGACGCGCTCGGCCTCTGGGCCTGCGCGGTGCACGAGAAGGCGCCGCGCTTCGCCGAGCGCTTCAGGCTTGGCGCCCTCACCACCGGGAGGGCGGCATGACAACGGCACTCGAGCATCTCGCAGAACTCGCGAGCGGTGAGATGGCCGACGCGGCCGGCGACACCGGACGGATGAGCGACCTGATCTCGGCGCTGACCGCCGCGGTTAGCCTCGCGATCGCTACGCAGGCCGAGGGCGATCCGCGCGTGGCGAGCTTTCTCTGCGAGCGCACGACCGACCTCATCTTCAAGACGGTGTCCGAGCACGAGCGCGAGATCATGCTCGCCTTGCGGGGTTTCCGATGACCTCGCGCTTCGCTGACCTTCCCGCCTTCCAGCCTGACCGGCCGCGCGTGCGCCAGGTCGAGGACCTCAACAACATCCGCGCCGTCCTGCCGCTGGAGGCCGCTGAGGCGTGCCTCGCGGTGTGGCGCGCGATGCACCTCGCCTCCGCCGTGCCTGCCGCGCTGCGCGAGCTCGACGCGCTGCCGGATGAGACCCGCACGCACGTCATCGCCATGTCGGACGCGATCGCCGCCTCCAGCCGCCGGAAGGCCGCATGATCTGGGCCCTGCTCCACGGCGACCGGCTCGTCTTCCGCGGCACCCGCGCGGGTGCCCTCGACGCGGCCGAGCGCGCGGGCGCGCTCTCGCACCTCGTCACGGTCGAGATCGGCGGCAAAGCCGAACGCATCATCGTCGCGGGCCGGGGCTTCCACGAGGACGGGACCGAGCTGCCGGCGCGCCTCGACCGCGGCTACCTCATCGTGCCGGCGCAGATGCTCGGCCTCGGGCAGCGGAGGGCGGCATGAAGCCCGCCGGTCACACCGCTGTGATGGCCAGCCGGCGCGAGCCGCCGGACAGCCTGGAGTTCTTCCCGACGCCGCCCTGGGCGACGCGCGCGCTGATGGAGCACGTATTCTCGCACCTCGGCTTCAGCGACGATCTGCAGTTCTCGGCTTGCTGGGATCCCGCGTGTGGCGAGGGCCACATGATCGAGGTCCTGCTCGAGTATTTTGGCGGGGGCGGCTGGGGCGGCGACGTCTTCGACTACGGTAGCGGCTACCGCGTCGAGGACTTCCTCGACGAGAGGACGGTGATCGGTAGCCCCGCCGACGGAGTGCGGCCCGAGTTCATCATCACGAACCCGCCCTTCCGGCCGGCGGCGAGGTTCACCCTCCGGGCGATGGAGCTTGCGCCCGTGGTGGCCCTGCTCCTCCGGACGCAATGGCTGGAGGGCGAGGACCGCTACAACACGATCTTCCGCGATCGGCCGCCGACGCTCTACGCGCCGTTCGTGGAGCGCGTGCCTATGGTGAAGGGGCGCTGGGACCCGAAGGCCTCCACGGCCACGGCCTACGCATGGTTCGTCTGGGTGCGTGGCCGCGCGCCGATGGCGCCATTCCTGATCCCGCCGGGCCGCCGCAAGGCTCTGACGCGGTCCGATGACGCCCGCCGCTTCGAGCAAATCGCGCCGGCCCCGCTCCTCCAGGCCGCGGAGTAGCGGGATGGCCGCCCCCAACGTCATCGACCTCCAAGCCGAGCGCGACGCGCAAGCGAACGCCGCTTGGATCGAGTGGCTCCGCGCCTTTGAGCGCGCCCGGGCCACCGGCCGGATCGGCGACATGGCCGTGGCCGTGCGCGCCTTCGACACCTTCATGCGGCTCGCCGGCATCCCGGAAGCCCAGCGCCAGGAGCTGCTGTCGTGAGCAACGCCGTCGTGCCCTTCCGCCAGCAGCAGCCGGAATCCGAGCCGCCGCCGCACAGCATGGAGGTCGAGCAGGCGCTACTCGGCGCCCTGATGTGGCGCAACGCGGCCATGGCCGAGGTCGCTCCGATCGTCGAGGCGGACCACTTCTTCTTCGGCGAGCACAAGGAGATCTATGCCAGCATCGCCAACCTGATCGCCCAGGGCGTGGAGGCCAACCCGATCTCGGTGAAGGCCTACCTCGCGCGGCCCGAGATCTCGGGCCAGCCGGCGATGCAATACCTCGCCCACGTCTACGGCTCGGCCGCGACCACCAACGCGAAGGGCTACGCGATCATCGTGCGCGACCTCTTCGTCCGGCGGAAGCTTGTCGTGATCGCCGAGGACCTGATCCAGCGCGCCCGACACGACCCGCTGGAGGCCTCGGGCGCCACGGTCATCGACGACGCGGTCGCCGACCTACTGCTAGCTCGAGCCGACCTGCCGGACGAGGAGAAGACGAGCTTCACGGCCGCGCAGGGTTCGTCCTGGCTGATCGATCGCGTCGAGCAGATCCGCAGCGGGGCGCTCAAGAGCTCGGCGATCCCGACCGGCATCGCGGACCTCGACCGGGCCACGAACGGCGGCTTCCAGCGCGGCCAGCTCTACCTGATCGCCGGCCGGCCCGGCATGGGTAAGACGGTCGCCTTCACCTCGCTCAGCCGCAACGCGGCTCGAGATCACGGCGTCCTCGCCTTCCAGCTGGAGGTGACCCGAGACCAGCAGTTCGCCCGCTACCACGCCGATCTCGCCTACGTGCACAACCGCCCGCTGACCTTCGGCCAGATCATGGCCGGCAAGGTCGACGATGAGGACATGTGGCGCCTGGAGGATGCGTCGAAGCGGTTCGGCCGCCTCCACCTCACGGTCGATTGCCGGCCCAGCGTGTCGGTCTCCCAGATCCTCTACGCCGTGAAGGCGGAGAAGAAGCGACTCGCGGCGCTCGGCGTGAGTCTCGGCACGATCTTCATCGACTACCTGAAGTTCGTGAAGGTCTCGGACCGCTATAAGGGTCAGCGCGTCCTAGAAATCGGCGAGATCACCGGCTCGCTCAAGCAACTGGCCAAGGCCGAAGACGTCTGCGTGGTCCTACTCACGCAGCTCTCCCGCCAGACCGAGGCACGGGAGCGCGAGAACAAGCGCCCAGTGCTGGGCGACCTGCGCGATTCCGGCGAATTGGAGCAGGACGCCGACACGGTGCTCTTCCTGTACCGCGAGGCCTACTACCTCAAGAACAAGCTCGAAGGCGCAAGCGACCCCGAGGCCAAAGAGCGCCTCGCGAACCAGCTGTTCGAGCAGCAGCACGCCCTCGAACTCATCCTCGGAAAGAACCGGGCCGGCCCCTGCAGCACGCTGAACCTCTGGTGCGACGTGGCCGCCTCTTCGATGGCTCAAGTTGCTAGGATGCCGATGTGAGCGCCCAGACCGATCTGCCCGCGCCGCTGATCCCGGCCGACACCGACATCACCGGCCTGCCGGGCTTTATGCTCAACGTCGAGCGGCTTTTCGCCTCCGAGCTCTGGGCGCTGTCCACGGGCGACGAGATGAAGGCCGCACTCGCTCTCTGGGGCCGCGCCTGGCAGCAATCGCCGGCCGGCTCGCTGCCCAACGACGAGCGCCTTCTGGCCGCCTTCTCAGGCGCGGGCCCACGCTGGAAAAGGGTCCGGGCGATGGCCCTGCGGGGCTTCGTTCTGTGCTCCGACAATCGGCTCTATCATCGTGTGCTGTGCGAGGACGTGCTTCGTGCTGCAAGGCACAAGGATTTGCGCCGCGAGCGCACGGCAGCGGCGACAAAAGCGCGCCTCGCGAAGGAAGACAATGATCCGACCCCGCCCCCGAAGGGCAAAAAGACCAATGAAATCAACAAAACGACCTCACGTAACGAGACACGTCACGAGGCACGTAACGTAGAACGTGACGAGGATCGTAACGAGGTACGTCACGAGCAACGTAACGACGCCGCCACGTTGACGTTACGAGAGTCGTTACGTTCACCCATAGACAGGACAGGACAGGACAAGACTCTAGAAGATATACCGGCAGCCGCCTGTGAACCTGTACCCCGAGCGAGCGCTGCCGCCGCCGACCGGCCGGCTTGGAACAGCCGCGAAAACTACGATCGGGTCGAGAAGCGCTGCCGCTCGGCGCTGCCGCCTGGCTGGGTGAACGACTTCGCGGTCGGGCCGATGGTGCTGCTGGAGCACGACGGGCTCGACCTGGAGCGCGAGATCATCCCGGCGATCCTCGACCTCGCGGCGAGCCGCCGCGTGCCGATCCGGACATGGACGCTGCTCGCCGATGCCATCGCCGAGCGGATTCGCGTCCAGCGGGCCGGCCGGGTTGCCGAGGGTCTGCCGCCGACGCCAGCCGCCGCCAGCGGCCAGCCGTCGGTTGACCTCGGCAGCCATGGGCTGTGGCCCGAATCCGCGATCCGGTCGTGGATCATCCGGCACCGCGACAACCCCAGGAACTGGGACGAGGCGGTGTTCGGCCCGCCGCCCGGCGCGCCTGGCTGCCGCATCCCGTCCCGCCTGTTGATCGGCGAGGCCGCGTGATGGTCAGGCGTGGACTGGCTTGGATGCACCAGGCTGCGTGAGGAGGGCAGGTTGAGTAGGAACCGAGGCAAGCGGACGCACATGCGCTTCCCACCGCGGAGGGTGATAGACCAGGAGCGCCGCTGGTACGTCGCGGCCACCTGGGGCGTCGGCACGCCCTACGACGAGGCCGATGCCGATCGACGAGCCGACAAGGCTCTGCGCGAAGCCGGGATCGATGTCTGGATGCCGGTCTATGGCGCGACCGTGGCCCGGCGCGGCCGCAAGGTCGAAGCCGAACTCCACTTCTTCCCGGGCTACCTATTCGTCGGCCTCGCCGCGGGCACGGACGAGGCGCACAACCGCAACATGCAGACGCTCCGCCGCTGCAAGCACGTGTCCGCCGTCCTCGGGGCCGACAAGCCGCTCGCGTTGCCGCCGCTGCTCGTTCAGGCCATCGCCGACGCCTTCACCGGCGATGTGAAGTCCGAACGCATGCGGGCTGCGGCGCTCTATCGGATCGGCGAGATGATGCGGGTGACCTCGGGCCCGTTCGCCAGCTTCTACGCGCAGGTGACCGAACTCCTGCAGTCCGGGCACATCCGGGCCGATGTCCACATCTTCGGACGTGCGACCCCTGTGCAGTTCGAGCCCGATCAGCTGGCGCGCGCTTGACTCATGGAGTCGGGTCTGAATCTATGCGCGCTGGACATCGGATGTGTGTGTAGCGCTCCATTGAGGGTGCGCCCTGCCGATCCTGGCGACGGGTATCACCGATCGCCTCTTTGATCGGATTCTGCCCGGCGCGCCTACTGGTCTGGGAAATCCGGCAGGATCTCGTTCTCGACGATCTTCTTCGCGGCCTTCACGTGGCTCGTCTGAGAACGCTCCAACTCGCGCTGTGCTGAAGAGACGATGTCTCGCGCCTCGGCTTGAGACAGCACACCCTTCACCGCCAGGTTTTTGATCAGCGCTACGGTGAGAGCGGCGGCAGCAAGCCCGTAAGCCTGCGGATTGTGCTTACAATCGCTCCAGTCCATGCCGGATTCCTCTTCAGGTCTCAAGAAATTAGACCATCCTACAGCCGTTGCACGGGACCACCCCGTTGCTCGGAGCCGCCATTTTCGACCCGCACCCCCAGCCGGCGTCGCCGCGCCTCGCTCATCAGATGCCGATGCTGGTTGCCCCAGCCTCTGCGGCTTCGTGAACAGTAGCGCCGCCTCGCAGAGCTTGAGCAATCGCCGTGGATGCGGTGTCAACAGCCTGAGATCGCTTGTCGCCATAGTCGTAGGCGTTGTTACCACCGCCGCCGAGCCGGGCGTGGTAGCTATCCGGGTATCTGGCGTTCATCCGCCCCTTCAGCATCTCAGAAGCGGCGTTGTAGTCTTCCTCGAAGTTCCGTCTATAGTAGACCATCTGACCCGATGACTGGCCCCTCTCAGCGTTGTCGGCAAGTCTGCGGCCTTTTCGATCAGCTTGAGTGCCGAATATCAGCCATTTAAGCTTGGCAATGAGATAGGCAAAGGCAGTCATTTCGCGCGCTCGATCGGCAGACACCGCAGAATTGCTGCAGCCTGACTACCATAATTCTTGCTGATACGGATCGAAATAAACAGCGAGGCTTGTGCCTTTGGCCTACCCCCGTCTCGTCGGCCTCCTCATCCTCTCCATCTGCGCCTGGGAGATCTGGGCGCTCGCTGCGATCGAGATGCCAGGTGCAGTAATGCCGGAAATAGGGCGGTGACATGGGTCGTCTCAGCACTCTCGCCCCCCGCCTGAAGACCCTCGACACGCGCACCGCTCGGCCCGCCCCGAAGATGGCCGAGAGCTTCTACACCTCGGTGGCCTGGACCACGCTGAGGGATGAGGTGGTCCGAGAGCGGGGCAGGCGTTGCGAGGCGCTGGGCTGCGGCAGGACAAGCGGGCGGGTCTTCGTCGATCACATCGTGGAGCGCAGGGACGGCGGCGCTCCGCTCGATAAGGCGAACCTGCAGGTTCTGTGCGGGTCCTGCCACACGCGGAAGACCGCGGCCGCCCGGGCGAAGCGCCTGAAGGGGTGATCCTCTCCCGAGGAGGGGAGGGTCGAAATTCTGGGGCTGCAGGGGCGGGCGACCGCACAGGGTCCCATTCGCGCAATTTTTTTGGCGCTCCGAAATCCTGATCGAGATGGCGAAATCACCCCAAAAATCTGAGGCGCCGGGCAAGGCCCGCCGCGGGCGGCCGGATTTCCGGCCCACCGTCGAGCAGCGCATCGTCGTCGAGCAGATGGTCTTCTGCGGCGAGAGCCAGGTCGTGATCGCCCGTGCGATCGGGATCAAGGACGACACGCTGCGCAAGCATTTCGCCGATGAGCTCGAAAACGGGCACGCCAACCGCCGGAAGGAGGTGATCGGCCTCCTCTTCCGCGAGGCGCAGGCCGGCAACGTGTCCGCGATCAAGCGCCTCGACGAGATCGGGCGCGATGCGGGCGCCGCCGAGGCTGTCGAGCGCCGGGCCGCGCCTGCGCCGAAGCTCGGGAAGAAGCAGGAGCAGCAGCAGGCTGCCGAGAGGGTGTCGGGCAAGTTCTCGCCGCCCGCACCGCCGAAGCTCGTGGTGCACAACCGCTGATGAACTGGACGACTGCCTGCCCGGACTGGCCAGCCCGCATCACGGCGCGCCGATCGCTGATCCCGTTCGATCCGCTGTTCCCGGAGGAGGCCGAGGCCGCGCTGGCAGTGTTCAAGTCCCTGCGCATCGTGGATGTGCCGGGCCGGCCGACCTTCGGGGAAGCCTGCGAGGAATGGGTCTTCGATTTCGTCCGCGCAATCTTCGGCGCCTACGATGCCGAGGGGGCCCGGCGGCTGATCCGTGAGTTCTTTCTCCTCATCTCGAAGAAGAACGGCAAATCGACGATCGCCGCCGCCATCATGCTGACGGCCCTCATCCGGAACTGGCGGCACTCGGCCGAGCTGCTGATCCTGGCCCCGACGCTGGAGATTGCCGGCAACTCGTACAAGCCCGCGGCCGAGATGGTGCGGGCCGACGAGGAACTGACCGACCTGCTGCACGTGCAGGACAACTTCCGGCAGATCACCCACCGGATCACGCGGGCGACGCTAAAGGTGGTCGCGGCCGACACCGACACGGTCGGCGGCAAGAAGGCGGCCTTCGTCCTGGTCGACGAGCTCTGGATCTTTGGCAAACGGGCGAACGCCGACGCGATGCTGCGCGAGGCCACGGGCGGCCTGGTCTCCCGGCCCGAGGGCTTCGTAATCTACCTGTCGACGCAGTCCGACGAGCCGCCGGCCGGCGTGTTTAAGGATAAGCTGGACTACGTCCGCGATGTGCGGGACGGGAAGGTCGCGGACCGGAAGAGCCTCGGGGTCCTCTACGAGTTCCCACCCGAGATGGTCGAGCGAGAGGCCTACCTCGACGCGTCGTGGTGGTTCGTCACGAACCCGAACATCGACCGGTCGGTGAGTCGGGAGTGGCTGGAGGACAAGCTGGTCGAGGCGCGGCGTGGGAGCGTGGAGGCGCTGTGCACCCACCTCGCCAAGCACCTCAACGTCGAGATCGGCATGCGCCTGCGGGCGAACCGCTGGCCCGGCGCAGAATTCTGGGACCGGCGGGCCGAGCCCGACCTCTCGCTAGACGCCCTGCTGGAGCGCTGCGAGGTCGTCTGCATCGGCATCGATGGCGGCGGCCTCGACGACTTGTTCGGCCTCTGCGTGCTCGGCCGCGAGAAGGGGTCCCGGCGTTGGCTGGCATGGTCGCACACTTGGTGCCACGTCGGCGTGCTGGAGCGGCGGAAGTCGATCGCCTCGAAGCTGCGCGACTTCGAGAAGGCGGAGGAGCTGACCATCGTCGACGACGAACTCGAGGACATCGCCGAGATGGTCGCCGTCGTGGAACGCGTGAAGGATGCTGGTCTGCTCGCCTGCGTGGGCGTCGACCCGGCCGGCCTCGGCGAGTTCATCGAGGCGCTCGCCGAGATCGGCGTGACCCAGGAGGAGAAGCTCGTCGTCGGTGTGCCCCAGGGCTACGGCATGATGAACGCCATCAAGACGGCTGAGCGGAAGCTGGCGAACGGGACGCTGCGCCACTCCGGCTCCGGGCTGATGGCTTGGGCGGTGAGCAACCTGAAGATCGAGCCCACCGCTACCGCGATCCGCGCGACGAAGCAGAACGCGGGGGATGCGAAGATCGACCCGGCCATGGCGCTCTTCGACGCCGTCGTGCCGATGAGCCTGAACCCCGAGCCTGCGCAGACGCGGTCCGTCTACGAGCAACGCGGCCTGCGGGTCGCCTGAGGAGCCTGCATGCCCCAGGACCGCGAGTGGGACGCCGGCACGCGCACGCGGCCCGCGCCCATCACCATCAGCACGCAGATCTTCCGCGAGGTCGTCGGCGCGGTCGGGGCGGGCCTTGCTGGCTATGGCGCGTGGCTGCACTACCCGCCAGCCGGCTTCATGGTGGGCGGCGGCGTGCTTGTCGGCCTCGCCATCATCGGGACGCTGCGCGGGAACGCCTGATGGCCGGGCTCTTCTCAGCCATGCTCGGCGCCAGCCCCCGCGAGCAGGCGCCGGCCGTGCAGCCCTGGGCGCCGGACGATGATCGCTGGTACGGCGATGGCCCGGGCACGATGAGCTTCGCCGGGCGGCGGGTCACGCCGGACATCGCCATGCAATTCTCGGCGGTCTACGCCGCGGTGCATCTGCTCGCGAAGACGCTCGCCTCGCTGCCGCTGCGGGTTTACCGGCGGGATCCGGCTACGGGCAAGAGCTACGAGGCGCCCGAGCACCCGCTGAACGACCTGCTCGAGCACCAGCCGAACGGCTGGCAGACGGCCTGGGACTTCAAGGCGATGCTGCAGGCCCATCTCGGGCTGCGCGGCAACGCCTACGCCGAGATCATCGCGGGGCCGCGCGGGTTTGCCGATAGCCTGGAGCCGATCCACCCGGACCGCGTGACGGTCGACCGGCTGCCGGACCGGACGCTCCGCTACACGGTGTCGGACGACAGGGGCACGCGCCGGCTGCTCCAGGACGAGGTCCTGCACCTGCGCACCGGAATCGCGCCGGGCCTCATCGGCATCGGCCCGATCGGCTACGCGCGACAGACGGTCGGCCTCGCGCTCGCCACCGAGGAGCACGGCGCGCGACTCTTCTCGAACGGCGCCCGCCCGTCCGGCGTCATCACGGTGCCGAAGGGCTGGAGCGAGGAGGCCTTCCAGCGCTTCAAGGCCGACTGGCGCGCGACCTACAACGGCCTCGCGAATGCCGGCGGGACACCGATCCTGGAGGATGGCGCGAAGTTCGAGGCGATCAGCCTCACGTCCGAGGACGCGGAGTTTTTGTCGACCCGCCAGCACCAGATCGAGGAGATCTGCCGCTGGTTCGACGTGCCGCCGGTCATGCTCCACCACATGACGAAAACGACGTCGTGGGGCACCGGCGTCGAGGCGATCATGTTGGCCTTCGTGCGCAACAACCTGCGCCCTTGGCTGAGCTGCTGGACGCAGGCGGTGCGTCGCGACCTCATCCTCGCGCCGCGCCTCTACGAGGTCCGCTTCGACGTCGAGGAGCTTCAGCGCGGCGATTCGAAGGCCCAGGCCGAGTTCTTCAGCCGCCTAGTCCTGAACGGGATCCTGACCCGGAACGAGGCGCGCGACGCGCTCGGCTACAATCCGCTCGCAGGGCTCGACGAGCCGCTCGCGCCCAACACCGGCGCCACTTCCGACCGCCTGCCAGGCAACGGCGGTGGCGAGCCCTCGAACTCCGCCCAGGCCGGCGAGGACGGCGGGGCGCCTGACGACACCCCTGAGACGACCCGCGAGCGGGAAGAGGAGCTTGCCGAATGACGACCCGCTTCCCGCATCTGCGGGCTGCCATGATGCGCCGTCCGTGGGCCATGGCGCCCGACTGGCTGCTCGCCCTCGTCGAGGTTGTCGAGCACCGCGCCGAGGGCCATGCACCGGTCTCTGCCGAGGAGTTCGCGCAGCGCGCCGGCCAGCATTCCAGGATCGAGGTCGAGGCGACGATCGGCGGCGTGCGCGCGGAGAACGGCCTCGCGACGATGGTCGGCCTCGACGCGGCGGGCGAGATCGTCGCGGCGCGCCCCGGCGAGCGGGTGGCGGGCGAGCCGCAGCCCGGGTCGGTGATCGCGGTCATCGGGATTCGCGGCGTCATCGCCCAGCATGCGCGGCAGGTTGACGACATCAGCGGCCCGGGCGGGACCTCTACCGAGCGTGTGTCGAACAGCTTCCGCGATGCGCTCGACGACCCGGCCGTGAAGGCGATCGTCTTCGACGTCGATAGCCCCGGCGGCAATGTCCACGGCGTGCAGGAACTGGCCGCGCAGATCCGGGCTGCCCGGGGGCGCAAGCCCATCATCGCGCAGGTGAACTCCACCGCCGCGAGCGCGGCCTACTGGCTGGCGAGCCAAGCCGACGAGATCGTGGTGACGCCCGGCGGCGAGGTCGGCTCAATCGGCGTCTACGGCATGCACAAGGACGTGTCGGTCGCTGCCGAGAAGCAGGGTCTAAAGGTCACCTTCATCTCGGCCGGCCCGTACAAGGTTGAGGGGAACCCCTTCGAGCCGCTCAGCGAGGAGGCGCACGCCTACGGGCAGACCCTGGTCGACAAGACCTACGGCTTCTTCGTCAGCGACGTCGCCCGCGGGCGCGGCGTCCGGGAGTCGGTGATCCGCAACGGCTTCGGCCAAGGCCGGGTGGTGCTCGCCCAGGATGCCGTGACTGAGGGCATGGCCGACAAGGTGGCGACCATGGACGAGACCCTGCGGCGCGTCGCGAAGATGAAGCCGGCGCCCGCTGGGCCTAGCGGCAAGCGGGCCGAAGTCGACGACGTTGAGCGGCAGGCGTCGGAAGCCGACCCGGACCAACCCTTAGAGGCCAGGGGACCGGCTGAACCGGAGGCCGATGCGCAAGGCGAGGCTGACCGTCAGGCCGCACTGGAGCGCGACGCCTTCCGCCGCAGACGGCACGCGCACCGTCTCCGCTCGAGCGGCTGAGCCCAATCCCATTCCAGATGCGCCCCACGGTCCAGCCGGGCCCGTGGGCAGTGTCCCGGCGCTTACGCCCGGGTCCCGCGCCCATGCCTGGCCGATTTGCTGAGAGACCATCATGACGATCAAAGCACTCCGTCAGCGGCGGGCCGATCTCGTGCGCGAGGCACAGGAGGTCTTCGACCGCGCCGCTTCCGAGAACCGCGGCCTGACCGAGGCCGAGGCCTCCCGCGACGACGCGATCTCGTCCGAACTCCAGGCGCTGGACGCCGACATCTCCCGCGTCGAGCGGCAGATGGACCGGCAGCGCGCGCTCAGCGGTGGGCGCGACGAGAACGAGCAGGCCGACCAGCGCTCCGCGGGCGACCGGAACGGGCAGAGCCGATTCTCCTCGCTCGGCGAGCAGATGATGGCGATCGCTCGGGCCGGCATGCCCGGCGGAGCCGGCCACGTCGACCCGCGCCTGCAGGCGGTCGGCTCCTTCAATGCCGGCCCCACCGGCATGTCCGAGGGCATCGCCGCCGACGGCGGCTTCCTCGTGCAGACCGACTTCTCGAACGAGCTGCTCCAGCAGACCTACGAGAGCGGCGAGATCGCGAGCCGGGTGCGCCGCATCCCGATCGGGCCGAACGCGAACGGTCTGCGGATCAACGGCGTCGACGAGACCAGCCGCGCCAACGGCTCGCGCTGGGGAGGCGTGCAGGCGTTCTGGACCGGCGAGGGCAACCTGAAGCGCGACAGCCGCCCGCAGTTCAAGCGCATCACCATGGAGCTCGATAAGCTGACCGGGCTCTGCTACGCGACCGACGAACTCCTGCAGGACACCACGGCCCTGTCCTCGTGGCTCCGGCAGGCCTTCCAGGACGAGTTCGCCTTCAAGATCGAGGACTCGATCGTCAACGGCACCGGCGCCGGCATGCCGCTCGGCTTCCTCAACGGCGGCGCCACGATCACCGTGCCGAAGGTGGTCGGCCAGGCGGCCGGCACGATCATCGCCCAGAACATCCTGGCGATGTGGGCCCGCATGCCGGCGCGGTCGCGCAAGAACGCGGTCTGGCTGATCAACCAGGACGCCGAGCCGCAGCTGTTCCAGCTGATGATGCTCGTGAAGAATGTGGCCGGTACCGAGAATGTCGGGGGTTTCCAGGCGCCGCAGGTGGTCTACACGCCGCCCGGCACGAACGGGAACGTCTACGGCACCCTGATGGGGCGGCCGGTGATCCCGTGCGAGTACTGCGCCACTCTCGGCACCGCCGGCGACATCGTGCTGGCGGACCTCTCGCAGTACCTCGCGATCGAGAAGGGGCCGATGCAGGAGGCCTCCTCGATCCATGTCCGCTTCATCTACGACGAGACCGTGTTCCGCTTCGTCTACCGCTTCAACGGCCAGCCGATCTGGCAGCAGCCGATGACTCCGTTCCGAGGCACGAACACACAGTCGCCCTTCGTCACGCTCGCCACGCGCTGACCGCTCCGCCTGAGCGCCTGACCTGACCGGCGGGGCCGACGCCCCGTCGGCACGCGACCCTCTGTCCCTTTCTCATCGCCGGGAGATACCCGATGCCCAAGTACAACTTCGCCTCGTCCGCGAAGCTCGTCGAGCTTCTGCCGCTCGCCACCGATGCGGCCGGACGATCCTCCGACATCATCACCCTGAAGAACGCCACGATCGCCACCATCCTGGTGTCGCTCACGCAGGGCAACGCCGCCCCCGTGGCCCTGAGCCTGATGCAGGCCCAGGACGTGTCCGGCACCGGCGCGAAGCCCATCGCCAACGCGGTCCCGATTTGGGCGAACCAGGACACGGCTGCCAGCGATAGCCTCGTGCGTCAGGCCGATGGCGTGAGCTTCACCACGTCCGGCGCCGTGAAGAACAAGCAGGTCGTCTTCCACATCGACCCGGCCAACCTCGACGTCAACGCCGGCTTCGACTGCCTCTTCATCACCACCGGAGCGTCGAACGTCGCCAACATCACGGGCGCGCTCGCGATCCTGGAGGGCCACCGCTACCAGAGCGGCAATCTCCCGAGCGCGATCATCGACTGATCGCAGTCACGCAGGCGGCGCCGCCCCGCGTGGCGCCGTCTCTCGCCCATTCGAGACCTGACCGGGAGACCCTCCGATGTACGTTCGTCAGCTCGTTGGTCGCCTGGCAGGCACCATCGTCCAGATGCCCTTCTCTGCCGCCACCTCGAACATCGCCGCCGGGACCTGCGCGACCGTTACGGACGACGAGATCACGGCTGCGGGATTGCAGCTGGAGCCCGTCCCGTCCGACGCTGCGCCCGACGGGCTGCCGGCTGGCTTCCGCGTCGAGCCGACCGAGGGCGGCGGGTTCGACCTGCTGGACGCGGGCGGCGTTCGGCTGAACGATGAGCCGTTCCCGAATCTGCCGGCCGCCCGCTCCTTTGCGGCCGAGCACATCGTCGCCCAGACGACAGTGGCGGTGATCGATCTCTCGCAGGTCCCAGGACAGGAACCGCAGGTTCTGCTGCTCGACGCCTACCGGTTCGAGCCGGTCGAAGGCGGCGGGTTCAACCTGTTCGACCCTGGCGGCGTGCTGCTGAACCCCGAGCCGTTCGAGGACGAGGAGGCGGTGCTCCTCGCCCGCCGGCAGCACTATGCGGCAGCCCGCGGCATGACGCCGGAGGAGCTTGAGGCCGAAGAGGCCGGCCCTGGCCTGCAGCCGACGGGCGTGGATGTGCCTCAGGACTGGGAGAGCCTCCATCACGCGAAGCGGCGCGCCCTCGCCAAGCACATCTCCGGTGAGGATCCGGAGAACACCGAAGCAGCGGACAGGACGATCCGCGCCTACCTCGCCGCTCGGCAGGTCTGAAGCCATCCGCGTGATCCGCAACTGAGCGACGGTCACATCTTACGGATGCCATCCTCGATGCGCTTGGCCTCCTCCTCATCAACCTGCACCGGTCGACCGCTGTCGTCCGGGATGCCCTCGCCGGTCTGGGCGATGGTGTCGTCCCGCGGGCGGGAGTTCGGCCCGGTCGAGTCCGGTCGTTCCTCGCGCTTCTCTTCGTGGTCAGGGTGCATGCGTTTCTCCTGTACTCCTTCGCGGACAACGCTGCGCACCGCCCATGTGTCCCCCGACAGGCGCGCGCCATGAGCGTCACCGTCCTCACGTCCGCCACGGCCAAGCGCCTGACAACAGAGGCGAACGTGCGCCTGGACCTCGGCCTGCCCGGGACTGCGCCGACGAAGGCGCAGATCGAGCGGTTCATAGATCAGGCCTCCGCACGCGCAGCCTCCTACTGCCGTCGGCAGTTCGGACGCGAGACCGTGCGCGAGCGGTTCGAGGCGACATGCCGGTCCGGCGAGGATGGTCTCGGGCTGCTCCTCGAACGGGGGCCTGTCGTGAGGATTCTCGGCGTGACGACCGACAGCGTCGCGCTCGGCACGGACGCCTACGAGACCGACGGGAGAGCCCTGTACCTCCTGGACGCCGGCGCGCGGCGGCGCTGGTACGGCCGCGCGATCGTCGTCGACTATGAGACCGGCTGGCTGCTGCCGGGCGAGGCCCGCGGCGATCCGCCGACGGCGGCGCTGGACCTGCCCGCCGACGTCGAGGCGGCCGTGATCAAGCTCGTCGGGGCCATGATCTCCGCGAGCGGCCGCGACGCGATGGTGAAGTCGGAAGACGTCGAGGGTATCGGCTCGACCTCCTGGTATGTGCAGGGCGCTACCGCGGCCCTGTCTCACCCTGAGGCCGAGGCCGCGCTCGCCGACTATCGCCGGCTGCTGTTTGCATGACACCGGCTCAGGCCATCGCCCAACTCGACCGGCAGATCGCTGCCCATGGTCAAGACGTGCAGCTGCGCGCCGCCGCCGCCGAGCCGGATACGGCGGCCGCCACGCTGCGCGCCTTCGTGCGAGGCTATCGGGCCGAAGAGCTCAGCGGCGGCGTCCAGCAGGGTGACACGCTGATGATCCTCTCGCCCACGCACCTCCCGGCGGCCGGCGTGGAGACAATCCAGCGTGGGGATGGCGTGACCATTGCCGGACGGGCCCGCTACGTCGAGATCGCGAACCCGGTCGTGCTGAACGATGTCGTGGTCCGGATCGAGTGCACGGTCCGAGGCTGATGGCGGTCCGCACCTCCGTCCGCCTCGACCCGGTCGCACGCGACATCGGCCTGATGCTCGACGATACCCTGTCGCCCAACGCGCAGGCGGCTCTCCTCGCTGAGGCCGCCCGCGAGGCGTTGGGCGAGGCCCAGGATACCAACCGGCAGGCGCTCGGCTACGTGCCCGAGCACGAGACCTTCGTGGACGGCGCGCGCCGGGAGGACCTGACGAACCTCACTCCGCGAAGGACGGTGCTGTTCGAGTTCAAGCTGCTGACCGACATCGTCGCCTGGATCGACGAGCAGCTGATCCTGCACTCGCCCGTGCGGACCGAGCGCTACGCCCGCAGCCACGTCTGGTTCGCCGACGACGTCGAGTTCGACGCCTCGCTGACCCCACCGCCCGCCGAGCAGTATGTGGTGCTGAACGCTCAGCCCTATGCCCGAAAGATCGAGCGCGGGCAGTCCGCGCAGGCACCGGCCGGCGTCTACGAGGGCGTCGCGACGCTGGCGAAGCGCCGCTTCGGCAACGTGGCCTATGTCGGTTTCGGCTACCGCTCGTTTCCGGGCGGCGCGATCGGCAAGTGGGCGCAGATGGCCAGCGCGGAACGGCTCGCCCGCAACGTGCGCGGCGGCCGCGTCGGCGCCCGGCAGGACTGGCTGACCCGTCAGCCGGCCATCATCCTCGACCCGGGTCGCTGACATGCCGCTGAAGCTCGTCGTCGACGCCGTCGAGGCCCGCCTCGCCAGCGACTGGGATCGCTGCCCGGTCTTCGGGATCAACCAGCAGGGCGAGACGCCGAAGACCGGCAGCCCGTTCGTCCAGGTCTCTTACCCGGTCGCGAACGGCGAGCAGCTGACCGTCGGCGCGCCCGGCGCGAACATCTATCGT
This sequence comes from Methylobacterium segetis, assembly GCF_004348265.1. Taxonomy (GTDB): domain Bacteria; phylum Pseudomonadota; class Alphaproteobacteria; order Rhizobiales; family Beijerinckiaceae; genus Methylobacterium; species Methylobacterium segetis. Next base: position 27,381 of record NZ_SMNT01000056.1, read on the forward strand.
GAGACCGGCACCTTCCGGCTCGTGATCAACAGCCGGCGCGGACGAGGCGTCGTCGAGGGCTTGGCCTGGGCCGACGAGCTCGCGGCGCTGTTCCGAGGCAAGGAATTCGGCGGGGTGCAGACCTTCGCCCCATCCTCGCCGGTCATCGACGACCGCAACGAGGAGGGGATGTACTTCGTCCTCTCGCTCAGCGTCCCGTACCAGGCGGACATCACCGGCTGAGGCCGGATCTGTCTGCCCCCACCACCAGGAGAGCACCATGACGATCGCTTCGGGCAGCGGGCGGCGGATCGCGTATGTCGCCGAGTCGGTGTTCGGCACCACGCCGGCCACGCCCTCGTTCAAGACCTTTCGGTCCACAGGTGGCGGCCCGCGAACGAACAAGACCACGGGCACCTCGGACGAGATCCAGCCCGACCGCAACGTGCGCGACGAGTTCATGCTCGGCCAGGATGTGATGGGCGACTACAACTTCGAGCTCGCCTACGGGAATCTCGACGACCTCCTCGAGGGCGCGCTCTTCTCGACCTGGGCGACGAACGTCCTGAAGAACGGCAACGCGCTGAAGAGCTTCACGATCGAGGAGACCCTCGACCTTCAGGGCAGCAACTCGTTCTCGCGCTTCACCGGCGCCGTCGTGAACACCCTCTCGCTCAGCCTGGGCGCGCGGGCGAAGATCACGGGCGCGGTCGGCATCATGGCGCAGAAGGAGATGATCGATACTGCCATCGTCTCGGGTGCGACCTACGCGGCGCCCGGCACCGAGCCGATCTCGACCGCCTCGGCGAACGTGGCGAACCTGGCGCTGTCCGGCGTGACGCCGGCCCCGAAGGTCCGCAGCCTCACGCTGGAGGTGAACAACAACCTCCGGACACGCCCGCTCGTCGGCAATCTCTACACCGACTCCTTCGGCTACGGGATGTGCGACGTCACCGGCACGCTCGAGTGCTACTTCGAGAGCAACGCCCTCTACGCCGCAGCACTCGCGCATTCCGGCGGCGGGGCCCTCTCGTTCACGGTCGGGAACGCCGCCAACAAGCGCTACAGCTTCCTCGTGCCGAAGCTCATCCTCGGCAACGCGGAGCGCCGCCCGGGCGGCAACACCGACGACGTGATGGTCTCGATCCCATTCCGTGGCGTCTACGACGGCACGGCGGGCTGCAGCCTCCAGATCACGCGAGGTGTATCTTGAAGACGGTCCGCATCCTCTCCGACTTCGACAGCTACCCGAACGGGAAGGACCGCCGGTCCTTCCTCCGGGGAGAGGAGCCCGAGCTGTCGAACGAGCACGCCGACCTCCTCATCGGCAAGGGCTTGGCCGAGGACACCGCGCCTGCCGCCCGCAAGCCCGCCTCCAAGCAGAAGGACGCCGACGCGTGAAGCTATCCGCCATCAAGGTCGATTCGACGAGGCTCGGGCAGGGCCGCTGGATCGGCGAGATCCCCGAGATGGGCGATCTGCGCCTCAAGGTCCGCGGCATCGGCAACACCGAGTACCGGCGCCTACAGTCCAAGCTGTTCGACGCGGTGCCGCGCTCCAAGCGGGTTCACGGCCGGATCGATCCCGACGAGGTCGACCGCATCACGGCGCAGTGCCTTCTCGACACCGTGCTGCTCGACTGGGAGGGCCTGACCGACGACGACGGGGCCACGATCCCGTACTCGTGCGATCTCGCCGAGCAGTACCTCACCGATCCCGACTTCGCCCGGTTCCGGCAAGCGGTGTCCTGGGCGGCGACGGTGGCGGCCGATGAGGTCGCCGGCAATGACGAGGCCGACCGGGGAAACTGATCGAGGCGCTCCGCTGGCACCTGGAGTGGGCCGAGCGCGCCGAGTGGCTGTCGGATCTGGCGGAAGAGGATGGCGTCGTCCCAGCGGCGCTTCTCGCCCGGCCGGATCTGCCCGAGCATCTCAGCTTCGCCTGGGACGCGTTCTGGGCCCTCTCGACCGACCGGGCGCTGGGCTTCGGTGTCGTGGGCCCGATCCCCTGGTCATCGCTCGACCGCTACGCGGCGCGCACCGGTATCACGGATCCCGAGGAGTTCGAGCGCCTCGCCCGGCTCGTCGGTGCCATGGATGCCGTCTGGCGGGAGCGAATGCGTGAAGAGGTGAAGGGCGAGGGCGGAAAGTCCTGATCGGGGCTTGAAATCCTCAGGCCCGTCCCCTCCTATCGTTGACATGTGGACCATGCTCTGGCTCTTCATGACGACGACCGGCGGCCTGACCTCCGGATCCGCCGACTTCCCATCGAAGGATGCGTGCGAGGCCGCGCGCATGGAGATGGGCAAGATGACCCTGGCCATCGACGAGAAAAGTGACGCCGGCCAGCGTCCTATGATCGCGAATCCGGTCGAGATCCGCTGCATCCAGAAGGCGACCGGCAAACCGTAAGCCGACTGCCCTCCACCCCGAACCCGTGATGTCTGTAGGCCCGCCGGTGACGGCCGGGCCCGCGAGGCCGTGCCATGGTCAGCATCAACACGATCCGCACGATGACGGTCCGCTACGTCTCGGAGGGCTCCGAGAAGATGGGGAGCGACGCCGAAGCGGTGACTGCCTCACAGGAGAGGATGGGCCAGGCGGCCAACCAGACCGCCACGGTGACCGAGCAGTCCGCACGTCGGCAGCTGTCGGCCGCGAGTGCCTACGATCGCCTTCGCCAGCAGATCGACGAGACCTACCGCGCGCAGCAGCGCCTCGACCGCGCGAGCGGTGTGATCGACCGGACCTTCAACCAGGGCCTGATCGATGCGACCGAGCGCGAGCGGGCGATGGCGATGGCGCGGGCTCGGTTCACGCCGTCGGCTGCGAGCGAGAACGACAATGAGCCCGGCCGTCGCGGGCTCAGTAGCTTCCAGCGTCGGGACCTGATGTATCAGGGCGGCGACGTCGTCGCTTCGCTGGGGTCGGGTGCCGGCCTCGGCACGGTCGCGTTCCAGCAGGGTCCGCAGATCCTGCAGGGCCTCGCGGCAGGCGAGGGCGGCCTGCGCGGCGGACTGAAGGCTCTGGGCGAGAGTGCTCTCGGCCTCGTGACGCCGTTCACCGTAGCTGGCGCCGCCGCCGCCGCGGCTGGTGTCTTGTTCACCGCCGCCGCGGTGTCCGCCGCCCGCGATCAGGAGACGCTGGAGAAGGCCACGCAGGGGCTCGGCCGCGCCACGGGCGCCACGGCTTCGCAACTCGATGCACTGGCCCGCGCGAACGCGGAGGCTGGCAAGATCTCGACCGGCAGCGCGCGCGAGGTGGTCGCTGCTTATGCCTCGACCGGCCAGCTGGCTCTGCCCGTGATCGGCGAGCTCACCCGAGCGACGTCCGAATACGCCCGCCTGACCTCGCAGGAAGTGCCGGCCGCCGCCGCCGAACTCGCCCGTATGTTCGCGGATCCGGCGCGCGGCGCCGAGGATCTAGCCGCGAAGATCGGCGGCCTCGACGATCGCACGCGGCAGTTGATCCAGACCCAGATCGAGCAGGGCGACCGCTCGGCCGCGCAGGAGACGCTGGCCGCTACCCTGAAGGTGACGATCGACGCGAACGCGACGAGCACCAGTCGCTGGGGTGCCGCTTGGGACATCGCGACCGCGGCAGCCGACCGGTACTGGGAAGCCGCGAAAAAGATCGCTGGCATCAAGCTCGGGCTCGTTCCTGAGGGCGCGCAGGAGGCGACAGATCGGCTGAACAAGCAGATCAGCGAGATCAACGAGCGTCGGAAAGCGTTCGGGCAGGAGCCGCTGGGCCTTGGCAGCGATCTGGTTCGGCAAAGGGACACTGCAGCCCTCGTTGCCGACACCGAGCGTCGCAAGGCCGAAGCCGCAGCGGCCGAGGAGCGTGCGAACACGGCCTCCCGTCTGGCGGGCGAGATCGCGCGGCAGACTGACCCGAATTTCGCCCGGCTCTCCGAACTCCGGAAGCAGCAGGCGGACCTCAGCACCGCGCTTGCCGACCCGCTGGCCCGCAACAAGCTCGCCGACTTCGGACAGACAGAGACGGCCTACCTCGGCGTGAACCGGGCAATCGAGACCCTGACCGATTCGACGGGAAAGCTGATCAACCAAGAGGAGATGGCACGCCGGCAGGACCAGCTGAGGCTTGACGCCATCAACGCGAAGACCGACGCCGAGAAGCGCTCCGTGGCCGAGCGGCAGAAGGCGTTCGACCTCATCGGGAAGACCATCACGCTGGGCGACGCACGCGGGCAGATCCAGCGGGCGGGCGCGATCGCGGCGGCTTCCGAGGCGGCGAAAGGCGGCTCGGACAAGGACGAGCGCGACGACTACGACCGGGCCGTGCGCTCGCAGGAGGACCGGATCCGCCGCCAGCAGGAAGAGGCGGCGACCTTCGGCATGGGTGCCGCTGCCGTGGCCCGGTACCGCGTCGAGCAGGAACTGCTGACCGCCGCCAAGCGCGCCGACCGCGAAATCACGCTGGAGCTTTCCGCCCAGATCCGAGGCTACGCCGACCAGGCCGCCGCCGCCGCCGAGCGGATGGAGGACCTGCGCGAGAAAATGCGGTTCGATGACGCCGTGCGTGGCGCAGGCCGCGAGGGCTTCAGCGGCTTCCTCCGTGACATCCGGCAGGGCGCCACGGCGGCCGACGCTATGGCGAACGCGGTCAACCGCATGGCCGACCGCCTGCTCGACCTCGCCTCCGACCAGATCTTCTCCTCTCTGTTCGGCTCGCGCGGTTCGGCGAACGGCGGCCTGCTCGGCAATCTGCTCGGCGGCGGGTCCGGCTCCGGCAGCTCGGGCCTCGCGGACTTCTTCTCGGGCAGCTTCTTCCCGAAGTTCGCCGACGGCGGCTACACGGGCACGGGCGGACGCCTGGAGCCGGCCGGCGTCGTCCACCGCGGCGAGTACGTGTTCGATGCAGCCGCCGTGCGCCGGATCGGCCTCGCGCCGCTCGAGGCAATGCGGGCCGGCCTGCGCGGCTACGAGACGGGCGGCTACGTCGGCGGGTGGACGCGCGCGGATATGGCGGCGGCCCGCGCTCCGGCGGCGAACGGCAACGCGCCGGCCTACGAGGCGCCGATCATCGTCAACACCACTGGGCAGCCCGCGCAGACTCAGACGGTGCAGGATCCGCGTGGTCCGCGCGACGTGACCGTGATCGGCAAGATGATCGCGGGTGCGATCCAGACCGATCCGGACGTGCGGGATGCCTTGGCGAAAGCCTGGGGCCTGAAGCGGACGGGACGCTGATCGATGCCGGTGTCCTGGCCTGCCGACCTGTCCTACGCCGTTAGCCAGCAGGCCTACGCCGTGCAGGCGCTCGACCTGCCGCCGATGAAATCGCCCATGCAGTCCGGCAAGACGCGGATGCGGCGGCAGTACACGCTGCGGATCGCCACGCTCGGCTACGGCTGGGAGTTTACCTCGACGGAGCTCGCCCGCTTCCGGAGCTTCATCGCCAACGAGGCCGGCGCCGGCACGGCGGAGATCACCCTGCCGGTCTGGATCGAGAGCGCGCAGACCTACGCGAGCCGGCAGGTGCGCATCCGCGACGGCGCCTCGGGTGTGAGCGAGCGGAAGCTCGGCTTCGACCGCACGCTCGTCTCCTGCGTCCTGGAAGTGCAGAGCCTCTGACGCATGCTGATCTCAGCCACGGAGCGCTCAGTGCCGTTTCAGCCCATCCCCTTCGACGTTGGGCAGGCTCAGGCCGTACTGCGTGGCGAGCGCCCGCAGGACGTTGTCGACGTAGACGTGAGTGAGGGTCCGAACAGCTACCTTGATCTCCTTCGGGGCATCGCCTCGGACCTCGTCAGCAGATTGCTTCGCAGTCGCTCCGAGGACGAGGAACAGTCCCTGGCGGCGATCAGCGGGAGCGTAGCTCAGTACCTTGTCGATGGTGTTTCGGAGCACGAAGGCCATGTGCATCGCGCTCAGCTTCACGGCCTCGATGGAGACCTGCTCGACGCGCTCACCTACATCCCGGTCTGACATCGTGGCCCCAATGATTTGTTCTTAGGATCGCGAGGTCATGATGCAGCGCGCACTGGTGCAATAGATCAATGCCCATCCCTGCATCCCGCGCCTGGGAAGAGGCTGCCGCCACGGTCGACGCCTCCGAGGTGATGCTGCCGACGCTGGAGCTGATCCACTCGGTCTTCCTTGAGAACGGCCAGCCGGCGCCGATCCGCGCCGTAATGAACACCGAGGATATGGCTTTTCGCCTCGAGGACGGCGCCCCGCTCAATGCCGGCCAGACCGTGACCTTCAAGGGCATCATGTTCGGGATCGACTATCCGCGGATCGGCAAGGTCGGGGTCGAGGCGCCGATCTGGATCGACAACGTGAACCGCGAGGTCGCCCGGTACCTGGAGCCCGCGACGAAGCTCAACGAGAGCGTGGTGGTGATCTTCCGCGGCTACCTGAGGAGCGATCCCAGCACGGTCGGCCACGGCCCGTTCCGGCTGCTCCTGCGCAACGTGAAGCGCAAGGGCGCGCGGCTGGAGGGCACACTGACCATCGCCGACCCGACGAAGCTGCGGGTCATGCGCGAGATCTACGACCAAGCCCGGTTCCCCGCGCTGATGGTGGCGGTAGGCGCATGACCTATCGCGCCGCCTTCCTCGAGGACCTGATCGGCCGGCCCTACCGGATCGGCGCGACGGGGCCCGACGCCTTCGACTGCTACGGCCTCGCCCGCCACGTTCAGAGCGCGCTCTACGCCGTGCCGATGCCGGCGCTCCCCTTCGTGGCGGCGACGACGCGGGCACAAGCCGAGGCGATGCTGGCGCACGAGGAGCGCCGGAACTGGCGCGAGACCCCTGAGCACGAGGCCCGCGACGGCGATCTCGTCCTGATGGGCAACGTGGCGAAACGCGACTTCCACCTCGGCACCTTCGTCGTGCCCGGCACGGCCGGCGTCGTGTTGCACGTCGACCAGCATGCCGGCGTGGTCGCTGACGACATCCCGGCGCTGCGCAGCGTCGGCTTCAACTACCTGAAATTCTTCCGGCGCATCTGACCCCATGCACATCGCCGTCCGGCACAACCTCCTGGCCTACGACCCGGAGGACGGCTCAGTCCGTCCCGAGAACGCGCTCGTTCTGCCGATGCGCGAGGCCGAGGCCGTCATGGGCGAGACCGTCGCCGCCCTCCTGGCGCGCGTCGCGTGGCGGTTCGATCTGCCGACGGTTCTCAAGGTCAACGGCGCCTATCTCGGCCGCGACGAGTGGTCGGGCACGCATCTGGCGGTCAACGACAATGTCGAGTTCTTGTCGCGCCCGCTCGGCAACATGGCGGGTGGCTCGGGCGGCAAGAGCATCCTGTCTGTCGTCGCGCTCGTCGCGCTGACCGCCGTCGCGCCGTGGGCCGGCGGTGTCATCGCCGGCGCGACTGGCGCAACAGGTTTCGCCTTCAGCGCAATCTCCTCGCTCGCCTCCGCCGCGATCGTCGGCGCCGGCGCGCTCGCGATCAGCCATTTCCTCAGCCCGAAGGCAGGCGGCAAGACCGCGGCCAGCGACGAGCTCTACGCCTTCGGTTTGCAGGGCAACGCCGCCCGACCGATGCAGCCGGTCCCGGTGCTGAACGGCCGCCTGCGCTTCGCCCCCGATTACGGCGCCCCGACGTACAGCGAGTACGACGGCGACCGGATGATCGACTACGCGCTCTACGCGCTGACCTGCGGGCGGATCAGACCCGAGCAGGTGCTGATCGGCGACACCCCGATCTGGGATTACCAGACCGGCTACAATCCGGCCTATCCGGGCATCACCCTCCAGTTCGTCGAGCCGGGCCAACAGGTCACGCTCTATCCCGTGAACGTGCTCACGGCGGACGAGATGAACGGCGTCGAGCTCACCACCGCGTTCACGCCGGGCTACATCGTCAACGCCGCGGGCACCACGGCTCAGACCTTGCTGTTCGACTTCGTCTGGCCGGGCGGGATATGGCGCCAGCCGAAGGACAAGCTCCTCGAGGGGGCCACGCACATCGTCGTGCGCGGGCGACCGGTGAACGAGGCCGGCGCGCCGATCGGCGACTACACGACGATCTTCAACAAGATCTACACCTTCGCCAAGAAGAGCCAGATCCGGGTCACCGAGCGGGTGGCCGTGCCGCCCGGACGCTGGGAGGTCGCCGCCTGCCGGGTGAACCCACCGCTGTCTGAAGCCGGGACCGGCAGTGACGACGTCACCTGGACCGCCGTGCGGGCCCACATCGACGGGCCGCAGGCGTTCCCGCGCGTCAGCATGCTCGCGGTCCGCGGCGAGGCGTCGAAGCAGCTCTCCGGCATCTCTGGCGGCCAGCTGCGCGTGATCGGCACCCGCATTCTGCCGGTCTGGCGCGATGGGCTCTTCGTCGAGGAGCCCACCCGCTCGATCGCCTGGGCGGCGCTCGACTGGTGGCGCAACGGCGACTACGCGGCCGGCCTCTCGCTCAGCGACACCGACTTCCAGGCGTTCGTAGCCTACGACGCGCTCTGGACCTCGCTCGGCCACACCTTCGACCATCGCTTCACGGAGGTGCAGAACCTCGACGATGTGCTGGAGACGGTGCTGAAGGCGGGGCGTGCCTTCCCGGCGCCAGTCGGCGACAAGCTGACCCTGACCCGTGACCAGCCCCGCGGCCTGTCCCGGATGCTGTTCACCGAGAACGACATCCTGCGCGACTCGCTCGAGATCGACTACGCGCTGTCGGACGAGGCGTGGGCCGACGGCATCGTGGGCGAGTACCTCGACGAGACGACGTGGCGCCTCGCGGAGGTCTCCTCGGCGCCGGACGGCGTCACGCTGCTGAAGCCGGCCCGCGTCCAGCTGCAGGGCATCACGAACCGCAAGCAGGCCACGGGCGTCGTCCGCTTCATGGCGGCCGAGAGCCAGTACCGACGCATCACGGTCCAGTGGACCGCCCGAATGGAAGGCCGCCTACTGAAGCGCGGCGACCTCGTGAAGATCACCGCCGAGGAGCCAGAGACCTGGGGCCAGTCCTGCGAGATCGTCGGTGTCGCCGCAGACGGCCTGACCCTGACGCTCGACCCCGCTCCGGCTTGGGAGGCGAGCGGCAACCACTACGTCGAGATCCGGCGGCGCGACGGACGCCCCTGGGGCCCGGTGCGGGTCTCGCGTGGCGCGAGCGACGCCATCGCGATGGTCTCCTCGACCGAAGCGCAGGTGACCGCCGGGCAGCAGGGCATGACGCTCGCGGGCGCGCTGGCCCGCTCGGATACGCAGGAGCGCCCCTGGCTCGCCTTCTCGCCGGGCCAGCCCCGCACCTTTCCGGTCCTGATCACCGAGGGTGATCCAGACCAGGACGGCGAGCATATCCACCTCACGGGCGTGCTGGACGCTCCCGAGGTCTACGCGACGACCGAGAACGGCGTCCCGCCGCTGATCCAGATCCCAGATCTGTTCTCGGACGCGATGCCGGTGATCCTGGGGCTCGGCGCCCTGATCACGCAGGTGCAGCTCAACCTCGTGCTCAGCGCGGGCTGGCAGCCGGCGCGCAACGCCGCGAGCTACGTCGCCGACGTCTCCTACGATAACGGCGGTCAGTGGGTGCGCGCCTACGAGGGCGACCGAACCACCTTCGAGGCCGTGGTCGGCGGTTCGGATCAGATGATGGTGCGCGTGGCGGGCGTGACGCCTGCGGGCGTGCGCGGCGCGTTCTTCGTGGTGGCGGTCGACTGTCCCTCGCTCGTGGTCAGCAACCAGACCGTCGGTCTGATTCAAATCGACTATGAGGATCTCTCCGCGAACATTCAGGCGCAGATCGACAAGGTGGATGACGTCGCCGCGCGCGCCGAGGAGATCCGGAAGGCCCTCAGCCCCGACCCGAACATCCGCGCCACCGCGCTCGACCCGGCACTCACCGCGGTGCGTGCGGATCTCGACCTCCTGAGCGAGATGGCGGTCCGCAACACGCTGGCGCTGACGACACTCGGCGATCAGCTTCGCGCCGCCGGCCTCGAGGTGCTGACCGGCGAGGGCCGCGCCCGGATTTACGCCGTCGACAGGTTGCAGAAGGAGACGACGACTCAGATCACGAACCTGTCGGTCGACCTCAACGCCGCCGTCGCGCAG
>NZ_SMNT01000057.1 GCF_004348265.1 Methylobacterium segetis
CGAGGCTGAAGGCGGAGGGTTGCGGGAAGGCCCGGATCTCGCCGGGCGGCACGAGGCGCGCGATCTCGGCGCCGATGCCGAAGTGGAACGGGTCGCCGGTGGCGAGGATGCAGGTCGGCTCGCCGCGGCGTGCCAGGATCGCGTCGTAGGCCCCCGCGAACGGGCTCGGCCAGGGGCGCGCCTCGCCGGAGAGGGGGGCGGCGAGGGCGAGGTGGCGCCGGCCGCCATAGACGACGTGGGCCGCATCGAGGGCGGCGCTCGCGGCCGGAGAGAGCCCGGCGCGGCCGTCCTCCCCGATCCCGACGATCGACAGCCAGGGCTCGCGCGACAGGCAGGGCTCGCGCGACGGCCAGGGCTCGCGGCTCGACTCCGGCGCGGGGCTAGCGGAGAAGTCTGCCATGCGCATCCTCATCCTCGGAGGCACGGGCGAGGCGAGCGCCCTGGTGCGGGGCCTCGCCGGCTCCGGCCACGCCGTCACCCTGTCGCTCGCCGGCCGCACCGCCGCGCCGAAGCCCGAGGCGGTGCCGACCCGCATCGGCGGCTTCGGCGGCCCGGAGGGGCTTGCCCGCTATCTGACGGAGAACGGCGTCGATCGGCTCGTCGACGCCACACACCCCTTCGCCGCGCGGATCTCGCGCAACGCCGCCGAGGCGGCGGCGATGGCCGGGGTGCCCCTGCTCGCGATCCGGCGCCCGCCCTGGGAAAGGCAGGCGGCCGACGCTTGGCGCGAGGTCGGGAGCGTGCCCGAGGCCGTGGCGGCTCTGGGCGAAGCGCCCCTGCGCGCCTTCCTCACGGTCGGCCGCCAGGAACTCGCCGCCTTCGCGGCGGCCCCCCAGCACGATTACGTGGTCCGCGCGATCGAGCCGGTGGCCGACGTGCTGCGGGTGCCGCACCTGACGGCGATTACCGCGCGCGGCCCCTTCGACGCGTCTGCCGAGGCCGCGTTCCTGCGCGGCTCCGCCATCGACGTGCTGGTGAGCAAGAATTCCGGTGGTGAGGCCACCTACGGCAAGATCGCGGCGGCGCGCGACCTCGGCATCCCGGTCGTGATGGTCCGCCGCCCGGACAAGCCCGACGTGCCGGCCGTGGCGGATCCGGAGGCCGCGCTGAGGGCGCTTCTCGGCGGGGCGTGAGGCGCGCCTCACCTCTCCCGTCCGGGAGAGGTCGAGTCCGCAGGATGCGGACCGGGCGAGGGGGACAGGTCTTTCCGGAGAGGGCGCATTCCTCACCCCAACCCTCTCCCGAACGGGAGAGGGGGCGCGGCGCGGTGCGTGCGCGGGCGCCATCACCGCCCCGCCGGCACGCTGCGCGGCGTGTAGAGGAACGGGCGCTCGCCCGGCCCACGCGGGATCAGCCGCGTGCCCGAGGCGCCGATGATCACGAGCGTCGCCATGTCGGCGGGCGCCTCCCGGGCCTGCGCCAGCGTCATCACGCGGAGGGTCTCGTCCGGCCGGGTCACGGCGCGGGCGAAGGCGACGGGGGTCTCGGGGGCGCGGATTTCCAGGGCGAGGCCGAGGGCCGCGCCGAGCTGCCAGGGGCGGGCCGAGGAGATCGGGTTGTAGAGGGCGACGACGAGGTCGGCCCGCAGCACCGCCTCGAGGCGCGCGGTCACGACGTCCCAGGGCTTCAGGTTGTCGGAGAGCGAGAGCGCGCAGAAATCGCCGCCCATCGGCGCGCCGAGGCGGGCGGCGGCGGCCAGCATCGCCGTGATGCCGGGCTCGACCGTGATGGCGAGCCTCCGCCAGGCGGGGTCGCCCTGCTCGACCGCCTCGAAGACAGCGGCGGCCATCGCGAAGACGCCCGGATCGCCGCCCGAGACCACGGCGACGTGCCGGCCTTCCGCAGCGAGCATCAGGGCGTGGCGGGCGCGGTCGACCTCGACGCGGTTGTCGCTCGGGTGGCGGGTCAGGCCCGCACGCTCGGGCACGCGGGCGACGTAGGGGATATAGCCGATCAGGTCCGTCGCGCGGTCCAGGGCGGCCTGGGCCGCCGGGGTGACGAGGCTCCCGTCTCCGGGTCCGAGGCCGACGATCGCGACGCTGCCGCTCACGGCCGCCGTCCCTCGCCGGGCACGAGCACCATCGAGAAGTAGGGCGCCTCGTCGTCGGGCTTCTGGGCGAGGGGGATCACCTTCTCGCCCGCCATGGTGCCGCGCTCGACATAGACCGCCCGGTCGAGGAGCCCGGCCTCGGCCAGAGCCGCGCGCACCTTCGGCAGGTGGCGGCCGAGCTTCATCACCACGGCCGCGTCCGTGCCGCGCAGGCGCTCGGCCAGCGCCGCGTGCGGCAGCGTCGCGGGCAGCACGGTGAGCACGTCGTCGCCCCAGGTGATCGGCGTGCCGGCCCGCGTCCAGCAGCCGGACATGCCGGTGACGCCGGGCACCACCTCGACGGGGAAGCGGTCCTTGAGGCGCCGCCAGAGATGCATGAAGGAGCCGTAGAAGAACGGATCGCCCTCGGATAGGATCGCGACGTCGCGGCCCGCGCCGAGATGGTCCGCGAGCCGGGCGGCCGCGTCGTCGTAGAACCCCGCCAGCGCCGAGACGTAGGTCGCGTCCTCCGGGGCGAGTTCCGTCGTGTAGGGATAGACGAGGGGAAATTCCCGGGCCGGGTCGCGCAGGATCGCGTCCGCGATGGTGCGGGCATTGCCGCGCCGGCCCTTCTTGCAGAAATGGACGAGCACCGGCGCCCGCTCCAGCACGCGCACGGCGCGCACCGTCAGGTAGTCCGGATCGCCCGGGCCCATGCCGACGCCGTAGAGGGTGCCGGTCGTCACGCGGGCGGGCGCCTCGGGGGCGGGCCCGTCGGCGAACAGGCTGTCGCGCGCGTCCATCACTCGACCTCGCAGGCGAGCGCGTTCACCGCCGCCGCCGTCATGGCGCTGCCGCCGCGGCGGCCGTGCACCACGACGAAGGGCACGCGCCCGTCGCGCGCCAGCGCCTCCTTCGACTCGGCGGCGCCGACGAAGCCGACCGGGATGCCGATCACCGCGGCCGGAGGCGTCACGCCCTCGTCGAGCAGCTCGAGGAGCCGGAACAGGGCGGTCGGCGCGTTGCCCACGGCGACGACGCTGCCGGGCAGGTGCTCGCGCCACAATTCCATCGCGGCCGCCGAGCGGGTGGTGCCGGCCTCGGCCGCGAGGCCGGGGACGCGCGGGTCGCCGAGGGTGCAGAGGACGGGATTGTTCGCCGGCAGCCGGGCGCGGGTGACGCCGTCGGCGACCATGCGCACGTCGCACAGGATGGGGGCGCCGGCCTTCAGCGCCGCCTCGCCGGCGGCCGCGAAATCCTCCGACATCTCCACGTCGGCGGGCAGGTCGGTCATGCCGCAGGCGTGGATCATGCGCACCACGACGCGCTCGGCCGCGCCGCGGAAGCGGGCGAGGTCGGCCTCGGCGCGGATCATCGCGAAGGAGCGGGCGTAGATGGCCTGCCCGTCGCGCAGGTAGTCGAGGCGCGAACTCATCGGTCGGAACTCATCGGTCGAATTTATGGGTCGGAATTTGTGGGTCGGGTGTCGAAGGCGCGCTGGAGAGGCTCGGCGGAATCCGCCCTCCTTACGCGTTCGAGCGCCGCCTCGAAAGTCAGTTGGATCGCCGGCTCATCGCCGGGCGCCCCGTTCAGGACGATGCCGTAGCGCCCGTCGGCCCCGACGAGGGTGAGGTCGGCGGGAGCGGGCCGGGCGCAGCCCTTGGCGCAGCCGGAGACGTGGGCGTTCAGGCCGCGGCTCGCGAAGGCCCGGAAGGCCTCGGCGAGGCGGGCGGCGTCGGCGGGCGCCGGCGTGGAGCCCGAGGCGCAGGCGGGCGCGCCGGGGCAGGCGGCGACGGACCGCCGCGGATCGTCGGGTGCGACCACGAATCCGGCGGCGGCGAGGTCGGCGAGCGCCCGCGTGCCCGAGGCGGGATCGGGCGCGGTCAGAACGAAGCCGCGCGTCGAGGAGAGGCGGATCTCGGGCGTGCCGAGGGCTTCGGCAATCCGCGCCAGCACGTCGAGGGCGGCGGCGTCGCAGCGGCCGAAGGGCGCCTCGGCGGCGAGGATTGCAAGGGACGGGGAGAGGACGTGAAGGCCCGCCGGAGGCGGCATTCCGCGCTGCCCGGCCAGGGCACCGTTCGGCACGACGGACCCCCTCTCCCGGACGGGGGAGGGGGGGCGTCTTGCGGAGAGGAAGCGGCGCGCCTCATCCGAGAGGTCGCGCACGCGGCGCTGGCCCGTGCGGGCGAAGGCGGCGAGGAGGCGGGCCACCGCGCCGGCCGCCTCCGCCTCGGAGACCTCGCCGATCCGGTCCGGCCCGTCCGCGGTCGCGAGGGCGAGCGCGATCTCTCCGCGGCCCTCGGCGCGCAGGGCGATGTCGGCCTCGGCCTCGCCCGGCCCGAAGCGGCCGCCGCCGTGGAGGCTCACCAGGGTCTTGGCCGGCAGCCCGGCGATGGCGCGGCCCGCCGCCTCGATGTCCCGCGCCAGCGCCGGCACGTCGATCAGCTCCGCGGGATCGAGGCCGGCCAGCGGGCTCGCGAGCGTCAGCCGCTGCGGGCCGCCATCCGGCCGCGCGTCGCCGAGGCCGGCGGCGTCGAGGCGGGCCGCGAGATCCCCGCGCGTCGCCTCCGTGACGCCGCGGACCTGCAGGTTGGCACGGGCGGTCACGTCGATATGCCCGTTGCCGAAGCGGCGGGCGGCCTCGGCGACGTTGCGCAGCTGTTCGAGCGTCAGGACGCCGCCCGCGGGATGGATGCGGGCGAGGAGGCCGTCGCCGGTCGGCATCGGCCGGGCGAGGCCGGGGCACCAGCCGCGGCGGGAGGGGGCCTCGGGAAGGGCGCGCCGGGGCAGGCTCATTCGGCGGCCTCCGGCATCAGCGCGTCGGGGGGAATCGCGTTGCGGCGGCTCAGCCAGAGGCCGCGGCGGCGCGCGTCCTCGAACCGCTCCAGGATCGCCCGCGTCGCCGGAGGGTTTGCCGCCGCGATCCGCTCGAAGGTCTCGGGATCGGCGATCCAGGCGCCGTAGAGGTGGTCGAGGTCGCTGCCGCGCACCGCGTCGGTCGTGGCGGCGAGGACGAACAGGGCGTCGATTCCCTGCGCCAGCTCCTGCACGCCCCGGTAGCCGTGGCGGAGCTGGGCGGCGATCCAGCGCGGGTTGGCGAGGCGCCCGCGGATCAGGCGGGCCACGTCCTCGCGGGCGGTGCGGGCCTTGGGCGCCTCGGGGTCGGCGACGTCGAGGCTGTAGAGGGCGGGGCTCGCGCCCCCCGCCTCCGCCGCCGCCGCGAAGCCGCCCATCGCGTCGGCGCCCGCGTCGCCGTCGAGGAGGTCGCGCTCGGCCACGTCGAAGGCGTGGACGTAGGCGTCGGCCCGCGCCACCCGCTCGGCGAAGCTCGCATCCGCGCCTTCCGTGTCGCCGTAGGCGTGCGAGGTCGCGGCGAGGTAGGCGGCGCCGAGATCGGCCCGCGTCTCCCAGGCGCCGTCGAGGGCGGTGCCGGCGGCGCCCGCCCCGTAGCGGCCGGGTGCGGCGCCGAAGACGCGGGATGTCGCCTCGCCGCGGCGGCGGGCGGCGGCGAGCGGGTTCTCGGATTCCTCCTCCCCGTCGCGGGCGGCCACCGCGCGGGCCGCCCGGTCAAGGAGCGCCAGCGTCTCCGGGAAGGTGTCGCGGAAGGCGCCGGAGACGCGCAGGGTCACGTCGATGCGCGGCCGGTCGAGCAGGGCGAGCGGCAGCACCTCGAAGCCGGTGACGCGGGTCGTGGCGTGGTCCCAGACCGGGCGGACGCCCATCAGAGCGAGGGCGTGGGCGACGTCCTCGCCGCCTGTGCGCAGGGTCGGCGAGGCCCAGAGGTCCATGACGATGCGGGCCGGGTACTCGCCCTCGTCCTGCAGGTAGCGGCGCACCACGGCATCGGCCGCCTTGGCGCCGAGCGTCGCGGCGGCCCGGGTCGGCAGGGCGCGCGGGTCGAGGGTGGTGAGGTTGCGCCCCGTGGGCATCACGTCGGTCCGCCCGCGCGAGGGCGAGCCGGCGGGACCGGGCAGCACGAACCGCCCGTCGAGGGCCGCGAGGAGGCCCTGCCGCTCGGCCTCGGCGCAGGCGCGGCGGCCCCCATCGGCGTCGGCTGGCGCGCGGCCGAAGACGTGGAAGCCGTCGCGGAAGGCGGTCTCGGCGAGGTCGCAGAGATGCGCGTCGAGGGCGGTGAGCGCGTCCGTGATCGGCGTGTCGGCCGCGATGCCGGCGCCGTCGAGGAGGCCCGCCGCTTCGGCATCGTCCAGGATCGCCCGCGCGATGAGCGCGGCCCGGCGCGGATCGAGCACGCTCGCGGACGCGTATTCCTCCACGAGCTCGCGCAGGCGCGCCGCGTCCGGGGCGAGCTCGGCCCGCTCCACGCGCGGCGTCAGGTGGCCGAGGGCGATGCCGCCGAGGCGCCGCTTCAGGGGTGCGGCCTCGCCCGGATCGTCCACGATGAACGGGTAGATCACGGGCAGCGCGCCGACGGCGAGGGCCGGCCAGCATTCCGGCCCGAGGGCGACGGCCTTGCCGGGCAGCCATTCCGTGGTGCCGTGGGTGCCGAGATGGATCAGCGCGTCGAAGCGGGTCCGCAGGCCGAGATGGAAGGCGAGGTAGGCGTGGGTCGGCGGCGCGTCCGGGTCGTGATAGCCGGCCTTGCGGTCCTCGCCCCGGCCGCGGTCCGGCTGGAGGAAGATCGCGAGGGTGCCGGCCGCCTGGCGCGAGGGACCCCCTCGGTACGAGATGGGACCCGCGGCCGACCGGAAGCGGAAGGCCCCGTCGATGAGTGCGGGATCGCTCTCCGGCGCTCCCCAGCGGGCGTTCAGGGCTTCGAGCGCCTCTGCCGGCAGGGTCGCGAGCCACGCCCGGTAATCGTCGAGGGACACCGCGAACCCGGCCGCGCCCTCCGTGAGGGTCCGCAACAGGCCGCCGGCCTCCGGCAGCGACCCGATCGCGTAGCCGGCCTCCGCCAGATCCGCCGCGATGGCGCGGGCGCTCGCCTCCGTGTCGAGCCCGACCGCGAAGCCGGCCCGGCCGCCGCGGGCGGGATAGTCCGAGAGTACCATCGCGAGCCGCCGCTCCGCGCGCGGCGTCCGCGCGAGCCGGATCCAGGCGGCGGCCCGGTCGGCGAGGGCCGCGATGCCCTCCGGGTCGGGGATCGCGCGACGCTCGGCATAGCCCTCGATCTCGGGGAATTCCTCCTTGAACGAGACGGGGAAGCCCGAGAGCCGGCCGTCGAATTCGGGCAGCGCCACCTGCATGGCGAGGTCGGCGGCGTTCATGCCGCGCGCCGAGGCCGCCCAGGCGGCGCGGGGGCTGCCGATCGTGAAGGCCTGCAGCACCGGGCAATCGGCCGCGTCGAGTGGGAAGGCCGCGTCCTCCCGCGCCGAGAAGGCGGTCGCCGCCACGACGAGGTCGGGCCGGCGTGTGGCGATCAGGGCGCGCACCGGCTCCAACGCGGCCGTGTCCTTCAGGCTCGACACCGCGACGACGGCGCTGCCGACGCCCCGCGCCCGCAGGGCCGCCGCGAGCGCCGCGACCGGGGCCGTGTCGCCCCCGAGAATGGCGGAGCGATAGACGAGGAGGAGCGCCATCGGTGCTCCCGCTGCCGCGAGGTCGGTTTCGACGGAGACCGGCCCGCAGCCGGGGCACCACGCGAAGCCCCGCGGCAGCGGTTCCGGCGGCTCGACCGCGGCCGGCTCGCCGATCTCGGAGGCCAGCCGCCCGAGCATCCGGCGCAGGTTGTCAGGGCCGCCGGCGCGGAAATAGGCATCGAGATCGGCCGCGAGGCCAGGCACCGTGGAATAGGCGTCGAGGCGCGAATCCGGCCGGTCGTCGCCGGGCAGCACCGCGAGCTTGACCCCTCGCGCCCGCGCCGCGGCGTAGGCCCGCTCCACGCCGTAGCGCCAGTAATCGAGGCCGCCGAGGCAGCGGATCACGACGATCCTCGCGCGGGCGACCACGCCGTCGACGTAGAGGTCCACCGACATCGGGTGGCGCAGGCGCGCGAGCTTGGCGAGCCGCAGGGAGGGCTGGCCCGCTCCCCCCGCGGCGTGCGCGGCCGCGACGCCCGCGAGGTCGGAATCGGTGAAGGAGAGGAAGACGATGTCGCCCGGCGCCTGCCCGAGATCGACGGCCGCCTCGCCCTCGTCGAGGGAGACCGTATCGATGCGGACGAGGTGCATGGGGTCTCGCGATCCGCCGCGTCAGGCCGCCGGGCCGGCCGGCTCGTCCTGGACGAGGCGCGGACGGTTCGGGAAGACGACACCCTCGTAGATGTCCGAGAGGCGCAGGCTCGTGGCGAGGGAGGGCAGGGAGAGGGACGCGTCGAGGCTCGCGACGCGCTCCTTGACCCAGGCGCGCGACGCGTCGCGGGACCAGAGCATGATCTCCGGAGCGTTCGGCTCGACGAGCAGGATGTACTCGAGGCTCTCGATGTTCCGGTACTCGGCCAGCTTCTCGAAGGCGTGGAAGTCGCGCGTGCTCGGGGACAGGACCTCCGCGACGAGCCGAGGCTCGGCCGCCTTCAGGGCGTTGGGATCGCGCACGCCGCAATCGACGCCGACATCGGGCCGGCGGATCTGGCCGGGGAGGGTCTCGACGCTGCCGTCGCCGGTGAAAGGGCGGCCGCCGCCGCCGCGCAGGGCCGTGTGCAGGGCCGCCAAGAGGTTCACCACGATGTCGTCGTGGACGTTCCGCGCTCCCGCCGTCAGACGCACGGGAATGCCGCCGACGAGCTCGTAGCGCTCCGCCTGGCGCTCCTGCCACGCGAAGAACTCCGCCACGCTCATCGGCCTCGTGATCCGTTCCAGCATGTCCGGTCGCCGTCCCTGCGCCCGCACTATAGCGCCGCCCCGGCCTATCCGGCGAGCGCCGCCGCGACGGCATCCCGGTCGAAACCCTTGAGGCCGATCACGACGAGGCGGCCGTCGCGGGATTCGGATGCGCGCCAGGGCCGGTCGAAATGGTGCGCGACGCGACGTCCGACGCCCTGGACGACGAGGCGCATCGGCTTGCCCTCGATCTCGGCGAAGCCCTTGATGCGCAGCACGCCCGCCGTCTCGGCGGCCTTCTCGACCCGTGCGGCGAGGTCGCCCGGGTTCCTCGCCGCGCGCACCGGCAGGGCGACCGTCTCGAAATCGTCGTGGTCGTGGTCCTCGCCCTCGCCGTGATGGGAGGGGCGGGCGTCGAGGTCGTCCTCGGCCGCCGCGTTGAGGCCGAGGAGCACCCGGGCGTCGATCGCGCCGTGAGAGGTCTCCACCACCTTGACGGCGCGGGGCAGCTGGCGCTCGATCTCGGCCCGGACGCGCGCGCGCTCGGCCTCGCCGAGGAGGTCCGCCTTGTTCAGCACCACGAGGTCGGCGCAGAGGAGCTGGTCCTCGAACACCTCCTCCAGCGGGTTCTCGTGCTCGACGCTGGCGTCGGCCGCGCGCTGGGCGGCGAGCGCGTCGGGATCCTCCGCGAAGGCACCGGAGGCCACCGCCGGCCCGTCCACCACCGCGACGACGCCGTCGACCGTTACCCGCGAGCGGATCGCCGGCCACTGGAAGGCCTGGACGAGGGGCTTCGGCAGGGCGAGGCCCGAAGTCTCGATCAGGATGTGCTCCGGCGGGTCCGGGCGCTCCAGCAGGGTGTTGAGGGCGGGCACGAAATCGTCGGCGACGGTGCAGCAGATGCAGCCGTTCGGCAGCTCGACGATGGATTCCTCGCTGCAGCCCGGCACGCCGCAGGCGGCGAGGAACGAGCCGTCGAAGCCGACATCGCCGAATTCGTTGACGAGGATCGCGAGGCGGCGCCCGCCCGCTTGCTCCATCACGTGGCGCACGAGGGTCGTCTTTCCGGCGCCGAGGAAGCCGGTGACGATGGTGCAGGGGATCTTCTCGACGATGCTCATGGGGAACTCGTGATGGCGTGCCGCCCGCTTACGCGGAGGCGCGGGGCGGGATGCGGGCGATCACGCCCTTGCGGAAGGCTTCCGGCCGCGCCCGCCAGGGCACGATGCCGTCGCTCGTGCCGGCATAGAGGCGGATGCCCGCGAGGAGGGTGGGGGCGGAGGCCTCCGGGTCGAGGTCGCCGTAGACGTAGGTCCAGCGGTCGGGCGCGGTGACCGCGACCGTGCAGGGGCGCTTGCAGACCGAGAGGCACTCGACCGGCTCGACGCGGAGGCCCGGCACGGGCTCCGCGGCGAGCGCGTTCTCGACGGCCGCGAGGAGGCGTGCCCCGGCGCGCGGGCCGTCCCCGTCGCCCTCGGCGCGGCAGGTGGTGCATACGTAGAGCACCACCGGTTCGGATGCTGCCTCAGGCACGGGCGGGTGCCTTGGCCTCGCGCCCGAAGACCTGCCAGGCCCAGCCGAAAGCCAGACCGATCATCGCCCAGAACACGAAGGCGACGCCGAGCGAGCGCGCGGCGAATTGCGCGGCGAGGATCGCGGGCACGCCCGAATTCCCCTCGGGCGGCACCGGGGCGCCCGCGAGATGGGGGGCGACGATGAGCACGAGACCGCCGAGGATGGTGATGGCCGCCCGCCGGATCAGGATCAGGTAGAGGCCCATGGCGGTCGCGGCGGCGGTCATCAGCCACCAGGCTTGGCGCGTGACGAGGGGGGCCGCCTCGCTGCCCGGCAATTCGGGGGGCAGGCCGAGGGCAGGGGCGAGCGCGAGAGCCGCGAAGCCCGCGAGCCCGAAGGCGAGCGCCCGCTCCGGCGTCGGCGCGCGGCCGCAGGCGAGCATCGCGGCGCCGAGGAGGAGCGCGTAGCCGACGGCGCCGATGAGCGTCGCGAGCCCGGTGAAGGCCATCCGCGGCAGGCCGGGGCCGGGCTGCCATTCCCCGCCCGGACCGGCCGTGCCGTGGTCGTGCGCGTGGCCGCCGTGCGCCTGCCCCTGGGCAGGCGCGTGGGCCAGGATGATCGGCAGGCGGGCGTCGGCCGCCTCGTGCGCGGCCCGCGTCTCGTAGCGCTCGGCCGCGATGATGAGCTGCGAGGTGAGGGCGAGCTGCAGGCCCGTCGCGACGACGGCCGCGAGGAAGCCGGCGACGAGGGCCGCCGACAGGAGCCGGATGATCATGAGATCTCTGCGGGCTGAGGCAGAGCGGTCAGTGGCAGGGGAAGTTCTGCGTGTGCCGGAAATCGTGCGCCGCGTTGTGCAGCGCCGAGGCCGGCGCGAAGCCCGCGAGGAAGACGAGGCCGATGCCGAGCAGGGCGGCGATCACGATGGCGGCGGCGCCCTCGTTCGCGCGGGTGCCGGTGGTGCCGAGGGTCTGGACGTTCGTCGTCATCGTGTCAGGTCTCCGGCCGCCCCGCCGGCGGCGTCGAGGATAGCGGGGGACGGCAGGTCTCCTGGCTCGCGGATCCTCGCGCCTGCCGCCTTCCCGGGGGTCCGGTGGCGTGGTGGCAGGAGCTCGCCGCTCACAGTTGCGGGGGCAGCCGCGGATTCGGAGCCCGAGCCCCTCACCGCATTCCCTTTTCACCCCGTTGCCGGGGCACCGTCCCCCCGGCTTCTAGCCTGTCGCGCGAGCGGGCACAACGCGGGCTCGGCCCGGTCGCGCAATTCTTTGACCGGAGGTGAGGCGATCTTTGACCGGAGGGGGAGGCTTGGGGCAAAGGAGGCCGATGCTTCAGGCCGCTCCCCGCATGACCCTGGTGCTCGGCGGCGCGCGTTCCGGCAAGAGCGCCCACGCGGAGGCCCTGATCGAGGCCTGCCCGGCGCCCTGGACCTATCTCGCCACCGCGCAGGCCTGGGACGACGAGATGCGCGAGCGCATCGGCCTCCACCGCGCCCGCCGGGGGGAGGGCTGGGTGACGCGGGACGTGCCCGTCGATCTCTCCGCCGCGATCCGGGCGACGCGGGGTCCGGTCCTCGTCGATTGCCTGACGCTCTGGCTCACCAACCTGATGATGGCCGAGGCTGATCTCGCGGCCGCGTCCGAGGATCTCGCGGCGGCCTGCGCCGCGGCGGCCGGCCCCCTCGTCCTCGTCTCGAACGAGGTCGGGCTCGGCATCGTGCCCGACAACGCCCTGGCCCGCGCCTTCCGCGACGCGGCCGGCCGGCTCCACCAGCGCCTCGCGCGGGAGGCCGACCGCGTCGTGTTCCTGGTGGCCGGGCTGCCGATGGTCGTCAAACCCGCTGGAGGACCTGCATGAGCGACGAGGACGCGCGCCACCGCGAGAAGATGCAGAAGCGCAAGGCGGTGCAGGACGCCGAGGTCGCCTCGAAGACCGTCGAGAAGGGGCTCCTCATCGTCAATACCGGCCCCGGCAAGGGCAAGACCACGGCGGCGCTCGGCCTCGTGCTGCGGGCGCTGGGGCGCGGCTGGCGGATCGGCGTCGTGCAATTCATCAAGGGCGCCTGGGACACCGGCGAGAAGCGGGCGCTGGACACCTTCGGCGACCGGGTCGTCTGGCACGCGCTGGGCGAGGGCTTCACCTGGGAGACGCAGGACAAGGCCCGGGACATCGCCGCCTGCGCGCGGGCCTGGGCGACGGCGCAGACCCTGATGGCGGACGAGACGATCCGCCTCCTCGTCCTCGACGAGATGAACATCGCGCTCCGCTACGACTATCTCGACGTCGAGGCGGTGGTGGCGGTGCTGCGGGCGCGCCGGCCGGACCTCCACGTGGTCGTCACCGGCCGCAACGCGAAGCCGGCGCTGATCGAGGCGGCCGACCTCGTGACCGAGATGGGCAACGTGAAGCACCATTTCTCGGCGGGCGTGAAGGCGCAGGAGGGGATCGAGTTCTGATCTCCGCAGGGCGCGGCCGAGGCGCTGCGCGGCGCCCTCAGGCGTCGGCGAGCGCGACGGCGCGCGGGGGCGGAAGGTTCGCCCGCAATTCCCGGCTCACGGTGCCCGAGGCGGCCACCGTGCCGAGATTCGCGTAGGTCTCGTGGTTCTTCTCGATGGCCGAGAGGTCGTAGAGGTAGTTCACCATCAGCCCGTGGGATTGCTTGATGCCCTTGGGCGAGGTGTCGCCGAGGAAGTTCAGCCGCTCCAGCCGCGCCCCGTTGCCGAGATGGAAGCGGGCGACCGGGTCGAGGGGCCGTCCGCGGTCGTTCTTCGCGCGCAGGAAATAGGCGGCCGCGGCCGGCAGCATCGCCTTGCGCACCGCCTCGCAGCTCGTCTTGTCGCCCTGCCAGCCCGGCTGCTCCAGCAGGCGCAAGCCCTCGATATCCTCCTTGGTGAGGCCCTGAGGCGCGTCGGCGCGCCGCTCCCGATCGAGCCAGCGGGCAAAGCCCGGGACCGGCGAGAGGGTGACGAAGGTCTTCAGCGAGGGGATCTCGCGGGCGAGATCCTCCACCACCTGCTTGATCAGGAAATTGCCGAAGGTGACGCCGGCCAGCCCCCGCTGGCAGTTCGAGATCGAGTAGAACACGGCCGTCGTCGCCGCGCGGATCGGCAGGGGCTCGCGCTCGTTGGCGAGGATCGGGGCGATCGCCGAGGCGATGCCGCCCGTCAGCGCCACCTCGACGAAGATCAGCGGCTCGTCGACGAGGGCCGGGTGGAAGAAGGCGAAGCAGCGCCGATCGGAAGGCTCGATGCGCCGCCGCAGGTCGTCCCAGCCCTGGATCTCGTGCACCGCCTCGTAGCGGATGATCTTCTCCAGGATGTGGGCCGGCGTCGTCCAGTCGATGTGGCGCAGCACGAGGAAGCCCCGGTTGAACCACGAGGCGAACAGGTGCTCGAAGTCGCAGTCGAGACTGTCGGCGGCGTCGATCAGGTCCGCGTCCGCACCCTCCTCGGCGCGGAGCGCCGCGCGCAGGTCCATCAGGTCCTCGCGCATGCGCACGAGCGCCAGCGTCCCGTCGCGGGCGAGGTTGAGGCGGCGGATCAACTCCTGGCTGCGGGGCTCGGCCGCCTCGTGCAGGCGCCCGAGGCGGGCGCGCGTCGGGTCGGCCCGGTAGGCGCCGATTGCCGCCTCCACAGCGGCGGGGTCGGCGCCGAATTCCTGAGCGATGAGCCGCAGGAAAGTGAGGCGCTCGGGCGTGGGAAAGCTCGCATAGCGGTCGAGGATGAGGCGGGCGAGCGCCACGCCCGACGCCTCGCCGCGGCGGGAGATCAGGTCCTCGCAGAGCTTGGCGAGCTCGGGCGCGGTCGCCTTCGCGGCGATGTCGCCGCGGCCGAAGCTGATCAGGTCGCGGCCGCGATCGCTGATCGTCTGCAGCAGGTCGCCGAAGAAAGAGGTCGCCGCCATGAAACGCCGTTCGCTCCGCCGCCACCCGAGTCGAGGATTCGCGGCCGCCCCGCGCAGGCGGCCGTCAGCGTTCTAGGCCCGGGACGCGGGCAGGGCCAGGGGTCGGGCACCCGTCCGGCGCCGGCCTCAGGCCCGGTGCGACTCGCTCGCCGCGATCTCGTTCCGGTCCGCCCGCTCGCGCCAATCCTCGACGCCGTGCTGGCGCGCGAAGCGCAGCTCCGCGGCGCGCCGCGCCCGCTCCGGATCGCGGGCCCGGGCGATCTCGACGGACCCGACGGTGAAGGGCACACCCAGGATCTGCTTGGCGAAACTCACGCGGTAATTCGGCATCAGGAACTCCCTGTTGTCCGGCGAAAGCCTGTCGCGGGCGCGAATCAGCGCGTGGCGATCCTCGCACCCGAAATGAGAGCCCGAAACGGCGACGTTTCCAAGGGCTCCCGGCGCGGCAGCGGAGCATAAGTCCTTCTGCCGCAACGATTGCGATATGGTGACGGGGGCGCTCCGGCGAAAGGGAGGGGGGTGGTTCACCGATCCGTGAGCGGTATCCCACGCTCCCACCCGCGGTTGTTGCCAGGACGGGTCCGCGCGGCCTAGGGCGTTGGGCCCGCTTGCCCCGCACCCCGACGCCTCCCTTGACGCCTTCCTTGCAGACACCCCGTCTCACGACCCGCGCCCGCCTCGGCCTGACCCTGATCGCGGGCGGCGCGGTTGCCAACATCTACTACAACCAGCCCCTTCTCGCGCTCCTCGTCTCGGAATTCGGCGCGCGGGCGGCCGTCTGGATCCCGACGGCCTGCCTGATCGGCTACGGGCTCGGCATCCTCGGCCTCGTGCCCCTGGGCGACAGCCTGCCCCGGCGAAGCCTGATCATCGGCCAGCTCGGGGCGCTCAGCCTCGCCCTGCTGCTGGCGGGCGCTGCCCCGAGCCTCGCCGTTCTGGCGCTGGCGAGCCTGATGATCGGCATCCTCGCCTCGGCCGCGCAGCAGGCCGTGCCCTTCGCCGCCGAGCTCGCCCCCGACGCGAGCCGGGGGCGCATCGTCGGTCAGGTGATGACCGGGCTTCTGACCGGCATCCTCCTCGCCCGCACGGCGAGCGGGCTCTTCGGTGCCCAGTTCGGCTGGCGGGCGGTGTTCTTCGCGGCGGCGGGCGTGGCGCTCGCCATGGCGGGGATCGCGGCCGCGACCCTGCCGCGCACGCCGCAGACGAAGCCCCTGCGCTACCGGGCGCTGATGCTCTCGATCCTCTACCTCGTGCGCACGCAGCCGATCCTGCGCACCGCGACCCTGTCGCAGGCCCTGCTGTTCGCGAGCTTCAACGCCTTCTGGGCGACGCTCGCCCTCCTCGTCGAGGCGCCGCCCTTCGATCTCACGGCAGCCGGGGCCGGGCTGTTCGGGGTGATCGGCGTCGCGGGCGCGCTCGTTGCGCCGATGTCGGGGCGCTTCACGGACCGGCGCGGGGCGCGGCCCGTCGTCGTGGCGGGCAGCGCCTGCGTGCTCGCGGCCTTCGCCGTGCTCTGGCTCTGGGGCGGCACCTCGCTCATCGGCGTCGCGGCCGGCGTGCTGCTCATCGATATCGGGCTGAACGGCGCCCTCATCGCCAACCAGACCCGCGCCTACGCGCTCGTGCCCGGGGCGCGGGGGCGGATCAACACCGTCCTGTTCACCGCGATGTTCGTGTTCGGCGCGCTCGGCGCCTATGCCGGCTCGCGGGCCTTCCTCGTCGCCGGCTGGCCGGGCGTCTGCGCGGTCGGTGGCGTGCTGTCGAGCCTCGCCCTCCTCGTCGCCGTGCTCGACCGGCACCGGCCGCGGGCTACCTGAGGATCCGCGAGAGGCGGCACCACGCCGCCTTGTCGGGCGGCAGGCCGAAGCGGAGGCGCTCGGGCGCCGCCTCGAACCGGCGCACGTAGATCCCGGCCTCGCCGAGCCGCCGGAACAGGTCCGGCCCGTCCGCGAAATCGGCGGTCCGGAACAGGGCGGTGCCGCCGACGACCCGGCCGCCCCCGCGGGCGATCATGCGGTCGAGGCGCTCCGCATCCCAGCGCCGCTCCCGCGCCGCGGCCTCCCGCCACGCCGCATCGTCGAGTGCGGCCCGGCCGATGGCGAGCGCCGGCCCCGACACTGCCCATGGCCCGAGTGCGGCGGCGATCCGCTCGGCGAAGCCGGTCTCCGCCACCGCGAAGCCGAGGCGGATGCCGGCGAGCCCGTAGGTCTTGCCGAACGAGCGCAGCACGACGAGGCCGGGGCCCACGAAGGGGCACAGGCTCTCGACGGGCTCCAGATCGGCGAAGGCCTCGTCGACGAGGAGGAGGCCGCCCCGCCCGTGCAGCCGCTCCGCCAGCGCCCGCAAGCGCGGGGCGGGGATGATGCGCCCGTCCGGATTGTTCGGGTTGACGACGATCGCCACATCCGCCTCGCCGATCCCGGCGATCTCCGGCACGGGGGCGACGGCGTGGCCGCCGCGGATCCAGGCGGCTTCGTGCTCGGCATAGGTCGGCGAGACCACCGCCACCCGCCCCGGCGGCAGGAGCCGCGGCAGGATCTCGATCAGGATCTGCGTGCCGGGGGCCGGCACGATCGCTGCCGGATCTGCGCAATAGGCCCTGGCGGCCGCCGCGCGCAGGGCCGCGAGGTCGGCTGGCGCGGGCAGGCGGCGGAACAGGCTGGCCTCCAGCGGCGGACAGGGATAGGGGACCGGATTGATCCCCGTCGAGAGATCGATCCACGGCTCGGGCGCGTCCGGGAACAGCCTGCGCGCGGCGTCGAGGTCGCCGCCGTGGCTCACCACCGGCGCGCCCGCCCCCCCACCCGAGACCCCATGTCCTGGACCGTCCTCGCCCATCCGCCCGACACGCTCATCATCCTCGCCCTCGCCCTCGTGATCGAGGCCGCGGCGGGATATCCGGACGCGCTCTACAGGGCGCTCGGCCACCCTGTCACCTGGATCGGCCAGCTGATCGCGGCCCTCGACCGGGGGCTGAACCGGGGCGAGCCCGGCGCGCGCCGCCTCAAGGGCGTGCTCGCTCTCCTCGTGCTGCTGGCCGCCGCGATCGCGAGCGGCCTCGCCCTGACGGCGCTCGCCGGGCTCGCCGGCCCGGTGCTCGGGCTCGTCCTCGCCGCGCTCCTCTGCGCCACGCTGCCCGCGCAGAGGAGCCTCGACCAGCACGTCGTCCGCGTCGCCGCGTCGCTGCGGCGGGAGGGCCTCCCGGGCGGGCGCCGCGCCGTCTCGATGATCGTCGGGCGCGACCCCGACACCCTCGACGAGGCCGGCATCTGCCGGGCCGCGATCGAGAGCCTCGCCGAGAATTTCTCCGACGGGATCGTGGCGCCGGCCTTCTGGATCGGCCTGGGCGGGCTGCCCGGCGGCCTCCTCTACAAGGCGGCCAACACCGCCGACAGCATGATCGGCCACCGCACACCCCGCCACGCCGAGTTCGGCTGGGCCGCGGCCCGCTTCGACGACCTGATCAACCTCCCGGCCTCCCGTCTCACCGCCCTCCTCATCGTCGCGGCGGCGCGTCTGACGAAGGGCGCCTCGGCGCGCGGCGCCTGGGCGGCGATGCGGCGGGATGCGCGGGCCCACCGCTCGCCGAATGCGGGCTGGCCCGAGGCCGCGATGGCCGGGGCGCTGGGCCTGCGCCTTGCCGGCCCCCGGGTCTACGGGGGCGAGCGCGTGGCCGATGCGTGGATGGGCGATGGGCGCGCCGAGGCGGGACCGGGGGATATCGAACGGGCGATCCGGATCTATCGCACCGCCTGCGCCCTGCTGTTCGGGCTGGCGGCCGTGCTCGCCACGCTTCTCGCGGGCTGACGGGCGGTCACCCGGCCAGGGCGAGCAGCCGGTCGCAATCGACATGGGCCTCGATGTGCCGGGCGAGGCCGTCGAGCACGGCCTCGATGCCGGCCTCGTAATTCGCCCCGCTCGCCGCGGCGCCGAGGCGCGTGAGCCAGGCGGCGCGCTGCCGGTCGTCGGCGAAGAGCCCGTGCATGTAGGTGCCGAATACCCGGCCGTCCGCCGAGACGGCCCCGTCGGTCCGCCCGTCCGCGAGGCGCAGGAGCGGGCGCGCGGCGTCGGGTCCCGCGGTATCGCCGATATGCATCTCATAGCCGGCGAACGGCACCTGATCGGGCAGGCTCTCGCCCGTCACCGCCTCCAGGCGCTTGAGAGGCGTCATCACCGTCTCGACGTCGAGGAGGCCGAGGCCGGGAACGGAGCGCGCCTCGCCCTCGATGCCGTGCGGGTCGCTGATGAGGCGCCCGAGCATCTGGTAGCCGCCGCACAGGCCGAGCACCCGCCCGCCGCGGCGCAGATGCGCCTGGAGATCGATGTCCCAGCCCTGGCTTCGAAGGTAGGCGAGGTCGTCGATCGTGGTCTTGGAGCCCGGCAGCAGGACGAGGTCGGCGTCGCCGGGGAGCGCTTCGCCCGCCCGCACCAGCACCACCGCGATCCCGGGCTCGGCGCGCAGCGGGTCGAGGTCGTCGAAATTGGCGATCCGGGGCAGGACCGGGACCGCGATCGTGCGGCACCCCGCCCGCGCCTCCGAGCCGCGCAGGCCGAGCACGTCCTCGGCCGGGAGCCGCGCGGCGTCGGCGAAATGGGGCACGAGGCCGAGGCTCTCCCAGCCCGTGCGCTCCGCGATGATCCGCATCCCGTCCGCGAACAGGCTGGGATCGCCCCGGAAGCGGTTGACGAGGAAGCCGCGCACCATCGCCGCGTCGGCCTCGTCGAGCACCGCCTTCGTGCCGACGAGGCTCGCGATGACGCCGCCCCGGTCGATGTCGCCGAGCAGGATCACCGGCGTCCCGGAGGCGCGGGCAAAGCCCATATTGGCGATGTCCCCGGCCCGCAGGTTCACCTCGGAGGCCGAGCCCGCCCCCTCGACGAGGACGAGGTCGGCCTCCGCCCGCAGATGCGCGAAGCTCTCCAGCACGGAGGCGAGCAGCCGCGGCTTCCAGCCCTGGTAATCGCGCGCCTTCGCGGTTCCGACCATGCGGCCCTGCACGACGACCTGCGAGCCGACCTCGCTCTGGGGCTTCAGGAGGACCGGGTTCATGTGGACGGAGGGCGGCACGCCGGCCGCCCGCGCCTGCAGCGCCTGCGCGCGCCCGATCTCGCCGCCATCGGCCGTGACGGCGGCGTTGTTCGACATGTTCTGCGGCTTGAACGGGCGCACGCGCAGGCCCCGCCGCGTGAAGGCCCGGGCGAGCCCGGCGACGATCAGCGACTTGCCGACATCCGAGCCCGTCCCCTGGATCATGATGGCGCGGGTCATCGGCATATCCTCGCGGGCGACGGCCTGTCCGGGCAGACGGCGCCTGTTCCCCGGCGGCCGCGACGGATCCGGCGCGCATCCGGCATCCGGAACCCCATGCCATCCCACCGGCGGCCCGGCCGTTCCTGCGGACGATTCATGTCGAGCCGGGATGTCCGATCGCGTGCGTGAGGGTGGGCCAGCCCCTCTCGCTGCCGGGGCGGAGGCCGTCCGTCAAGCTCGCACGGACGGCATCGCTCGCGGCGGGGCACCGCGCGGTCCGCCGCACAGCCCCGACATCTGCCCATATCCCTGCCGCCTGCCCACGTTCCTGACCCCTCCCTAAACCTTACCCCTCCCCAAACCTGACCCCTCCCCAAGAATTCGCGCGATGTGCTAGGCACGCGCGCATGACGAACCACCTCTTCGATCTCGTGCGGGCCGGTCTGCCCGCCGACCCCGCGGCCAGGACCTTCATCGAGACGCCGGACGGGGCGGTGCTCACCTATGCCGACCTCCTCGCGCGCTCCGCGGCCTACGCCAACGCGCTCACAGAGCTCGGCGTGACGGTCGGCGACCGGGTCGCCGTGCAGGTCGACAAGAGCCCCGAGGTGATCTTCCTCTATCTCGGCGCGGTGCGGGCCGGCGCGGTCTTCCTGCCCCTCAACACCGCCTATACGGGCGCGGAGGTCGCCTACTTCCTGTCCGATGCCCAGCCTGCCCTGTTCGTCTGCGATCCGGGCAAGCGCGACGCGCTGGCGCCGGTCGCGCAAGGGGCCGGCGTCGGGGCGCTCCGCACCCTCGGCGGCGACGGGCTCGGCAGCATGGCCGATGCGGCCGATGCGGCGGCACCGGATTTCGCCGACGTGGCGCGCGAGCCGGACGATCTCGCGGCGATCCTCTACACCTCGGGCACGACGGGGCGCTCGAAGGGCGCGATGCTGACCCACGAGAACCTCGCCTCGAACACCCGCACCCTCGTCGATCTCTGGCGCTTCACCGCCGACGACGTGCTGATCCACGCGCTGCCCGTCTTCCACACCCACGGCCTGTTCGTGGCGACGAACATCGTGCTCGCCACGGGCGGCACCATGCTGTTCCTGCCCCGGCTCGACCCGAAGCGGATCCTGGAGCTGATGCCGCGCGCGACCGCGATGATGGGCGTGCCGACCTTCTACACCCGCCTCCTTAAGGAGCCGGGCCTGACCCGGGAGGTCGCCGCGCCGATGCGGCTCTTCATCTCGGGCTCGGCGCCGCTGCTCGCCGAGACGCACCGGGAATGGCAGGCCCGTACCGGCCACGCCATCCTCGAGCGCTACGGCATGACCGAGACCAACATGAGCACCTCGAACCCCTACGAGGGCGGCCGCATCGCCGGGACGGTCGGCTTTCCCCTGCCGGACGTGGCGCTCCGCGTGGTCGACCCGGAGACCGGCGCGCGCCTGCCCGAGGGCGAGGTCGGCATGATCGAGGTCAAGGGCCCGAACGTCTTCAAGGGCTACTGGCGGATGCCCGAGAAGACCGCCGCCGAGTTCCGGGCGGACGGGTTCTTCATCACGGGCGACCTCGGCAAGATCGATGCGGAGGGCTACGTCCACATCGTCGGGCGCGGCAAGGATCTCATCATCTCGGGTGGCTTCAACGTCTACCCGAAGGAGATCGAGACCGAGATCGACGCCATCCCCGGCGTGATCGAATCCGCGGTGATCGGCCTGCCCCACGCCGATTTCGGCGAGGGCGTCACCGCCGTCGTGGTGGCGGGCGAGGGCGCGCCGGACGAGGCGGCCGTGCTGGCCCAGCTCGAAGGGCGCCTCGCCAAGTTCAAGCTGCCCAAGCGCGTGCTCTTCGCGAGCGAGCTGCCGCGCAACGCCATGGGCAAGGTGCAGAAGAACGTGCTCCGCGAGACCCATGCACAGCTTTATCGGCCGTGAGCCGCGCGGCCCGCATGCTGAGGGGAACGGCGCTCCCGCGCTGACGTTGTTGCTGCCGTGCGCGGGGCCGCCGCGCAGCCTCTCGAGCCACTTTCCCGCATGACAGCGCCACCGCTCCGCCCACCCGCCCCGCCCGAGACCGGCGCGGGCGGCTCGATCCTGTGGACGCTCCTCGTCGGGACGGCGCTGATCGCGCTCGCCGCGGCGCCGAAGGCCCGATCCGCCGCGCCGCTCACCGAGCCGGAGCCGGTCCGCGCCGCCGATGGCGGCGCCCGCTCCCATACCGGCCGCGCGGCCGAGCTCGTCGGCGCGACGCAGCCCGAGCGCGGCCGCAAGGCCCGCAATCCCACCGAGATCACCGGGGCGGGCTGGAAGGACATCGCGTTCCGCGTCTACCTCGAGTTCAACAAGGACCGCGTCCTGTCGGTGGCGGCGGGCGTCACCTTCTACTCGCTGCTCTCGCTGTTCCCGGCGGTAGCCGCCCTCGTCGCCTGCTACGGCCTGTTCGCGGATGTGAGCGTCATCAACACGCATCTCGCGAGCCTTCAGGGCGTGCTGCCGCAGGGCGCCATCGAGATCGTCGGCGAACAGGTCAAGCGCATCGCCTCGAAGGGCGGCGGCACGCTCGGGGTCACCTTCTTCACGAGCCTCGTGCTCTCCCTCTGGAGCGCGAACGCCGCCATGAAGGCGATGTTCGACGCCCTCAACGTCGTCTACGAGGAGGAGGAGAAGCGCTCCTTCGTGATGCTCAACCTGCGCTCGCTGACCTTCACGGGCGGGGCGCTGCTGTTCATCATCTTCGCGCTGACCTCGATCGTGGTCCTGCCCGTCGTCTTCGCCTATGTCGGCATCAGCGACAGCGCGTGGTTCATCGCGCTGCTGCGCTGGCCCGCGCTGCTCCTCGTGCTGCTGGCCGGCCTCTCGGTGCTCTACCGATACGGCCCGAGCCGCGAGCATGCCCGCTGGCGCTGGGTGGGGACCGGCAGCCTCGTCGCCTGCATCCTCTGGCTCGCCGCCTCGCTCCTGTTCTCGTGGTACGTGGCGAACTTCGGCAATTACAACGAGACGTACGGTTCGCTCGGGGCGGTGATCGGCTTCATGACCTGGATCTGGATCTCGGCGACGATCGTGCTGCTCGGCGGCGAGATCAACGCCGAGATGGAGCACCAGACGGTCCGGGACACGACCACGGGCCCCGAACTGCCCCTCGGCGCCCGCGAGGCGCGGATGGCGGACTCGGTCGGGGCAGCGGCCTGAGGCCGCCTCCCCGCCGCACCGCTCCGTCACCATATCGGGCTCGAGACCCGGAAGATCAGGAGGACACCATGGCCGATCCCACCACGGACGCTCCGGAGGCTCGCTCGGAGGCGGAATGGCGTGCCGTGCTGACGCCCGACCAGTACCGGGTGCTGCGCGAGCACGGCACCGAGCGCGCCGGCACGAGCTGCCTGCTCGCCGAGAAGCGGCCCGGCACCTTCGCCTGCGCCGGATGCGGCGAGCCGCTCTTCGTCTCCGGCACCAAGTTCGAGTCCGGCACGGGCTGGCCGAGCTTCTTCGAGCCACTGCCCGGCGCCGTCGAGACGCAGACCGACCGCAGCCACTGGATGGTGCGGACCGAGGCCCATTGCGCCCGCTGCAAGGGCCATCTGGGGCACGTCTTCGACGACGGTCCGGCCCCGACGGGCCTGCGCTATTGCATGAACGGCACCGCCCTGACCTTCGAGCCCGAGGCCGGCAGAGAAACATCCCTTTGATGGGGAAAGGTTTCGTACGGTAGATGTCGCTCGGCCCTCGGTCTTGATTTCGGCGCCTTTTTCCTTAGTCCCTGGTGAACCCAAAGCCGAAATGTCTCGTGAGACCGAGAAATGGGCAGGGCCGGGCGAAGATCCTCGGGCCTTGCTGCAAAGCTGTTGGCGAGGCAACCGAAGTCTTCGCGTCCAGCCCCGGTCATCCGAGACACGACGGTACGAGCGTCCACCCGTCGCCGGCGGGCGGCGAATGCGCGGAGGCTGAGTATGAGTGTCGTTCGGCGGTTTCTCGTGGCACCGTCCCTGGTGCGTCTGATCCGCAAGGAACGCGGTGGATCCCGTATCACCGAGGGCTACTTCGCCCCCCAGGCCGGGCGCACCTCCTTCGTGCGGGTCGACGGGCAGCAATGCCACCTGATCCTCGTCACGGCGGGCCAGGACGGGAGCACGAGCGAGGAGCGCACCGACGTGCCGCGCGCCCACGGCGACGCCCTTCTCGACGTCTGCACCGGCAAGGCCGCCTACGACCGGACCACGGTCAACGTGAACGGCCGCGAGGTCCGCATCGACCGCTACGTCAGCCCCGGCAGCCTCGACCTGATCAGCGTCGCCTTCGACAACGAGAACGACGCCAACGGCTTCGTGGCGCCCGTCTGGTTCGGCCGCGAGGTCTCGCAGGACGCCGCCTACGAGCGGCACACGGTGGCGCTGCAGGGTCCCCCGCAGGCCGGCGAGATCAACGTCAACAACGCCGCCCTCGACGCGGTGCTCGACCTGATCGAGCCCCGCTTCGGCTTCGGCCGCTACAACGCCCCGAAGGCCGCGGAGGGCCGCCCGGCCGAGGGAAAGTCCGGTGAGGACGACGGCGTGGTGAACGCGCTTCGCCGCATCGCGGGCACCGGCGCTCCGGCCGCCGCGCCGGTCGCGGCCGCCGCCGTCGTCGCCGCGACCCCCGCACCCGAGGCCGCCGCTTCGGAGCCGGATCCGGAGCCCGAGGCGCCCGCTGCCGAGGAGCCCGAGACCGCACAAGGCGACGCGCGCATCGACGACGTGATCGAGAGCCTGTCCCAGGCGCTCGGCGCTGCGATCCAGCCGCCGCAGGACGCGCAGAACGAGCCCGCCCGCGAGGAGGACCCGACCTCCGCCTTCGAGCGCTGGACCGTCCGCCCCCGCCGGACGCAGCAGCAGAACTGACGCCGACGCGCGAGGCACCCGACGCCTCGCCGCGCTGAAACCTCTGGGGATCTTCGCGGCGGGCCGCTGCCCGCGCGAGGATCCCCGAGGATGCGGGACCTCGGTCCCCGAGCCCCGTTCGGCCCGCATCGCGGAAGCCCGGCCGGGGCCTTGCCTGCGCCGGGTCCGCTCCCGCTCAGTTCCGGATCAGGATCCGCGCCCCGCCGAAGACCTGCGTGAGCCGGAACAGCGTGCGGGCGTTGCCGGGGCTCAGCCGGATGCAGCCGTGGCTCGCGCGGCGCCCGAGATGGCCCACCGCATAGGTGCCGTGGATCGCGTAACCCCCGCGGAAGAACATCGCGTGCGGCATCGGCGAGCCGTGATATTTCCGCGACCGCCACATCGGCGCCATCAGCCCGACCCGGTAGCTGCCGTTCGGGGTGACGAAGCCGGACCGCGCCGTCGAGACGGGCCAGTCATAGGCCAGCATCCCGTCGACATAGACCCGCATGCGCTGGCTCGACTGGTCGATGCGGGCGACGATCCCGGCGAGGGCCGGCTCGCCGGCCGCCAGGACGAGGAGGACCGCCAGGGCGGCGTTCCGCAGGGCGCGAGGGAGTGTCACGGGTCGGCTCGTCTCTTCGCGGCGACCGCGGTCGGGCCGCCTCGACCTTGAGTGCGACCGGCCCGTCGACTTGGGAAGATCGTCTCCCCCGAGATCGACAGATTTTGTAACGTTTGTGCGGAGTGGGACTACCGAGAGCGAGTTGAGCGTCCGCCGCAACTTCGCTAGCGTCTCGAAAAACCGAGATCAGGAAGGGCGCGCTTCTCGGCGCGCACGGGTGAGGGACATGGCCCAGGCGACGACCCCCACAGCACCGGCGACGGCTGCGCCCGCGACCGCAGGCGAACCCTGGTACAAGGTCCTCTACATCCAGGTGCTGATCGCGATCGCGCTCGGCATCGCGGTGGGCTACTTCTACCCCGAGTTCGGCAAGTCGCTGAAATGGCTCGGCGATGCCTTCGTGGCCCTGATCAAGATGATGATCGCGCCGATCATCTTCTGCACCATCGTCCACGGCATCGCCTCGATCGGCGACCTGAAGAAGGTCGGCCGCGTCGGCCTGAAGGCGCTGATCTATTTCGAGGTGGTCTCGACCATCGCGCTGCTGATCGGCGTCCTCGTCGGCGAGATCATCCAGCCCGGCGCCGATTTCCACGCCGACCCGTCCAAGCTCGACGCCAGCAAGGTCGCGACCTACGCGAGCAAGGCGGCCGCCGATTCGACGGTGGCCCACATCATGGCGCTGATCCCGAAGAGCTTCTTCGACGCCTTCGCCACCGGCGACCTGCTGCAGGTTCTGCTGATCTCGATCCTCACCGGCGTCGTCGTCACCGGCATGGGCGCGAAGGCCGACGGCATCGCCCACGCCATCGACACGGCGGGTCAGGTCTTCTTCCGCATCATCGGGCTCATCGTGAAGCTCGCCCCCCTCGGTGCCTTCGGCGCCATGGCCTTCACCATCGGCGAGTACGGCATCCAGAAGGTCGTCGACCTCGCCTGGCTCGTCGGCACCTTCTACGTCACGGCGCTGCTCTTCGTGATCGTGGTGCTCGGCGGCATCGCGCGGTTCGCCGGCTTCTCGATCTTCCGCTTCCTCGCCTTCATCAAGGACGAGCTGCTCATCGTGCTCGGCACCTCCTCCTCCGAGACCGTGCTGCCGCACATGATGACGAAGATGCGCCGCCTCGGCTGCTCGGATTCCGTCGTCGGCCTCGTCATCCCGACCGGCTACTCGTTCAACCTCGACGGCACGAACATCTACATGACGCTGGCGACGCTGTTCCTGGCGCAGGCCGTCGGCGCCGACCTCTCGATCGGCCAGTACGCGACGATCATCATCGTCGCGATGCTGACCTCGAAGGGCGCCTCCGGCGTCACCGGGGCCGGCTTCATCACGCTGGCCGCGACGCTCGCGGCGATCCCGAACAACCCCGTCCCGGTCGCCGCGATGACGCTGGTGCTCGGCATCGACAAGTTCATGTCGGAGTGCCGCGCCCTCACGAACCTCGTCGGCAACGGCGTCGCCTGCGTCGTCGTCAGCCGCTGGGAGGGCGAACTCGACGCCACCAAGCTCCGGGAGGTGATGGCGCACCCGGTCGCGATCGGCACCCACATCTCGGACGAATCCCCCGAGCCGATGGACACGAGCGAGCACGCCCCGAAGGTGGCCGCCGCGCAGTAGGGCGGCGTGGGCGCGGAGACCCTTCGCCTCGGCATCGACCTCGGCGGCACCAAGATCGCCGGCATCGTCCTCGATCGGGCCGGCCGGACCCTGGCCGAGGGCCGGATCGCTTCGCCGCGGGGCGAGTACGCGGCGACGGTCCGGGCCGTCGCGGGCCTCGTCGCTCGCCTCGAGGCGGAGGCGGACGGCCCCTGCAGCGTCGGCATCGGCATGCCGGGCGCGATCTCGGCCCGCACGGGCCTGATCAAGAACGCGAACTCGACCTGGCTGAACGGGCGCCCCTTCGCCGCCGACCTCGTGGCCGCGCTCGGGCAGCCGGTGCGGGTCGAGAACGACGCCAACTGCCTCGCCGTCTCGGAGGCGGTCGACGGCGCGGGCGCCGGCGCCGAACTCGTCTGGGCCATCATCCTGGGCACCGGGGTCGGCTCCGGCATCGCCATCCGGGGACGGGTTCTGTCGGGGCGCGACCGCATCGCGGGGGAGTGGGGGCACAACCCGCTTCCGGCGCCCCGCGACGAGGAGCGGCCGGGTCCCGCCTGCTATTGCGGACGCCGCGGCTGCATCGAGACCTTCCTCTCCGGGCCGGGCCTCTCCGCCGACCATGCCCGCCGCACCGGAGAGGCGCTGACCGGCGAGGCAATCGTCTCGGCCTCGCGCGCCGGCGATGCGGATGCGCGGGCCACCCTCGCCGCCTATCTCGACCGGATGGGCCGGGCTGTCGCGCACGTCGTCAACATCCTCGACCCCGACATGATCGTCATCGGCGGCGGCCTCTCGCGGGTGCCGGAATTGCTGGCGGGCCTGCCGGCCGCCACCGCGCCCCACGTCTTCTCGGACGCGTTCGACACGCCGATCCGCCCGAGCCTGCACGGGGACGCCTCGGGCGTGCGGGGCGCGGCGTGG
The DNA here is from genome assembly GCF_004348265.1 of Methylobacterium segetis. GTDB lineage: Bacteria > Pseudomonadota > Alphaproteobacteria > Rhizobiales > Beijerinckiaceae > Methylobacterium > Methylobacterium segetis. The sequence continues at coordinate 27,407 of NZ_SMNT01000057.1, forward strand.
CTCTGGAACGAGGTTTGACGTGCATCGCGAATAGCCCTTGCCAACGGCTTTCTGCGCACATAAAGATATCTTTATGTCTCAAGAGCGCTCCATAGCGGCAGCTCCGGTCCCTTTCGCGGACGCCCTCGGCGTCCTGCGGGCGGCGGCCGAGGAGACGCGCCTGCGCATCCTCGCGCTCCTGTCCGAGGGCGAGCTCTCGGTCTCCGACCTCACCGACATCCTCGGCCAGTCGCAGCCGCGCATCTCGCGCCACCTCAAGCTCCTCGTCGAGGCGGGGCTGATCGAGCGGCACCGCGAGGGAGCCTGGGCCTTCTTCCGCCTGTGCGAGACCTCCGCCGGCCTCGTCGATCCGCTGCTCGCGGGGCTCGACCGGCATGCGCCCCCGCTCTCGGAGGATCAGGCCCGCCGCGAGGCGGTGCGGGCGCAGCGCGCGGAAGCCGCGCAGACCTTCTTCGCGCGGCTCGCGCCGAAATGGGACCAGCTCCGCTCGCTCCACGTGCCGGAGGCCACCGTCGAGGCGGCCGTGCTCGACGTGCTGGGCCCGCGCCCGATCCAGAGCCTGATCGATCTCGGCACCGGCACGGGCCGGATGCTCGGCCTCCTCGCCCCGCGTGCGGGCCGCGCCACCGGGCTCGATTCGAGCCACGCCATGCTCTCGGTCGCCCGGGCGAACCTCGAGCGGATGGGCCTCTCGCGGGTCGACCTGCGCCAGGGCGACATCCATGCGCCCCCCTTCGGCCGCGCCAGCTTCGACCTCGTCGTCGTGCATCAGGTGCTGCACTATCTCGACGATCCCGCCCGGGCTCTGCGCGAGGCGGGCCGCCTCGTCGCTCCGGGCGGGCGCCTCCTGGTCGTCGATTTCGCGCCCCACGATCTCGAATACCTGCGCGAGTCGCAGGCCCATCGCCGCCTCGGCTTCGCCGCCGAGCAGGTCTCCGGCTGGCTCGCCGAGGCCGGGCTCGGCGCGGTCGAGACCCGCGATCTCGCCCCGACCGCGCAGGCCGAGCACCAACTGACCGTCACGCTCTGGCTCGCCGAGGAGAGCCGGGCGGTGCTGGACGGTCTCGCCGACGATCGGGCGGTCGCCTGACCGCCCCTTGAGATGTCAGGGTCCGCTTCGGGCGGGCCGACCAGGAAACACGAGAGGACCGCCATGCCAGCCTCCACCTACCGCGCGAGCCGCGAGGGCTGCCGCCCGATCCAGGTCTCCTTCGAGTTCTTCCCGCCGAAGACCGAGGAGATGGAGCGGACGCTCTGGTCCTCGATCGAGCGGCTCGCGCCGCTCAACCCGAGCTTCGTCTCGGTGACCTACGGCGCCGGCGGCTCGACCCGCGAGCGCACCCACAACACGGTCGCCCGCATGGTGCGCGAGACGACCCTGAAGCCCGCCGCCCACCTCACCTGCGTCAACGCCACCAAGGGCGAGGTGGACGATGTGGTGCGCTCCTATTGGGACGTCGGCGTGCGCCACATCGTGGCTCTGCGCGGCGACCCGGCCGAGGGTGTCGGCACGGCCTACGCGCCCCATCCCGGCGGCTACCAGCAGACCTGCGATCTCGTCGCCGGCATCAAGGCCATCGGCGACTTCCAGGTCTCGGTCTCGGCCTATCCGGAGAAGCATCCGGAGGCCGCCTCGCTCGACGCCGACATCGACGCGCTCAAGGCCAAGGTGGATGCGGGCGCGGACCGGGCCATCACGCAGTTCTTCTTCGAGAACGACGTGTATCTCCGCTATGTCGACCGGGTGCGGGCGCGCGGCATCGACATTCCGATCGTGCCGGGCATCCTGCCGGTGCAGAACTTCAAGCAGGCGGCGAACTTCGCCCGCCGCACCGGCGCCTCGGTGCCCGAGTGGCTCGCCCACCGCTTCGAGGGGCTCGACGACGACGTGGACACCCGCCGCCTGATCGCGGGGGCGGTCGCGGCCGAGCAGGTCCTCGACCTCGTGGATCGCGGCATCCACGACTTCCACTTCTACTCGATGAACCGCGCCGATCTCGTCTACGCCATCTGCCATCTGCTGGGCCTGCGGGGCGAGCGCCCCGTGGCGGCGACGCGCGCGGCGGCTTAAGTTTCGAAGATCTCAGCGAGGGGGAGACGATGGCCGAACCGCAAGACATGATCCTGCCGCTGCTGCGCGAGGTGCGCGGCGATGTCGGCGAGATCCGCGCAGCGATGCGAGAGGGTTTCACGCGCGTGGATGCCCGCTTCGACAAGCTGGAGCGCCGCTTCGACAACCTCCGCGAGGCGGTCAACGGCGAATCCGTCCTCGGCCGCTACGCGGCGGCCGAGGACGAGGAGCGGCTGGAGGCCATCGAGAAGCGTCTCGCGCGGCTCGAAACCCGCTCCTGACACCCGAACCATTCTCTCCTCTCCCTCACGGGGAGGAGCCGGAGGTGGGGTCGCAGAACAGGCATCGCCAAGCCTAACGCAGCACGACCCCCGCCCCCGACCCCTCCCCGCCCGGGGAGCGGGATGCCCGCACAATCCGAGAGACCCGATGACCGCCTTTCCCCCCGTCGACGGCCGTGAGATCGAGAAGGCCCTGCGCGCCCGCGCGGCCGAAAAAATCCTCGTGCTCGACGGCGCGATGGGCACCGTGATCCAGCGCCTCAAGTTCACCGAGGAGGATTTCCGGGGCGGCCGCTTCAAGGATCACGGGCACGATCAGCGCGGCAACAACGACCTCTTGATCCTGACCCAGCCCGACGCGATCCGGCAGATCCACCTCGACTATTTTCTCGCCGGCGCCGACGTCTGCGAGACGAACACCTTCTCCGGCACCACGATCGCCCAGGCCGATTACGGCATGGAATCGATCATCCACGAGCTGAACGCGGAGGGCGCCCGCCTCGCCCGCGAGGCGGCGAAGCTCGCCGAGGTGCAGGACGGGCGCCGCCGCTTCGTGGCCGGCGCCATCGGCCCGACGAACCGCACGCTCTCGATCTCGCCCGACGTGAACAATCCGGGCTACCGCGCCGTCACCTTCGACCAGGTGCGCGACGCCTATGCCGAGCAGGTGCGCGGCCTCATCGCGGGCGGGGCCGAGCTGATCCTGATCGAGACGATCTTCGACACGCTGAACGCCAAGGCGGCGATCGCCGCCGCCTGGTCCGTGTTCGAGGAGACCGGCATCCGGCTGCCGATCCAGATCTCGGGCACGATCACGGATCTCTCCGGCCGCACCCTGTCGGGCCAGACGCCGACCGCCTTCTGGCACGCGCTGCGGCATGCGAGCCCGCTCACCTTCGGCCTCAACTGCGCGCTCGGCGCCCGCGAGATGCGCGGCCACATCAGCGAGCTGTCCCGCGTCTGCGACACCCTCGTCTGCGCCTACCCGAATGCCGGCCTGCCGAACGAGTTCGGCCTCTACGACGAGAGCCCGGAGGCGATGGGGCAACTCGTCGGCGAATTCGCCGAGAGCGGCCTCGTCAACATGGTCGGCGGCTGCTGCGGCACCACGCCGGACCACATCCGCGCCATCGCGGAAGCGGTCGCGGGCAAGAGCCCCCGCACGGTGCCCCAGATCGCGCCGCTGATGCGGCTCTCGGGGCTCGAGCCCTTCACGCTGACGAAGGAGATCCCCTTCGTGAACGTGGGCGAGCGCACGAACGTCACGGGCTCGGCCAAGTTCCGCAAGCTCGTCACCAACGGCGACTACGCGGCGGCCCTCGACGTCGCCCGCGACCAAGTGGCGGCGGGCGCACAGGTCATCGACGTCAACATGGACGAGGGCCTGCTCGACTCGAAGAAGGCGATGGTCGAGTTCCTCAACCTCGTCGCCGCCGAGCCCGACATCGCCCGCGTGCCGGTGATGGTCGATTCCTCGAAGTTCGAGGTGATCGAGGCCGGCCTCAAGTGCCTGCAGGGCAAGGCGATCGTGAACTCGATCTCCATGAAGGAGGGCGAGGAGAAGTTCATCCACGACGCGCGCGTCTGCCGCTCCTACGGCGCGGCGGTGGTGGTGATGGCCTTCGACGAGCAGGGCCAGGCGGATTCGCTGGAGCGCAAGGTCGAGATCTGCACCCGCGCCTACCGCATCCTGACCGAGGAGGTCGGCTTCCCGCCGGAAGACATCATCTTCGACCCGAACATCTTCGCGGTGGCCACCGGCATCGAGGAGCACAACCCCTACGGGGTGGCGTTCATCGAGGCGACGCGCCAGATCCGGGAGACGCTGCCCCACGCCCATATCTCGGGCGGCGTGTCGAACCTGTCCTTCGCCTTCCGCGGCAACGAGCCCGTGCGCGAGGCGATGCACGCGGTCTTCCTCTACCACGCGATCCATGCCGGCATGGACATGGGCATCGTGAATGCCGGCCAGCTCGCGGTCTACGACGAGATCCCGGCCGAGCTCCGCGACCTCTGCGAGGACGTGGTGCTGAACCGCCGCGACGATTCCACCGACCGCCTGCTGGAGGCGGCCGAGCGCTTCAAGTCGGGTGGCGGCGCGCAGGCCAAGGCCGCCGACCTCTCCTGGCGCGAGGCGCCGGTCGGGAAGCGGCTGGAGCACGCGCTCGTCAACGGCATCACCGAGTACATCGTGGCCGACACCGAGGAGGCACGGGCCGGGGCCGAGCGCCCGCTCCACGTGATCGAGGGGCCGCTCATGGCCGGCATGAACGTGGTCGGCGACCTGTTCGGATCGGGCAAGATGTTCCTGCCGCAGGTGGTGAAGTCCGCCCGCGTGATGAAGCAGGCGGTCGCCTATCTCGAACCCTTCATGGAGGAGGAGAAGCGGCTGAACGGCGGCGACGGGGTGCGCCGGGCCGCCGGCAAGGTGCTGATGGCGACCGTGAAGGGCGACGTGCACGACATCGGCAAGAACATCGTCGGCGTCGTGCTCGCCTGCAACAATTACGAGATCATCGACCTCGGCGTGATGGTGCCGGCCGCCAAGATCCTCGACACGGCCAAGCGCGAGAAGGTCGACATCGTCGGCCTCTCGGGCCTGATCACGCCGTCGCTCGACGAGATGGTGCATGTGGCCGGCGAGATGGAGCGCGAGGGCTTCGACGTGCCGCTCCTCATCGGCGGCGCCACCACGAGCCGCGTCCACACGGCGGTGAAGATCCACCCGGCCTACGAGCGGGGGCAGGCGGTCTACGTGACGGATGCGAGCCGCGCCGTCGGCGTCGTGTCGAGCCTGATCTCGAAGGAGACGCGCGGGGCCACGATCGAGAACCTGCGCGCCGAGTACCGCAAGGTCGCCGACGCGCATGCCCGCTCGGAGGCCGAGAAGCAGCGCCTGCCGCTCGCGAAGGCCCGCGCCAACCCCTTCCGGATCGACTGGTCGGGCTACGAGCCCACGAAGCCGAGCTTCACCGGCACCCGCGCCTTCCGCAGCTACGAGGTGTCCGAGCTCGTCCCCTACATCGACTGGACGCCCTTCTTCCAGACCTACGAGTTCAAGGGCCGCTACCCCGCGATCCTCGACGATCCCCAGCAGGGCCCGGCGGCCCGCGCCCTGTTCGAGGACGCGCAAGGGATGCTGAAGCAGATCGTGGAGGAGCGCTGGTTCAACCCGAAGGCGGTGGTGGGCTTCTGGCCGGCCAACAGCGTCGGGGACGACATCGCCCTCTATACCGGCGAGAGTCGGCAGGAGCGGCTCGCCACCTTCCACGGCCTGCGCCAGCAGCTCTCGAAGCGCGACGGGCGCTCGAATACTGGCCTGTCGGATTTCGTGGCCCCGGCCGGGACCGGCATCGCCGATTATGTCGGCGGCTTCGTGGTCACCGCGGGTCTCGAGGAGGTGCGCATCGCCGAGCGCTTCGAGCGGGCGAACGACGATTACCGTTCGATCCTCGTCAAGGCGCTCGCCGACCGGATCGCGGAGGCCTTCGCCGAGCGCATGCACGAGCGCGTGCGCAAGGAGCTGTGGGGCTATGCCAGGGAGGAGGCCTTCACGCCGGGCGATCTGGTGCGGGAGGACTATGCGGGCATCCGCCCCGCCCCCGGCTACCCCTCCCAGCCCGATCACACCGAGAAGGTGACCCTGTTCGAGCTGCTCCGCGCCGAGGCGCAGGCGGGCGTGAAGCTCACCGAATCCTACGCCATGTGGCCCGGCTCCTCGGTCTCGGGCCTCTACATCGCCCATCCGGACGCCCACTATTTCGGCGTCGCGAAGGTCGAGCGCGATCAGGTCGAGGATTACGCCGCCCGCAAGGGGATGGACGTCGCCGAGGTCGAGCGCTGGCTCGGGCCGATCCTCAACTACGACCCGGCTCGCTATCTCGCGGCAGCCGCAGAGTAGGGGCATGTGCGCTCGGTGCGCACGGGATAGCTGCCCATGGGATAGCTGCCCATGGGATAGCTGCTCATGGGATAGCTGCTCATGCGGGCGGCCTGTGGCCGGCCTGCGCTTGACCGCGCCCACGGCCCCGCTTCAATGCGCGGGCGAAGCGGGCGCGGGATGGCGATGACAGGCATGCGGCTCATACCGGTTCTCGCCCTCGGCCTGTCGGTCGCGGGCTGCACCGGCTTCTCCTACATCTCGAAGACCTACGTGAGCCTGACGCCTCAGGTCGTCACGATCGGCTGCAACGAACCCTACGAGGTCTACGACCAGCGCCAGCAGCGCCGGATGCTGATCGTCTCGGACGCCCTGCGGGAAGTGACGGGCTGCGGCATCGGCGACCGCTATGCCGGGCGCGACCCCGCCGCGAGCCGCACCGAGCGCTTCCGCCTCGCGGCCCGCACCTACCTCGACGAGACCGTGCGCGAGGATTGCCGGATCACCGGCGAGACGATCTTCACGGACCTGCAGACCGAGTTCGCCTATACCTGCGCGGGCCCGGTCGAGCCCCGCGGCACGCGCGTGCCCCGCCTGCCCGGCCGCCGCGACGTCGGCGTGCGCTGAGGCCCTATTCCCCGCTCGGCGGGTGCGGGAAGGTCCGCTCCATCGCGTCGCCGGCGGCGGCGAGGAGCGCGCGGGCGAGGTTGCGGGCCTCGCCCCGGTCGAGATCGAGGATCGCGGTCAGAGGGCGGCCGTCGAGGTCGTTCAGGCCGAATTCGAGGCGCACCCCGTCCTCGGCGGCGGCGACCGACAGGCTCCAGTCCCGGCTTCTGTCGCGGCTCCTCTCTGATCCGTTCATCGGGCGCGTCTCTGGTCCCACCGGGCATGCCGGTGCCCGTCCTGCATGGCGCATCGCGTGCGGCCTGACCAGCGCCTTCGGGGGAAAGCGGCGCCGGCTCCGCGCAAAATCGCATGGCTCGTCCGATTGACGCCCCGCCGGAGCCGGTGTTTCTGCGCCCTCGTCATAGACGCGAGGGAATGTCACGCGATGTCCGAGATCTGGTTCCGCACGGGCGAGGCGACGGTGCTCGCCGCCGAAGGTCAGTACACGGACGCGATGCCCGAGGTGCTGATCGGCTCCACCCGCGGGCCGGCGGGGCAGGCCTTCGCCAACATGATGGGCCAAGTGCAGGGCCACACCCGCATGTTCGTGGTGCGCGACCTCAACCAGCTCGTTCGCCCGGCCACCATGATGACCACCAAGGCCACGATCCACACGGCGGAATACGTCGAGCTCCTCGGCGGCGTGGTCCAGGCGGCCACGGGGGATGCCATCGTCGATTGCATCATCGAGGGCGTCCTGCCGAAGGACGGGCTCGACGACCTCTGCATGATCATCATGATCTGGCTCGACCCGCGCTGCGCGGAGGATCCGAACCTCGACCGCAAGGACCTCTACCGGACGAACTACGAGGCGACGAAGCTCGCCATCGCCCGCGCGCTCAAGGGCGAGCCCACGGTCGAGGAGCTGATCGCCAACCGGAAGACGGTGAAGCATTACGCGCTGGAAGACGTGATCGAGTACTGAGCCGGGCTCAGCGCGCCCGCATCCGGGAGGTGCGGGCGCTTTCAGGGGCGACTCGGCGGTGCCCGAGACAGTACCCGGCACGATTCATGAAATCTGGAGATCCCGGCTTTTCGAGCCGTCCTCACCCCCGCGGGATCCGCCCCACGGAGCACAGGGTGCGGATCGAGCCCGCGCTGTCGGTGTAGCAGCTCGCCGACCAGCCGTTCTGCTGGATGAAGGACTTGCGGCGCTCGGCGAGGGAGGCTTGGTACGCCTTGACCAGGATCGCCTGGACGGCCGCGGGCGACTCGCCGACGAGGAGCTGCGCGGCGACCGAGAGATCCTGGAAGAAGGCCGGGGACGGGCTCGGGTCGCCGGAACTCGCCTGGACGATCGGCTCGGCCCGGCAGGTGAGGTCGACCTTGATGCTGCCCGGCACCTTGATGTCGATGCTCGGCCCCGAGCGGCGCCCGAGCTTGCCGCCGGTCGCCGCCGCGATCTGCTGGGCGAGCCCGTCGCATTCGTCGGCCTTGGCCGCGACGGGGGCGAGGAGGAGCAGGGCGAGGGCGAGTCGAAGCATGGCGGCACTCTACGCGGGCGCCGCCGCTTGTCGAGGCACCGCTCCCCTCAGTGGAAGTCCCGGCTGCGATAGACCCGGCGGTCGAGGGGCGCCCCGAAATCGTTGGTCTCGGGCGGCAGCCGCATCCCGCCCTCGCGCAGGAGCCGCAGCTCCTCCGTGAGGTCGCGGAAGCGCTCGGCGATCACGTGCACCACCCGGTGCTCGCCCGAGCCCTCCCGCTGCACGCGGCCGCGTACGGCGAGGAAGCGGGCGGTCATCGCCGCGCGCCGGTTCGCCTCGAAGACCTTGCGCCAGACGATCACGTTGGCGATGCCCGTCTCGTCCTCGATCGTCAGGAAGACGACGCCCTTGGCCGTGCCCGGCCGCTGCCGGGTGAGGACGAGGCCCGCCACCGTCACCCGGCTGTTCGGGGCCAGCGCCTCGTCGAGATGGTCGCGGGCGGGGATCGCGCCGATCCGGGTCAGCCGCCCGCGGAAGAAGGCGATGGGGTGGCCCTTCAGCGAGAGGCCGGTCGCCGCGTAATCCTCCGCCACCTGCTCGCTCGGGGCGAGGGCGGGGAGCGCCACCGCGGGCTCGTGCCGGAACAGGCCGTCGTCGGCGTGGAAGGCGAAGAGGGGGAGGGGCGTCTCGAGGAGATGCGCCCGCCGGTCCGCTCCCGCCTCGGCGGCGGCCTTCGCGGCCCTGCGGGCCGAGGTGCCCTCGAGCGTGCGCACCATCCAGAGGGCGGCGCGCCGGTCGAGGTCGAGGGAGCGGAAGGCGTCGGCCTCGGCGAGCCGCTCCAGGGCGTTGCGGGGCAGCGCGAGGGCCGCCTGCAGGCCCTCGATGCTGGCGTAGCCGTTGCCGCGCGCCGCCACGAGCCGGCGCATCGCGGCCTCGGGCAGGCCGCTCACCTGCCGCAGGCCGATGCGCACGGCGAGCCGGCGCGGGCCGCCGGGCGGCGGGGGCTCGGAGGCCGGCTCCAGCGTGCAGTCCCAGTCGCTCGCGTTCACGTCCGGGCCCCGCACCTCGACGCCGTGGGCGCGGGCGTCCCGCACGAGCTGGGCCGGCTGGTAGAAGCCCATCGGCTGCGCAGTGAGGATCGCGGCCAGGAAGACGTCCGGGTGGCGGCACTTCATCCAGGCCGAGGCGTAGACGAGGAGGGCGAAGCTCGCGGCGTGGCTCTCGGGGAAGCCGTAGGTGGAGAAGCCCCGGATCTGCGCGAAGCAGCGCTCGGCGAAGTCGCGCGGGTAGCCGCGGCCCGTCATGCCGCCCACGAACTTCTCCTCGAAGGCGCCGATCGTGCCGACGTGCCGGAAGGTCGCCATGGCCCGGCGCAGGCCGTCGGCTTCCGCCGGGGTGAAGCCCGCCGCCGTGATGGCGATCTGCATGGCGTGCTCCTGGAAGAGCGGCACGCCGTAGGTCTTGTGCAGCACCGCGTGCAGCTCGTCCGCCGGCCCGTGGGCCGGGTGGGGGGCGGGGTAGGTGACGGGCTCGATCCCGGCCCGGCGGCGCAGGTAGGGGTGGACCATGTCCCCCTGGATCGGCCCGGGGCGCACGATCGCGACCTGCACCACGAGATCGTAGAATTCCCGGGGCTTCAGCCGCGGCAGCATCGACATCTGCGCCCGGCTCTCGACCTGGAACACGCCGACGGAATCGGCCCGCGCCAGCATGGCGTAGACGGCTTCGTCCGCCTGCGGCAGGTCGGCCAGGGTCGGGTAGGCGTGGCCGTAATCCCGCTCCAGGAAGGCGAGGCCGCGCTTCAGGCAGGTGAGCATGCCGAGCGCCAGCACGTCGACCTTCATCAGGTCGAGCACGTCGATGTCGTCCTTGTCCCACTCGATGAAGGTGCGCTCGGGCATGGCGGCGTTGCAGACCGGCACCGTCTCGTCGAGGCGCCCGCGGGTCAGCACGAATCCGCCGACATGCTGCGACAGGTGGCGGGGAAAGCCGATCAGCGCGACCGCGAGGTCGACCGCCTGCCGGATCGCGGGGTTGGCCGGATCGAGCCCGGCTTCCGCGACGTGGCTGTCCGGCAGGTCCTTGCCCCAGGAGCCCCAGACCGTCTCGGAGAGGGCGGCGGTGATGTCCTCGGTCAGCCCCAGCACCTTGCCGACCTCGCGGATCGCCGAGCGCGGCCGGTAATGGATCACGGTGGAGCAGATCGCGGCGCGCTCGCGGCCGTACTTGGCATAGAGGTACTGGATCACCTCCTCGCGGCGCTCGTGCTCGAAATCGACGTCGATGTCGGGCGGCTCGTCCCGGTTCTCGGAGATGAAGCGGGCGAACAGAAGCCGGTGCTTGGCCGGGTCGACCGCGGTGATGCCGAGGCAGTAGCAGACCGCGGAATTCGCCGCCGAGCCGCGCCCCTGGCAGAGGATGCCCCGGCCGCGGGCGAATTCCACGAGATCGAACAGGGTGAGGAAGTAGCGGGCGTAGCCCATCTTCGCGATGAGGCGCAGCTCCTCGCGAAGCGTCGCCTCGACGGTTTCCGGAACACCCTCGGGGAAGCGCCAGAGCGCGCGCTCGAAGGTCTTCTCCTCGAGATATTCCTGCGCCGTCCGGCCCGGCGGCACCGGCTCGTCGGGATACTCGTAGGTCAGCTGGCTAAGGGAGAAGTCGCAGGCTTCCACGATCTCGAGCGTGCGCGCGAGCGCCTGCGGGTGGTCGGCGAAGAGGCGGGCCATCTCGTGGGCCGGCTTCAGGTGCCGCTCGGCGTTGGCCTCCAGGCGGTAGCCGGCCTCGCCGATCCGGCAGCCCTCGCGGATGCAGGTCACCACGTCCTGGAGCGGGCGCCGGTCCGGGTGGTGGTAGAGCGCGTCCGAGACCGCGACGAGCGGCGCGCCGAGACGCTCGCCGAGCTCGGCCAAGAGCCCGAGGCGGCGCCGTTCGTCGCCGCGCCGGGCATGGCTGCCGCCGAGATAGGTCCGGCCCGGCGCAGCGGCCGCGAGCGCCTCGAGATGGGCGGCGAAGCCCTTGCCCGGCGTGAGGCGCCGCCCCGGCGGCATCGCGATGAAGATCTGGCCCTCGGCCGCCTCCAGCATCTCGGCGAAGCCGAACCGGCACTCGCCCTTGCGCGCGCGCCGGTTGCCGGCTGAGAGCAGCCGGCAGAGCCGGCCATAGGCCGCCCGGTCCATCGGGTAGGTGACGGCCTCGAAGCCCTCCTCGCTGATGAGGCGCACGCCCGGCAGGAAGCGGATCTTCCACCGCTCCTCCTCGTCCGGGTCCCGCGGGTTCGCGGGCTTCACCCGGGCGGCCGCGTGGGCGCGCACAAGCCCCGACACCGTGTTGCGGTCGGCGATGCCGATGGCCGAGAGCCCGTAGGCCATCGCCTGTTCCACGTATTCCTGCGGGTGCGAGGCGCCGCGCAGGAAGGAGAAGTTCGTGGCGACGGCGAGTTCCGCGTAGGCGCTCACGCGAACAGCCCGTGCACGAACCAGCCCGCCGGCTCGCCGGGGGCGTGGGCACCGTCCCGGTAGAGCCAGAGCCGGCGCCCGGATTCGCACTCGACCACGTAGTAGTCGCGGGTCTTGTCCGGGCTGCCCTTGCCGAGACCCCGCCACCATTCGGGCGCGATCCGCTCCGGCCCCTCCGCATGGGCGACCCGGTGCAGCCGCCGCCGCCAGCGGAACCGCTCCGGCGGTCCTTCCGGCGCCAGCGCGATCACCTCCTCGGCCGCCTCGCTGCGCTCGAACAGGACGAGGGGGCGCGGGCGCAGGCCCTCCTCCGGGCCGGGCCAGTGCAGG
>NZ_SMNT01000058.1 GCF_004348265.1 Methylobacterium segetis
CCTCGGCGGCCTGTTGAAACGGGTCCTCAACCGCAGCCGGCGCGCCATGCGGGTCGCGTCCGATGGCCCGGAAGCCGATGGACGCGCGGCCTGAGCCGACGGCGCCGGTTCACCCCCGGTTGAAAAGCCGCTAAGCCGCGCCTGGAAGTCGGCGTTCACGGGTCGGACAAGGGCATTGCGTCTCGTCAAGAATCTGAGGAGCCTCGCGACGGGCGGGCAGCGGTGGCTCGCGGCGCGCTCCGCCGCACGCCCGTGGTTCACCCTCTACGGCAGCGGCGTGCTGGTCGGCATGCCGGCCGCTTCGCCGAATGCGGAGGTCCGGGTGTCGCTGCGCGCGCCGGGAGAACCGACCCGCACGTTACCGACGGGGCGCACGCTCACGCTCGGGGGCACCCGCTACGCGCACGCACTCTTCGATCCTGCTCTTCTTGCCGGCCACAGCACGCTCACGGTGAGCGTCGCGATCGGCGCCCGCACGCTCCGCCGCCACTTCGAGGTCGGTCCCGGCCGCTATGCCGGCCGCATCGACGGCGTGCGCAACTACGCGGTCGAAGGGTGGATCTCCCCGCTCTTCGCGCCACGAGGAGGGGAGCCGCCCCCTCTCGTCCGGCTCCTCGTCGATGGGGTCGAGGATGGGGCGACGTCCCCGGACCAATTCCGGCGAGAGCTGATGTTCGGCGGCGTGTGGGGCGGCTGGAACGGGTTCCGGCTGCCGGTGCCGCCCGCGGCTCTCGACGGTGTGCCGCATCATCTCTCCGTCCGCGTCGCCGACACCACGATCGAGTTCGGCCCATGGGCGGCCAAGCCCAAGTTCCACATCGACGCCGCGAGCCCGAACCGCGTCGCGGGGTGGTTCTTCGATGCGGCCTCCCTGGATGCCCCGACCTCGATGCGGCTCGTCTCCGGTGACGACACCCTGGCCGAGGTCGCGACCCATTTTCGGCCGGACCTGAAGGCCGCGCACGGGCGCGACGCGACCGGTTTCGCGTTCTACGACCTCGAGATCGACGGAGACCTCGACCTCATCGCAGGGCCGAAGGACGGGGGCGTGCGCATCGCCCGCTTCGCGACGCGGACGCTCGCCGCGCGGATCGCCGAACGGCGGGCCGAAGCGCGCGCGGCGCTCCTGTCCGAGCCCCTGCCCGAGACCACGCTGGAGACCCGGCGTGCGGTCCGCGCGAAGATCGTCGAGGTGGAGCGGGCAGACCCGGAGGTCCTGATGGCCGAGCGGCGCGACGCGGCGCCGCCGGCTCCGCGGAGCCTCGCCCCTGCAACCCCTCCGCCGGTCTGTGCCATCGTGCCCGCCTATAACGGGCTCGCCGACCTGAAACTCTGCCTCGCCTCGCTGATCCCGCACTTGCGGCCGGGCCGGATCCGGGCGCTCGTGATCAACGACGGCTCGCCGGACGCGGCCGTCGGCGCCTATCTCGCGGAGGTCGCGGCGGCGGCCCATCCGGGCCTGACGATCCTCGAGAACCCGCAGAACCTCGGCTTCATCGCGACGGTCAATCGCGGCTTCTCGCTGCTGGACCCGGGCGAGGACGCTCTCCTCGTCAATGCCGACACGATCCTGCCGCCCGGCGTCGTCGAGCGGCTTTCGCGGCACTGCCACGCACGGCCCGGCATCGCCAGCGTCACGCCCCTGTCGAACAACGCCACGATCCTGAGCTTCCCGAGCGTCACGGCCGTCAACCCGCCGGCCTTCGGGCTCGACGTTGCGGAAATCGACCGGGCCTTCGCGGAGACGGGGGCGCCGCCGGTCGAGCTCCCGACCGGCGTCGGCTTCTGCATGCACCTGAACCGGGCGGCCCTCGACGAGGTCGGGAGCTTCTCGCCCGATTGGGGACGCGGCTATTGCGAGGAGGTCGATTGGTGCCTCACGGCCCGCGATCTCGGCTGGATCCACCTCGCTGCCCCCGACGCCTACGTCGTGCACGAGGGCTCCGTCTCCTTCGGCCCCGCCAAGCGGCTCGAGATCCTGGCCACGAACCATGCCCGGCTGGAGGCGCTCTACCCGGAATACGTTCCCGAGGTCGAAGCCTTCGTGAAGGCCGACCCGCTCGCACGGACGCGGATCGCCGTGGCGCTGCGGCTGCTTGCGGGCCGCTTCGATCGGCTGACCCTGCATGTCAGCCACGGGCGGGGCGGCGGCACCGAGCGCTACGTCAGGGACATGCACGGCCTGTCCCGCGATCCGCGTCACGCGCTGGCCGTTCTCGCCCCTCTCGACGACGAGGGTGAGGATCCGCGCCTGGAGATCCGCTTCGACGAGGACGGATTCGCCCTCACGCTCGGGACGGCACAGGTCGAGGATTTCCTGACGGGCATCGAGGCGGCCGGCGTCGCCATCGAGTTGCACATCAACTCCCGGCTCAATTTCGACAGCGGCCTCCTGCGCTCGCTGGTGGCGTCGCGCCCCTACGACGTCATGCTCCACGACTTTCAGTGGTTCTGCCCGCGCGTGCACCTGATCGACGGGCGCGACTTCTACTGCGGTGAACCGCCTCCCCAGGTCTGCCAGATCTGCGTCACGGGTGGCGTACCCTACAGTTTCGGCGATCAATCGGCGCTCATCGAGGACGACCTCGCGACGTGGCTCAGGTTCAACGCCGGGATCCTGCGCGGGGCCCGTCGCCTGATCGCGCCCTCCCGCGACACCGCCGCGCGCTACGTCCGCCGCTTCGGCCTGCAATCGGTAACGGCCCTGCCGCACCCGGAGCCAGAGCCGAAGGGATCCACCCGGGTGATCGGTCGGCGCGCCGAGGGCGCCCGGGCCCTCACGCTCGCGGTGGTCGGCGCCATCGGCTGGCACAAGGGCTACAACCTGCTCCTGCGCACGGTCCAGCAGGCGGCGCTGGAGCGGGCGCCGCTGCACGTCACTGTCGTCGGCATCACCGCCGACGACGCGCGCTTCATCCGGCACGGCAACGCTGCGGTCTCGGGGCGCTACCGGCCCTCCGAATTGCAGGCGCGCCTGACGGCCATCGGGCCGGATTTCGTGCTCCTGCCGAGCGTCTGGCCGGAAACCTACTCCTACGTCCTCTCCGAGGTCTGGGAGGCGGGCTATCCGGTGGCGGCCTTCGATTTCGGTGCGCCGGCGGAGCGGATCCGCGCGGAGGGCGGCGGCTTCCTGATCCCGCCGACGAGCGATCCGCACGAGCTTCTGGCTCATCTCCTCGCCGCCCGGGGGCGCCTCGCGAGCGTGCAGCCCCACGCGCCTGCGCGGCGAGCGCCGCTGACCCTCGCCGACTATGCCCACGCCGGCGAAGCGGTCACGCAGAGCGATGTGGCCGAGATCCTCGGGGTTTCCGACGGACGAAGGTCGCATTGACGCGGGAGCCGAAAACCGCCTCCTCTGCCGGACCGCACCCGCTTCGCGAGAGGAACGCCCGTATGACCGACCTGAAAACCCTGCGCGACCTCTCGGGGCTGGGCTCGAGCCCCGGCACCCTGAAGGGCTCGGCCCTCTTGATGATCGACCTCCAGAACACCTACCGCGAGGGGGTGATGCGGCTCGACGGCGTCGAGGCGGCCGTCCGCGAAGCGCGGGAACTCCTGGACCGGGCTCGGGCGGCCGGCATCCCGGTCATCCACGTCCGCCACGATGCGGGACTGGGCTCGCCCTACGACGTGACGGCGCCGATCGGCCAGATCAGCGACGAGGTCGCGCCCCAGGGCGACGAACCCGTGATCACCAAATCCTATCCGAGTTCGTTCGTCGGCACCGACCTCCAGGCTCGGCTGGAGGCTGCGGGCGTGAAGGACGTGGTGCTGGCGGGGTTCATGACGCATATGTGTGTGAATTCGACCGCCCGCAGCGCCTTCAACCTGGGCTTCCGCCCGACCGTGGTGGCGGCCGCCACCGCGACGCGGGATCTGCCAGCGCCCGACGGCAGCATCGTGCCCGCGGCGCAGCTCCAATCCGCGAGCCTCGCCGCCCTCGCCGACCTCTTCGCGGTCGTGGCGCCGCGCGCCGCCGACCTGAAGGACTGAGCGCCCACGCACCTTCCGCAACGCAGCGGAACACGGCTCCGCTTCATCGGTTCGGACAGGAGCGCATGCCGAGCCGGGAACCGGGCCATGACCATCCACAACGTCGCCGATCTCGTCGTCGAGACCCTTCAGGAGATCGGCGTCGCTCGCATTTACGGCGTCGTCGGCGACAGCCTCAACGCGATCACGGAGGCGATCCGCTCGCGCGGCCGGATCGAATGGATCCACGTCCGGCACGAGGAGGCCGGCGCCTTCGCGGCGGGAGCCGAGAGTCAGATCACGGGCGGGCTCGCGGTCTGCGCGGGGTCCTGCGGGCCGGGCCACGTCCACCTGATCAACGGCCTCTACGATTGCCATCGGACGCGCACGCCGGTGCTCGCCATCGCGGCTCACATCCCCTCGTCCGAGATCGGCTCCGGCTATTTCCAGGAGACGGACCCGAAGCACCTGTTCCGCGAGTGCTCGCATTACTGCGAGACGGTCTCCGACCCTTCGCAGCTTCCCTTCGTGCTCGAGAATGCCCTGCGGGCCGCCATCGGCCAGAGGGGCGTGGCCGTCGTCATCATCCCCGGCGACGTCGCGGTGAAGGATGCGCCCGTCCGCGCGGTCGGACCCATCCGCGGCCTCATCCCGCCGACGCCGGTCGTGCGGCCGGCCGAGGCGGAGCTCGACGCGCTCGCCGACCTCCTCAACGGCTCGAAGCGGATCACGCTGCTCTGCGGGCGCGGCTGCGCCGGGGCGCATGCGGAGCTTCTTCGCCTCGCCGAGACACTCAAGAGTCCGATCGTGCACGCGCTCGGCGGCAAGGAATTCGTCGAGTACGACAACCCCTACGACGTCGGCATGACGGGCCTGATCGGCTTCTCGTCGGGCTACGCCGCGATGCATGCCTGCGAGACCCTGCTGATGCTGGGCAGCGACTTCCCCTACAAGCAATTCTATCCGAGCGGCGCCAAGGTCGCGCAGGTCGACCTGCGGCCGCAGCAGCTCGGCCGGCGCTGCCGGCTCGATCTCGGCGTCGTCGGCGACGTCGCCGCGACGATCGAGGCGCTCCTGCCGAAGCTGCAGGTGAAGAGCGACCGGAGCTACCTGGACGCGAGCCTGAAGCACTACGCCAAGGCGCGGGAGGGGCTCGACGAGCTCGCGACCGGCAAGCCCGGCCGCAAGCCCATCCACCCGCAGTACCTCGCCAAGGTGGTGAGCGACGCGGCCGCCGAGGACGCGATCTTCACGGCGGATGTCGGTACGCCGACGATCTGGGCCGCTCGCTACCTCCGGATGAATGGGCGACGCCGGCTCCTCGGCTCCTGGGTGCACGGCTCGATGGCGAACGCCATGGCGCAGGGGCTCGGCGCACAGGCCGCGAACCGCAAGCGCCAGGTCGTCTCCCTCTCCGGGGACGGCGGGTTCGCCATGCTGATGGGCGACTTGCTGACGCTGCGGCAGGAGAAGCTGCCGGTGAAGATCGTCGTCTTCAACAACGGCTCACTCGGTTTCGTCGAGATGGAGATGAAGGCCGCGGGCTACCTGGAGACCGGGGTCGAACTCGAGAACCCGGATTTCGCGAGCCTCGCCCGCGCCGCGGGCATCCACGGCGTCCGCGTCGAGGATCCGGGCGAACTGGAGGGTGCCGCCTCCGAGATCTTCGCCCATGAGGGCCCGGCGCTTCTCGACGTCGTGGTCAACCGGCAGGAACTCTCGATCCCGCCCAAGATCGACGGCCAGCAGGTCAAGGGCTTCAGCCTCTACGTGCTGCGGGCGGTCATGAGCGGGCGGGGCGATGCGGTCCTCGACCTCGCCAAGACGAACCTCATCCGCTGAGCAGCAATGCCCGCGGCGTTACGATCGGTGCCGCCTCTCATCGGTCGGGGCGGTTTGGGGTGGCAGAAGCGCCGCGTTCTGCGTAGACCCACAGCCTGACCTTTGAAGAGTTCCAGTCTGGCGCGATTCCGTTCCGCCGGACAGCGGTGAGACGCTCCCATGCGCATCGGACTGTTCGTGCCGTGCTACGTCGATGCCTTCGAGCCGGAGGTCGGCATCGCGACGCTCGAGCTCTTGGAGCGCCTCGGCCTCGACGTCGAGTACCCCTACGACCAGACCTGCTGCGGCCAGCCGATGACGAATACCGGCTGCCACGCCGAGGCGGCAGCGACCGAAGCGCTGTTCGTGAGGAATTTTTCCGGCTTCGACCACATCGTCGTGCCCTCGGGCAGCTGCGCCCATCAGGTCCGCGCCCACCTCACCGCGATCCCGCAGACGGACGAGGTTCGGCACGTCCGGGCGAACACCTACGAACTCGTCGAGTTCCTGCACGACGTGCTCAAGGTCGAGGCGTTTCCCTGGGCGGAATTCCCGCACAAGGTCAGCTACCACTCGAATTGCAACGCGCTCCGCGGCATCGGCCACGCCCGCCCCAGCGAGATCAACGCACCCTTCTTCTCGAAGCCGCTCGATCTCCTCGCCAAGGTGAAGGGCTTGGAGGTTGTCGAGATCGCGCGGCCGGACGAGTGCTGCGGCTTCGGCGGCACCTTCTCGGTGTTCGAGCCCGCCGTGTCGGCCAAGATGGGATACGACAAGGTGAGCGACCACGCCCGGGCCGGCGCGGAATACGTCGTCTCGGCCGATTCCTCCTGCATGATGCACCAGAAGGGCTGCGCCGAGCGCCTCGGCGTGCCGCTCAGGTTCATCCACATCGCCCAGGTCCTGAACGGAGCCGCCGCATGAGCGAGCCAGACGACCTTCGCGTCCATGACGGCGCGAGCCAGCGCGGCGGCCTGATCCATCCGGACGTCCGCCAGCCCTCCGACGAGAGCGAGCGCGGCCAGGATGGCGGCCGGCTGCAGCACGCGGAAGCCGCTTCCCAGCCGATCAGCGCAGCGCCCAAGGCGGCCCGCACCCGCGAGCCGCAGCCGCGGGGCGCCAAGGTCAAGGGCAACCGGCCGATCGATCAGGCGGAGGCCGCCGAGCGCTTCATCGCGGCGCCCCTGCACCTCAAGGCCCACGACGAGCGCCTGTGGGACCTGCGCAAGAAGCGCGACACGGTCGCCCACGGCATCCCCGAATGGGAGGCGCTGCGCGAGCTCGCCTCGCAGATCAAGGCGCACACCCTCTCGAACCTCGACCGCTACCTCGAGGAGTTCGAGGCCAATGCCAAGGCGAACGGCGTCCACGTCCACTGGGCGGCGGATGGCGCGGAGCATAACCGCATCGTCCACGGCATCCTGAAGGACCACGGTGCGAGGACGCTCATCAAGTCCAAGTCGATGCTCACGGAGGAATGCGGCTTTCGGCACTACATGGCCGCACAGGGCATCGAGATCATCGAGACCGACCTCGGCGAGCGCATCCAGCAGCTCGACAACGAGGACCCGAGCCACGTCGTCTGCCCGGCCGTCCACAAGACCCGCCTCGACGTGGCGGAGGTCTTCGCCCGGACGCTCGGCACCGATCCCGAGAACGACGACATCCACTATCTCGCCGAGAGCCAGCGCGAGACGACACGCCCGCACATCCTCACGGCCGATGCCGGGATGACCGGCTGCAACTTCGCGATCGCCGAGACCGGCACGGTGGTGACCTGCACCAACGAGGGCAACGCCGACCTCTCGGGCAACGTGCCGAAGCTGCAGATCCACTCGATCGGCATCGAGAAGCTGATCCCGCGGATCGAGCATCTCGGCGTGTTCATCCGGCTGCTCTCCCGCTCCGCTCTGGGCTCGCCGATCACCCAGTACACCTCGCATTTCCGCGGGCCCCGCAAGGGCACCGAGATGCACATGGTGCTCGTCGACAACGGCCGCTCGGCCCGCCTCGGGATGGAGGAGTTCTGGACCTCGCTGAAATGCATCCGCTGCGGGGCCTGCATGAACACCTGCCCGGTCTACCGGCGCTCGGGCGGCCTCTCCTACGGGGCGACCTATTCGGGACCGATCGGGCTCATCATCGACCCGACCTTCAACAAGCGGAAATACTCGACGCTGCCCTTCTCCTCGACGATGAACGGCTCCTGCACCAACGTCTGCCCGGTGAAGATCAACATCCACGAGCAGATCTTCGCGTGGCGCAAGGTGCTGGCCGAGGAACACGAGATCCCGCTCGTCAAGAAGGGCATGATGAAGGCCGCGGGCCAAGTGCTGAGCCGCCCGGCCGCCTACCGGGCCGCGATCGGCGCGGCGGATTCGGCCTTGCGGGTGTTGCCGCGCTTCGCCGTCTACAACCCGGTCAACACCTGGGGGAGGGGACGCGAGATGCCCCACACCCCGCGCCAGAGCTTCCACGCCTGGTACCGGCAGAACCGCATGAAGGCGGACAAGACGGGAGGCGAAGCGTGAGCTCGCGCGAGGCGATCCTCGGGGCGATCCGGCAGAACCGCCCCGCGGGCGCCTATCCCCTGCCGTCCCTGCCGGATTTCGCGCCCCTCGTCGGCCCGGATCTCGTCGCCGAGTTCGCGGACCGCCTGAAACGCATGGGCGGGCGCGTCGCCGAGGCCGAGCCCGGCCGTGATCCGCTGGCGCCGGTGCGCGAGCGCCTCGCCGCCGCCAGGGTCGTGGCCTCGGCTGTGCCGGAGGTGCAGGGGAACCGGGATCTCGCGCAGGTGGAGAACCCGGCCGACCTCGCCGATGTCGACGTCGCGGTGGTGCGCGCGGTCTTCGGCGTCGCGGAGACGGGCTCGGTGCTGTTCACGCAGGACGAATTGCGGGTCAACGCGGTGGCCTACCTAGCCCAGCACCTGATCGTGCTGCTCGATCCCCAGGACATCCTCGTCAACATTCAGGCGGCCTACCGGCGACCGGATTTCGCGGGAGCGGCCTATGCCGTGCTGCACACGGGCCCCTCGGCCACCGCCGACATCGAGGGAGTGCTGATTCACGGGGCGCAGGGCGTGCGCTCGCTGACCGTGGTGCTGATGCCCCGGACTTGAGGACACCTGCGCCCGACATTCGGGGAGGGCTTGCTCGATCCCCAGAATCGCCGGGCGCGGTCCTTGCACCGGGCCTGTCGTCCCCCCGCGCAAGGAGCCGCCGGTGCGCTACACCCTGGGCTGCAGCCTCTCCTACGAGATCCTCTCGGACACGCTGTTCATCTTCAATCTCGAGGTGGCGCGGCTGAAGAGCCTTCACATCGTCAGCGAGAGCCTGACCCTCTCGCCGGACCTCGCGCGGCGCATCTACGTCTCGCCCGACTTCCAGAACCGCTATCTCGGCGTGACCGTGCCGACCGGGGCGTTCTCGCTCGAGTACAATGCCGAGGTCGACCTCACCGTGACCCGGGCGGACCCGGCCGGGATCGACGAGACGCCGCTCGCCGCGCTCCCGCTCGACATCCTCCCCTTCCTGCTGCCGAGCCGCTTCGTCTCCTCCGACCGGCTCACCCCCTTCGCGCAGGCCGAGTTCGGCAGCCTGCCCAAGGGGCATCAGCGGGTGAACGCGATCTGCAATTGGATCCACGACCACATCGCCTACGTGCGCGGCGCGAGCGACGAGGAGACCACCGCCGACGAGACCCTGCTCGCCCGTGCCGGCGTCTGCCGGGATTTCGCCCATCTCGGCACCGCCTTCTGCCGGGCGCTCGGCATCCCGGCCCGCTTCGTCTCCTGCTACGCCTACGGCCTCGTGCCCTGCGACTTCCACGCCGTCTTCGAGGCCTATCTCGACGGACGCTGGTGGTTGTTCGACGCGACGCGGCAGGCGAACCTCGACGGCCTCGTGCGCATCGGCGTCGGCCGCGATGCGGCCGAGATCGCCTTCTCGACGCCCTACGGCAACATGCAGCCCAAAGGCATGCAGATCCGCATCGACCGTGCGGACGGGCGGGACGAGACGGGCCAGCGCACGGTCGAGGCGATCTCGACGGAGGAGCCCGCCCCGCATGCGGGCGCGGCCTGACCTCTCCCGGGATCACGGGATCGCCTGCGCTTTGACATAACCGCGCCGTCGCGCATCCTCTGCCTGTCGTGACCGAGCCGGAAGACCTCGCGGGATGGCCTATCGCCACATCGTCGGACCACGGACCTGGGCCTTCGCCGATCTCGCGACCTTGATGGCCAAGGCGACGCCGCCGCGGTCCGGCGACCGGCTTGCCGGCATCGCCGCCGAATCGGCCGAGGAATGCGTGGCCGCCCGCTGGTGCCTCGCCGAGGTGCCCCTCTCGGAGATCCTCGCCCGGCCGCTGATCCCCTACGAGGAAGACGACGTCACCCGGCTCATCCTCGACACTCATGAGGCCAAGGCATTTTCCGAGATCGCGCATCTGACCGTCGGTGATTTCCGCGAGTTCCTGCTCGGTGCCCTGCCCGAGACGCTGACGCGGATCGCGCCGTCGGTCACGCCCGAGATTGCGGCGGCCGTCTCGAAGATCATGCGCAACCAGGACCTGATCCTGGTCGCCCGCAAGGCCCGCATCGTCACGCGCTTCCGCAACACGATCGGCCTGCCCGGAACGCTCGCGGCCCGGCTGCAGCCGAACCACCCGACCGACGACCCGGCCGGCATCACGGCCTCGATCCTCGACGGGCTCAGCCTCGGCTGCGGCGACGCCGTGATCGGCATCAATCCGGCCTCGGACTCGCTCCAGGCGCTGGGTCGGCTCCTGCACCTCCTGGACGACGTGATCCGGCGCCTCGACATCCCGACGCAGGGATGCGTGCTCACCCACATCACGACGACGATCGAGGCGATGAACCGGGGTTGGCCGGTCGACCTGCCGTTCCAGTCGATCGCGGGCACGCAAGCGGCCAATGCGAGCTTCGGCGTCACCCTGGCGCTCCTGAAGGAGGCCCGCGAGGCGGCCGTCGCGCTGAGGCGCGGCACGCTTGGGCAGAACGTGATGTATTTCGAGACGGGCCAGGGCTCGGCGCTGTCGGCGGACGCCCATCACGGCATCGACCAGCAGACCCTGGAGGCCCGGGCCTACGCGGTGGCGCGCGCCTACGAGCCGCTCCTCGTCAACACGGTGGTGGGCTTCATCGGGCCCGAATACCTCTACGACGGCAAGGAGATCATCCGGGCGGCCCTGGAAGACCATTTCTGCGGCAAACTGATGGGCGTGCCGCTCGGCGTCGACATCTGCTACACGAACCACGCCGAGGCCGACCAGGACGACATGGACACGCTCCTGACGCTGCTCGGGGCGGCCGGCTGCACCTACATCATGGGCGTGCCCGGCGCCGACGACGTCATGCTGAACTATCAGTCCACCTCCTTCCACGACGCGCTCTACCTGCGCGAGGTGCTGGGGCTGCGCCGCGCGCCCGAATTCGAGGCCTGGCTCGCCCGGATCGGGCTCGCGGACGCGACGGGATCGCTGCTGCCCGGAGACGGGACCCCGAGGCTCCTCGCGGCAGCGCCCGGGCTCGCTTCATGAGCCGACCCGACGATCTCTGGACCCGCCTCTCGGCGCTCACCCCCGCCCGGATCGGCCTCGGGCGGGCCGGCAACGGGTTGCCGACGCGGGAGGTGCTGCGCTTCGGCCTCGCCCATGCCCAGGCGCGCGATGCGGTCCACGCGCCGATGGAGGCCGCCGCCGTGGCGGACGCCATCGCGGCCCTCGGATTGCGGACCCTGACGGTCGCCTCGCGAGCGCCGGACCGCGCGACCTACCTGCGCCGGCCGGATTACGGAAGGCGCCTGTCGGAGGAGGGGGCGTCCGCCCTCGCTGCCGCGGCGGGCCCGCCCGCCGACCTCGCCCTCGTCGTGGCGGACGGGCTCTCGGCCCGCGCCGTGCACGAGAACGCGGCCCGCCTGATCGCCGCCTTCCTGCCCTATGCGGAGGCCGCGGGCTGGCGCCTCGCGCCGGTGGTCGTTGCGGAACAGGCCCGGGTCGCGCTGGGCGACGCGATCGGCGCGGCGCTCCAGGCGCGGGCGGTCGCCGTGCTGATCGGCGAACGGCCGGGCCTGTCCTCACCCGACAGTCTCGGCATCTACCTGACCTTCGACCCGAGGCCCGGCCGGTCGGATGCGGAGCGCAACTGCATCTCGAACGTGCGCGAAGCGGGGCTGCAGCCCGCGGACGCGGCCTTCCGGCTGAGCTGGCTGCTCGGGCAGGCGCTTGCCCGGGGGCTGACCGGAATCGGCCTGAAGGACGAGAGCGACCGGGCGCTGGAGGGGCCGGAAGCGGCGGCGGCCTTGCCCGCGCGCTGAGACGGCGCGGCTCCCGCCAAGCGTTCCGGCGCCATCCAAGCCCCCCTGGTCAGGATCCCCTAAACGCACATCCGAGCGATCACGTTTCGGCATCGGCAGACGTAGATCGCGATCATCGCCTTACCGACCGGAGAGCGCGTCCGGGATACCGTCCCGCGGCTGCCCGAGGCTCGCGCGAGCGGCCCGCCACCGCCCCCCGGCATCGGCCGCGAAGCGTGGCTGTGGCGGGGTCGCAACACCGTAAAACCATCCCGAGTTTGCCCCGAGACACGCCCTCATCCGCCGCGATCCCGCCATAAACCGGGACCACCTCAGGATCGGCGGTAAAGGGCAGTTCCGACAACGATTTACCGTCTCGTTCCGTGGTCTTTCCGTGAGCGTCAGAAGCCCTCGCCGCGCGCCGCCCCGAGCGGTTCGCGGGGCGATCTCGAACGTTGTTGCGGAAGGGTGCGGGGTCGGGATTTCGGGATCGCGAGATACGGGTATGGACGCGCGTTTGAACGACAAGTCGAAACTGCCGAGCCGCCACGTCACGGAGGGGCCCGAGCGGGCGCCGCACCGCTCCTACCTCTACGCGATGGGCCTGACCCGCGAGCAGATCCATCAGCCCCTCGTCGGCGTCGCCTCCTGCTGGAACGAGGCCGCGCCCTGCAACATCTCGTTGATGCGCCAGGCCCAGGCCGTGAAGAA
Source organism: Methylobacterium segetis (assembly GCF_004348265.1). GTDB lineage: Bacteria > Pseudomonadota > Alphaproteobacteria > Rhizobiales > Beijerinckiaceae > Methylobacterium > Methylobacterium segetis. The sequence continues at coordinate 12,822 of NZ_SMNT01000058.1, forward strand.
GGGCGTGGCGGCGGCGAACGGCACCCCGCGCGAATTCTGCACCATCACCGTCACCGACGGCATCGCCATGGGCCATAGCGGCATGCGGGCGTCGCTGCCGTCGCGCGAGGTGATCGCGGATTCGGTCGAGCTCACCATCCGCGGCCATTCCTACGACGCCTTGGTCGGCCTTGCCGGCTGCGACAAGTCGCTGCCCGGCATGATGATGGCGATGGTGCGCCTCAACGTGCCGTCGATCTTCATCTACGGCGGCTCGATCCTGCCCGGCACCTTCAAGGGCAAGCCCGTCACGGTGCAGGACCTGTTCGAGGCGGTCGGCAAGCACGCCGTCGGCGACATGAGCCTCGAGGACCTCGACGAGCTCGAGCAGGTGGCCTGTCCCTCGGCCGGCGCCTGCGGCGCGCAGTTCACCGCCAACACCATGGCCACCGTCTCCGAGGCGATCGGCCTCGCGCTGCCCTACTCGGCGGGCGCGCCGGCGCCCTACGAGATCCGCGACAAGTTCTGCGCCGCGGCCGGCGAGAAGATCATGGAGCTCATCGCCAGGAACATCCGCCCGCGGGACATCGTCACCCGCAAGGCGCTGGAGAACGCCGCCACCGTGGTGGCGGCCTCGGGCGGCTCGACCAACGCGGCGCTGCACCTGCCCGCCATCGCGCACGAATGCGGCATCGAATTCTCGCTCTTCGACGTGGCCGAGATCTTCCGGCGCACGCCCTACATCGCGGACCTCAAGCCCGGCGGGCGCTACGTCGCCAAGGACCTGTTCGAGGTCGGCGGCATCCCGCTCCTGATGAAGACGCTGCTCGACCACGGCTTCATGCACGGCGACTGTCTGACCGTGACGGGCCGGACCATGGCCGAGAACCTGGAGAAGGTGGGCTGGAACCCGGACCAGGACGTGGTCCGCCCCGCCAACGCCCCGATCACGCCGACCGGCGGCGTCGTCGGCCTGAAGGGCAACCTCGCCCCCGAGGGCGCCATCGTGAAGGTCGCGGGCATGCCGCTCGACCGGCAGGTCTTCACCGGCCCGGCCCGCGTCTTCGACAACGAGGAAGCCTGCTTCGAGGCCGTGCAGACCCGCACCTACCAGCCCGGCGACGTGCTGGTGATCCGCTACGAGGGTCCGAAGGGCGGCCCCGGCATGCGCGAGATGCTCTCGACCACGGCCGCCCTCTACGGCCAGGGCATGGGCGACAAGGTCGCGCTCATCACCGACGGGCGCTTCTCCGGCGCCACCCGCGGCTTCTGCGTGGGCCATGTCGGCCCCGAGGCGGCGGTCGGCGGGCCGATCGGCCTCCTGAAGGACGGCGACCTCATCACCCTCGACGCCATCAAGGGCACGCTCGACGTGGCGCTCACGGACGCGGAACTCGCCGAGCGCCGCAAGTCGTGGACGCCGCGCGGCAACACCGCGACCTCGGGCTACCTCTGGAAATACGCGCAGACCGTGGGAGCCGCGGTCAACGGCGCCGTCACCCATCCGGGCGGCGCCAAGGAGACGCAGACCTATGCGGACATCTAGGACTGACCTTTGCCGGCCGCTCGCGCGGCCGGTCGGGGCCGATCCGGATCGGCCGGTCGCCTCGCGCGCGCGCGCGCGAGCGTTGGCGGCCGTGCCCCTGGCGGGCCTGCTCTTCCTCCTCGCCCTGCCGGTGACGGCGCCCGTCGAGGCCCTCGACGCGGCCGCGCGCACGCCTGTCGCCGAGAAGAGCTATCGCTCGGCCAAGGACGCGCTGCGCACCGGGATGCGCGAGTACAATGCGGGCGACAAGGAAGGCGCCGCCCGCGCCCTCGAATACGCGGCCGGCCAGGGCCACGCCCTCGCCCTCTGGAAGCTCGGCCGCATGTACGCGGACGGGGACGGCGTCCCGCACGACGACCTCAAGGCGTTCGAGTACTTCTCACGGATCGCCGACGACAGCAGCGACGACGGGCCGGACGCGCCGAATTCGGGCGTGGTCGCGAGCGCCTTCACGGCCCTCGGCAGCTACTTCCTCGACGGGATCAAGGGCACCTACGTGCGCGCGAACCCGGAGCGGGCCTACGACATGTTCAACTACGCGGCCTCCTATTTCGGGGACCCGAACGCGCAGTACAATCTCGCCCGGCTCTACCTCGAGGGGACGGGCGTCGAGGCCGACGCGCGCCAGGCCGCCCGCTGGTTCAACCTCGCGGCCGAGAAGGGACACCGGCCGGCTCAGGCGCTGCTCGGCGACCTCCTCGTCAACGGGCTCGGCGGCGTGCCGGTGCAGCGGGCGCGCGGCCTGATGTGGCTCTCGCTCGCCCGCCAGGGCGCGGAGGGGCGCAAGGACGACTGGATCGTCTCGCTCTACGAGAAGAACTGGGCGGCGGCGAACGAGGACGATCGGGCCCTGGCCCAGAACGAGGCCCAGACCTCGGGAACAGGCCGGCGCCGCCGCTGAGCGGCGCCGCTCACCCGTCCGACAGCTCCACCGTCACCGGCACGTGGTCGGAGGGCTTGTCGAGGCCGCGCAGGTGCTTCTGCACCGAGGCCGAGACCAGCCGGTCCGCCCCTTGCGGGGAGAGGAGCAGATGGTCGATGCGGATGCCGAAATTCCGCGGCCAGCTGCCCGCCTGATAGTCCCAGAACGTGTAGAGCCCGGCCCGGGGGTCGCAGGCCCGCAGGGCGTCGGTCAGCCCCTCGGCGAGGAGCATCCGGAAGGCGGCGCGGGACTGGGGCAGGAACAGGGCATCGTTGGCCCAGGCGGCCGGGTCCGCCGCATCCTCGGGATCCGGGATGACGTTGTAGTCTCCCGCGAGCACGAGGGCCGTCTCCGCCTGCATCAGCCCGCGCGCATGGCGGCGCAGCCGCTCCAGGAAGGCGAGCTTGTAGGGGTATTTCGCGCTCGCCACCGGGTTGCCGTTCGGCAGGTAGATCGAGGCCACGCGCACGGGCGCCACGCCCTCGGCCGCGACGACCCCCTCGATGTAGCGGGCCTGCTCGTCCTCCGCGTCCCCCGGCAGGCCGCGGCGCACCTCGCTCAGGCCGAGCGGCGCCCGTACGAGCAGCGCGACGCCGTTATAGGCCTTCTGGCCGTGCGTCTCGACCGCGTAGCCCGCCGCCTCGATCTCGGAGCGGGGGAAGGCCTCGTCCTGGCACTTCAATTCCTGCAGGCAGACGACGTCGGGCTTCGCCTCGTCGAGGAAGGCGAGGAGATGGCCGACCCGCTGCTTGATCGAATTGACGTTCCAGGTGGTGATCCGCATGGACTTCGTATCCCGAGGAGGCGCGACCGTCATCGGGCCTTCGCGCCGGCCTGACAAGGCGGGGGGCCGCAATCGGGACGGGACGGAGGGGGGATGGCGGGAGCGTGGTTCGAGCCGATCCGGGCCTATTGCGAGCGCACGGATCCCGGCTTCTGGGCGGAGCCGCTCAACGCCGCGACGAACGCCGCGTTCCTGATCGCGGCGGCGCTGGCGGGCTGGCGCGCCGTCGCGGGGGTCGGGACGGGCGCGGGTCACCCGTCCAGCCCTCACGCGATTCCCCCCGGCATCGTCGACCCGCCCGCGCTCGCCCTCGCGATCCTCGCGGCCTGCGTCGGGGCGGGGTCGTTCCTGTTCCACACCCTGGCGCTGCGCTGGTCGATGCTCGCGGACGTGATCCCGATCGCGCTGTTCATCTACGCCTACTTCCTCCTCGCCATGCGCCGCTTCCTCGGCCTCGGCATCGCGGGGGCGACCACGGCGACGCTCTGCTTCGCCGGCGCGAGCCTCGCCCTGGAGCCGGTGCTGAGCCTTCTGGCCGGTCGGGATCTCGGGGCGGCCACGAACGGGTCGATCGACTATGTGCCGGCCCTTCTCGCCCTCCTGGGTGTCGGCGCGGCGCTGCTCGCATCCGGCGCCGTCCCGCATCGCCGGGAGGCGGGACGGCGGATCCTCGCGGTCGCGGCCCTCTTCCTCGCGTCGCTCGCCTTCCGGACGCTCGACCGGGCGGCCTGCGCGAGCCTGCCGCACGGCACGCATTTCCTCTGGCACCTCCTCAATGCGGGCGTGCTCTACGCGCTGATCCTGACGGCGCTCCGCTTCCGCGCGGCGCAGGCGCGGGCGAGGTGACCCTGCGGCGCGGCCCGTTCCTTGCGCCCCTCCGGAAATCGTTGCAGAAGTGCCCGCCGCGCGGATCGGCGGGGCCGCGGTCTCGAGCCTCGCGCCCGCACCGCGCGTCGAGCCGCCGGCGGCCCCAGAGCGGGCACGGCGTGGGATAGGCCGGGGACCAGGTCATGACACAGAGCTTCCGCCTCGGCGTCGCCGGTCTCGGGACCGTCGGCGCCGCCGTCGTCCGCATGGTCGTCCGTCGGGCGGACGCGCTCGCCGCCGCCACGGGCCGCGAGATCCGCGTCACCGCCGTCTCGTCCCGCGACCGGTCCCGCGACCGCGGCCTCGATCTGGCCGGTGTCCAGTGGTTCGACGACCCGGTGGCGCTCGCGAGCGCCGGGGAAGTGGATTGCGTCGTGGAGCTGATCGGCGGCGCGGAGGGCGCGGCGAAGGCGGTGGTCGAAGCGGCGATCGCGGCCGGCAAGCACGTGGTCACGGCCAACAAGGCGCTGCTCGCCCGCCACGGCGCGGCGCTCGCCCAGGCGGCCGAGGAGCGCGGCGTCGCCCTGGCCTTCGAGGCGTCGGCGGCGGGCGGCATCCCCGTCGTCAAGGCCCTGCGCGAGGGATTGCCGGGCAACGCGGTCGCCCGCGTCTACGGGATCCTCAACGGCACCTGCAACTACATCCTGACCCGGATGGAGCTCGAGGGCCTGACCTTCGAGGATTGCCTCAAGGACGCGCAGGCGCTCGGCTACGCCGAGGCCGATCCGACCTTCGACATCGAGGGCTTCGACACCGCCCACAAGCTCGCGATCCTGACGAGCCTCGCCTTCGGCACCGAGATCGACGCGGAGGGCGTCTCGGTCGAGGGCATCTCGGCGATCCAGCCCCTCGACCTGACCATGGCCAAGGAACTCGGCTACCGCATCAAGCTTCTCGGCGTGGCCCAGCTCTCGGACGCCGGCGTCGAGCAGCGCGTGCACCCGACCATGGTGCCGAAATCCTCCGCCATCGCGCAGGTGATGGGCGTGACGAACGCGGTGACGATCGACGCCGACGCGGTGGGCGAACTGACCCTGATCGGCCCCGGCGCCGGCGGCGAGGCGACGGCCTCGGCGGTGGTCGCCGACATCGCGGACGTGGCGTCCCGCATCGTGCGCCCCACCTTCGGGCGCCCGACCGCGCGCCTGCGCCCGTCCTCGCGGGTCGAGATGCAGCGGCACGAGGGCGGCTACTACATCCGGCTGACCGTGCACGACCGCCCCGGCGTCGCGGCCGGCGTCGCCACCCGCATGGCCGAGCGCGACATCTCGCTGGAGAGCATCCTGCAGCGCCGCACCGAGAGCGCGGCCTCGCAGGATCCGCGCGGGCGCTCGGGCCGGCCGGTCCCCCTCGTTCTCATCACCTACGCGGCCACCGAGGGCACGATCCGCGCGGCGCTCGAGGCCATCGCGGCGGACGGGCTCCTCGCCGAGGCGCCCCAGCTCATCCGGATCGAGCGCGAGTGAGCCCGGCACCGGGCGCGAGTCCTGGGCCGCGTGAGGCAAGACCGTGTGAGGCAAGACCGCGGGGGGCAAGACCGCGTGAGGCTTGAGGATATTCGCACGCGGCACGACTCCGCGGCGGAGAAACGCGCTACAACACGGGGATAGGCGCGCCGGGCCGGCTTGTTCGGGAAGCGCCAGGCCGACGAAGCGGCCGCACGTGGGCGAGGAAGGCATGACCGAAGCGAACCCGGAGGCTCCGCGGGGCGGCGTCGTCCGCACCCTCACCCTCGAACTCGCCCGCGTGACCGAGCGCGCGGCCATCGCCGCCGCCCGCCTGCGCGGCCAGGGCAACGAGAAGGAGGCCGACCAGGCCGCCGTCGACGCCATGCGCCGCGAGTTGAACCTCCTGCCCGTCGACGGGACCGTGGTGATCGGCGAGGGCGAGCGCGACGAGGCGCCGATGCTCTACATCGGCGAGCGGATCGGCCGGGGCGGGGGTGCGGAGGTCGATCTCGCCGTCGATCCGCTGGAGGGCACGACGCTCTGCGCGAAGGACATGCCGGGCGCCATCTCCGTGATGGCCATGGCCGAGCGCGGATCCCTGCTCGCGGCGCCCGACGTCTACATGCAGAAGATCGCGATCGGCCCCGGCTACCCGCCCGGCCTCGTCGATCTCGACGCGAGCCCGGCGGACAACATCGCGGCGCTGGCCCGGGCCAAGGGGGTGCATCCCGCGCAGATCACCGCGATCATCCTCGACCGGCCGCGGCACATGAACCTCGTCAGCGCCGTGCGGGCGACGGGGGCGGGCATCCGCCTGATCTCGGACGGCGACATCGCCGGCATCATCTTCACGACGAGCCCGGAGGAGACGGGGGCCGACATCTATCTCGGCACCGGGGCGGCGCCGGAGGGCGTGATCGCGGCGGGCGCGCTGCGCTGCATCGGCGGCCAGATGCAGGGCCGGCTCATCCTCGACAGCGCCGACAAGCGCGACCGGGCCGCGCGCATGGGCATCTCGGACCCGAACCGGAAATACGAGCTCACCGACCTCGCCCGCGGCGACGTGATCGTGGCGGCGACCGGCGTCACCGACGGCGCGCTCCTGAAGGGCGTGCGCTTCAAGCCCGGCCTGATCCAGACGGAGACGGTCGTCTACCGCTCCTCGACCGGCACCGTGCGCCGCATCCTGGGCGAGCACCGCGCCGAGCGCTTCGAGGCTTGAGGGCCGGGCGCGTGCCGCTCCCCGGCGGGGGCTGACCGGCCCCCGAATGAAAAGGGCGGGCGCCTCCCGGCACCCGCCCCGAAACGATCCGCGACCCCGAGCCCGTCAGTTGAACAGGGAGCCCACGCCGCCCTGCACGCGGCCGAGGCCCTGCTTGGCGATCGGGTTGCCCGGCTCGATCTGGGCGGCGCGCTGGTAGCTCTCGGCCGCCTCCTTCTTGCGGTTCGACTTCTCGTAGGCGAGACCGCGATAGGCCCAGGAGGTGGCGTCCTTGTTGTTGACGTTGAGCGCCGCGTTGTAGTCCTCAATCGCCTTGTCGTACTGGTTCGTGGCGATCAGGCTCTGGCCGCGGGCGGCGTAGGGCGCGCTCACGAACGGGTTCCGGTCGATCGCGGCGTCGAAATCGGCGATGGCCTGCTGGTTCTGGCCCTGCTTCTGCCGGACGAGCCCGCGGGCGTGATAGGCCTCGGCCGATTCCGGCATCATGCGGATCGCCATGTTGAGGTCGCTGAGGGCGCCGTCGAGGTCGCCCTGCGCGCGCAGCACGTTGGCGCGGCCGATATAGGCGGGTCCGTAATTCGGGTCGGCGGAGACCGCCTTCGAGAAATCCTGCAGGGCCGCGTCGTTGCGGCCCGTCTGGCGGTAGGCCAGGGCCCGGTTGTTGAAGGCCGAGGCCGAGTTCGGGTCGATCTGGACCGCCTTCGTGAAGTCGGTGATCGCCTCGCCGAACTGCCCGGCCCGGGCATAGGCCGCGCCGCGGGTGTTGTAGGCCGCCGCGTCGTTCGGGTTGCGCTGGATCACCTCGGACAGGGAGGCGATGTTGAGGTTCGTCGCGCCCGTCGTGTCCGCCTCCAGCACCGCGTACTGCTTCGGGCCGGCGGCGCTGCCGACCGTCTCGCATCCGGCCAAAGCCGCGGCGGTCAGCGCCACGGCCGCGACCAGCCCGGCCTTCCGTCCCGCCAAGCTCAATGACGTCATCGCCCCGCTCTCCCTGAGCCCCCGCGCCGTCCGCGCGCCGGGCCCTCGTCCATCCGCCCGTGCCCGCGCGCCCTCGGCGCCCGGCTCGCCCCGGTCTCGACCTGCAGGCGATGAGCCGGGGCACTCTCCCCGATCGCGGTGAACGCCCGCTTAAGGTCGAGGATGATGTCCGCTGAAACGGGTGGATGTGGCGAAGGTATGGCCCCTGTGGGCGGGCCCTGGAAATCGGGCCCCGCCCGCCTCACGCGGCGCTCCGGTGTGGCGGGAAGGACCCAGATCGCGAGGCCGGCCGAGCCCGGCGGCGGCTCAGGGAATCAGGCGCGTGACGTGGCCCATCTTGCGGCCCGGCCGCGCCTCGCCCTTGCCGTAGAGGTGCAGGTGGGCGCCGGGGCGGGCGAGGATCTCGGCCCAGCCATCGGCCTCCGCGCCGATCAGGTTGTGCATCTCGACCGCCATGCCGCCGGTGCGCGACGCATCGCCGAGCGGCCAGCCGCAGACGGCGCGCACGTGCTGGGCGAATTGCGAGGTGAGCGCCCCCTCGATCGTCCAGTGGCCGGAATTGTGGACCCGCGGCGCGATCTCGTTGACGACGACCCGCTCCGAGCCGCCCTCCCGCACGAGGAACATCTCGACCGCGAGCACGCCGACATAGTCGAGCGCCTCGGCGATGCGCCGCGCGATGTCGATCGCGCTCCGCGCCGTCTCCGGCGCGACGCCGGTCGCGGGCACGCGGGTGACCGCGAGGATGTGGTCGCGGTGCTCGTTCTCGCAGAGGTCGAAGGCTGCAAAGGACCCGTCCGACGAGCGGGCGGCAACCACCGAGACCTCCCGCTCGAAGGGCACGAAACCCTCGAGGATCAGGGGCGCGCCGCCGAACTCCGCCATGATCGACGAGCGGTCGACGGGTCCCTCCGCGCGGATCATGCGCTGGCCCTTGCCGTCGTAGCCGAAGCGGCGGGTCTTCAGCACGGCCGGCCGGCCGATGGCGGCGATGGCCCGGTCGAGGTCGTCGCCGCTGTCGACGGCGCGGAACGGGGCGGTCGGGATGCCGAGGTCGTTGATGAAGGTCTTCTCGGCGAGCCGGTCCTGCGTGGTCGCCAGGGCATGCGCGCTCGGGTGGAGCGGCGCGCCGGCGGCCAGGATCTCGGCGGTCTCGCGGGGGATGTTCTCGAATTCGTAGGTGACGGCGTCGACGCTCTCCGCGAAGGCCTTCAGCGCCGCCGCGTCGTCGTAGGCCGCTATCGTGCGCGCCGCGGCGACGTCGAAGGCGGGGCTGTCGGCATCGGGCGCGAAGACGTGCACGATGAGCCCGTAATTCGCGGCGGCCAGCGCGATCATGCGGCCGAGTTGCCCGCCCCCGACGATGCCGAGGGTCGAACCGGGTGTCAGGATAGGCGAGGTCACAGGTTGATCTCTGTCTCCGGCCGCTCCGCCACGGCCTCGCTCTGCGCCTGCCGCCACGCCTCCAGGCGCGCGGCGAGGCCCTCATCCGTCAGGGCCAGCACCGCGGCAGCGAGGAGGGCGGCGTTGACGGCGCCCGCCCGGCCGATCGCCAGCGTCCCGACCGGGATGCCGGCGGGCATCTGGACGATCGAGAGCAGGCTGTCCTGGCCCGAGAGCGCCTTCGACTCCACCGGCACGCCGAAGACGGGCAGGCTCGTGAGCGCCGCCGCCATGCCGGGCAGGTGGGCGGCCCCGCCCGCACCCGCGATCACCACCTTGTGGCCCGCGGCCCTGGCGCCCTTGGCGAAGGCGTAGAGCCGGTCCGGCGTGCGATGGGCCGAGACGATGCGGGTGTCGTGGAGAACGCCGAGGGCGTCGAGTGTTTCGGCCGCGTGCCGCATGGTCGCCCAGTCGGACTGGCTCCCCATGATGATCGCGACCGGAGGCGCTGCCGCCATCGTCGTCCCGTCCGTGCTGCGAGAGGGCGCCGCCGGCCCGCGGGCGGGCGTTCAGGCGCGATCCCGCCGAATACAGGGGCGCCGCCGGCCGGGCAAGCGCAGGGCGGCGATCGAGGCGGGACAGCGCTCAGGCGATGATGTCGGGGGTGATCTGGTCTTCGAGGTAGGAGATGCGGTCCCGGAGCGTGAGCTTGCGCTTCTTCAGCCTCTGGATCTGGAGCTGGTCGCCGGCCACGTTCCGCTCAAGCGCGTCGATGGCACTGTCGAGGTCGCGGTGCTCCTCCTTGAGCCGCGACAGCTCACCCACGAGATCGACCTGCCCATCCTCGACCAACTCAACAGACATCGTCGCTTGCAATTCCCGGGATGCGCTCGCCACGAGACCATGCGTCACGGCCGAGCTTGCGGCAAGGGGCGGCGCGATGCGCCTGTCCCGAAGCCTCGAGCAGCCTCTCAAGTCCGGCCGGCGAGCGCAAGGTTTCGTGAGGCACGCCGGCCCGAATCGCTTCGACAGCCGGCTCATCCTGTGTCAGTCTACCCGAGTCGGAACGATGACAGGAGACACGACTCATGTCGCTGCAGACGCATCTGAGCCAGCTCACCCGGAAGCACGAAGCCCTCGAGCGTGAGATTCAGGAAGCGATCCTCAGTCCCTCCGAGGACGATCTGCACATTGCCGAACTCAAGCGACGCAAGCTCCACCTCAAGGACGAGATCAACCGCCTCCAGGCCGCATCGGACGAAACGCTGCACTGACCCCGTCCAGCCCCAGATTTTTCCGTTCTGAGTTCGTGGCCGCCGCGCTGGGTCGACAGCGCGGCGGTTTTGTTTCCGGTGCCCGCGCCGACAGGGCCAACGGCTCTGCTATGATCCCCAGGCACGTCAGCCCGGCGCACGGCCGCGAGCGGGCGCCCGAGGACACAGCATGAGCGCCACGCCAGCCACGCCCCTGCCCGGACGCTACGGAGAGGTCTACGCCGCGTCCCTCGCCGATCCCGAGACCTTCTGGCTGGCCGCGGCCCGCGCCATCGCGTGGGAGACCGCGCCGGCCCGCGCCTTCGACGCCGAGGCGGGCACGTACGGCCGCTGGTTTCCGGATGCGCGCCTCAACGCCTGTCACAACGCGGTCGATCGGCACGTCGCCGCCGGCCGCGGCAGCCAAGCCGCCATCATCCACGAGTCCCCCGTCACCGGCACGAAGCGGCGGATCACCTATGCCGAGCTGCTGGACGAGGTCTCCGCCCTCGCCGCCGTTCTGTCCGACCTCGGGGTGGGGAAGGGCGACCGGGTCGTCCTCTACATGCCGATGGTGCCCGAGGCCCTCGTCGGCATGTTCGCCTGCGCGCGCCTCGGGGCGGTCCACTCGGTGGTCTTCGGGGGCTTCGCGGCGAACGAGCTCGCCGTCCGGATCGAGGATGCGAGCCCGAAGGTGGTGCTCGCCGCCTCCTGCGGCATCGAGCCGAGCCGGGTCGTCGCCTACAAGCCGCTCCTCGACGCGGCGATCGAGGCCTCGCGCCACAAGCCCGATGCCTGCCTGATCCTGCAGCGCCCGCAATGCGAGGCCGCGCTCGTCGCGGGCCGGGACCGGGACTGGGCCGAGACGGTGCGGGCCGCGAAGGCGGCGGGGCGGCGGGCGCCCTGCGTCACGGTCGCGGCGACCGACCCGCTCTACATCCTCTACACGTCCGGCACGACGGGAAAGCCGAAGGGCGTGGTGCGCGACACCGGCGGCTACCTCGTGGCGCTCGCGTGGTCGATGGCGAACCTCTACGACGTGGCCCCGGGCGAGGTCTATTTCTGCGCCTCCGACATCGGCTGGGTCGTCGGCCATTCCTACATCGTCTACGCGCCCCTCGTGCACGGCTGCACCACGGTGCTCTACGAGGGCAAGCCGGTGGGCACGCCCGATGCCGGCGCCTTCTGGCGCGTCGCCTCCGAGCACGGCGTCGCCTGCCTCTTCACGGCACCGACGGCCCTGCGCGCGATCAAGAAGGAGGATCCGCGCGGCGAGCGGGTCGCCGGCTACGATCTCTCGCGCTTCCGCAGCCTGTTCCTCGCGGGCGAGCGGGCGGACCCGGATTCCGTCGCCTGGGCCGAGCGGACGCTGGAGCGGCCCGTCATCGACCATTGGTGGCAGACGGAAACGGGCTGGGCGATCGCCGGCAATCCGGTCGGGCTCGGTCAGCTGCCGGTCAAGCACGGGAGCGCCTGCGTGCCGATGCCGGGCTACGCCGTGCAGGTGCTCGACGAGGGCGGGAGGCCGGTCGGCCCCGACACGATGGGCACGATCGCGATCCGCCTGCCGCTGCCGCCCGGTTGCCTGCCGACGCTGTGGGGCTCGGAGGAGCGCATGCGCCGGAGCTACCTCACCACCTTCCCGGGCTATTACGACACCTCCGACGCAGGGCTCCTCGACGCGGACGGCTACGTGACCGTGCTCGGGCGGACCGACGACATCATCAACGTGGCCGGCCACCGGCTCTCGACGGGCGGCATGGAGGCGGTGCTCGCCTCCCACCCGGACGTCGCCGAATGCGCCGTGATCGGCATCCGCGACGACCTCAAGGGCGAGGCGCCCTGCGGCTTCGTGGTGCTCAAGGCGCAGGTGGAGCGCGACCCGGCCGAGATCGAGCGCGAGCTCGTGGCCCTGGTGCGGGAGCGGATCGGCCCCGTGGCGGCCTTCAAGCTGGCCCTGACCGTACCGCGCCTGCCGAAGACCCGCTCCGGCAAGATCCTGCGGGGCACCATGAAGCGCATCGCCGACGATGAGCCCTGGACCATGCCGCCGACGATCGACGATGCCGGCGCCCTCGACGAGATCGGCGAGAGTCTGCGCGCGCGGGGCATCGGCGGCTGACCGAAGGCTGGCCAATCGGGATCTTTGCGCCACATGGCCCCCACTCGATGGCCCCCACCCGGCCCCGGAGACCCGCATGACCGCGCGCCTGTTCGACCCCCTGCAGCTCGACGAGCTGACGCTTGAGAACCGCATCCTGATCGCGCCGATGTGCCAGTACTCGGCCCGGGCCGGCGAGGCCACGGACTGGCACATGATGCATCTCGGGCAGCTCGCCATGTCGGGGGCGGGCCTGCTGACGCTGGAGGCGACTGCCATCTCGCCCGAGGCCCGCATCACGGCCTGGGACCTCGGCCTCTACGACGACGGCACCGAGCGGGCGCTGGCGCGGGTCCTCGGCGCCGTGCGGGACTACGCCCCCGGTCCCGTCTGCATCCAGATCGCCCATGCCGGCCGCAAGGCGTCGAGCGAGGCGCCCTGGATGGGGGGCTCGCAGATCCCGCCCGAATCCCCCCACGGCTGGCGCACCGTGGCCCCCTCGGCGATCCCGCACGGGGAGGAGGAGGTGCCCCCGCACGCCCTCGATGCCGCGGACCTGCGCCGCATCCTGTGCGACTTCGTGGCGACGGCACGCCGGGCCATGCGCCTCGGCATCGACGCCGTGGAGCTGCACGGGGCGCACGGCTACCTGCTGCATCAATTCCTGTCGCCGCTCTCGAACGAGCGGACCGACCAGTACGGCGGCAGCCTCGCCAACCGGATGCGCTTCCCGCTGGAGGTGTTCGAGGCGGTGCGCGAGGTCGTGCCCTCGGGCAAGCCCGTCTGGATGCGGGTCTCGGCCACCGACTGGGTGGAGGAGGGGTGGGACCTCGACGAGACCGTCGAGCTCGCCCAGGCCCTGAAGGAGCGGGGCGCCGCCGCCATCCACGTCTCCACGGGCGGCCTGTCGACCCGGCAGGCGATCCGCCTCGGGCCGGGCTACCAAGTGCCTCACGCCGAGCGGATCAAGGCGGCGACGGGGCTGCCGACGATCGCCGTCGGGCTCATCACCACGCCGGCCCAGGCCGAGGCGATCCTGCAGGAGGGCCGGGCCGACGCGGTCTCGCTGGCCCGCGCCATGCTCTACGACCCGCGCTGGCCCTGGCACGCGGCGGCCGAGCTCGGCGCCCAAGTGCGGGCCCCGAAGCAGTACTGGCGCTCTCAGCCGCGCGAGTTCAAGGACCTGTTCAAGGACACGAAATTCGGCCAGCGCTGAGGCCGCGAGCGGGGGCGGATACCGTCTCCCGCAGGGCGGGCGCGTGCGTGGGAATGCCGCGTGGGAAGACCCGGTGGGACGGCCACTGCCCGGGCGGCGCTCACACGACCCGCAGCGGCTTCTCCAGCACGGAGAGCACCCGCGCGAGGTCGGTGCCGCGCTTCATCACGCGGCCGCTCGCCGCCACCACCGCGTAGGCGCCCTGGCGGCGCGCGAGTTTCGGGTCCTTCTCGACCCGGTAGAGCGGCATCTCGGAGGCGCGGCGATAGATCGAGAAGACGGCCTTGTCGCGGCGGAAGTCGAGGGCGTAATCCCGCCACTCGCCTTCGGAGACCATGCGCCCGTACAGGTTGAACAGGACGCGCAGCTCCTCCCGGTTGAACGCGATCTGCGGTGCGGTCGAGGGGGCGGGGAAGGGGACCACGTGGGCGGTGGTGGCGGCTGCAATGTCGTTCGGTCGTGGCTCGGCGCTCGTCCGCTCGCTCATCGTCGCTCCGTTCTCGGGCCGGTTCGGTTAGCCGGATGATGGGCCGCCGCGCTGCGGCCCGCAAGGGCGGGGCGCGTTGCCCGGAAGCCACGCCCGAGAAACAAAGCATCACGATTTCGCCGCTTTCGCGCCTTTCGCGGGCCTTGTTGCAAGGAGACAACGGTGGGTGAACCTCGTCGGGTCGTGCCCGGTGCGGCGCCCGAAACCCGAGCTCCCCAGCCCTCGGTCGCCGCCTCCGGACTCCACGCCCGACACTCCAGAGGTTTCGAGACCCAAGGACTTCAGGCCGCCGCCCCGGCGGCCTTTTTTCTGCGCTTCGTCCCGGAACAGGCTAGGGAGACCGCTCGCGGACCTCCGCGGCGCGGAACCTGTGACCTGACCGACGTGCCCGCCTTCGACGCATCCTTCCGTGAGACGCTCGCCGAGCTGTTCGCCTGGCGCCGCGACGTGCGCCGCTTCCGGCCCGAGCCGATCGCGGAGTCGGATCTGCGCGCCTGCCTCGATCTCGCGCATCGCAGCCCGTCCGTCGGCAACAGCCAGCCCTGGCGGTTCGTGCGCGTCTCCGACGCTGCGCGGCGGGCGGCGGTCGTCGCGAGCTTCGAGCGCTGCAACAGGGCCGCGGCAAGCGCCTATGCCGACGAGCGGGCCGCCCTCTACCGGACGCTCAAGCTCGCGGGCCTGCGCGAGGCCCCGGTGCACCTCGCCGTGTTCTGCGACGAGGCGACCGGGACCGGGCACGGCCTCGGCCGGGCGACGATGCCCGAGATGCTGCGCTACTCCGTGGTGGGCGCGGTTCAGGGCTTCTGGCTCGCGGCGCGCTCGTTCGGGATCGGGGTCGGCTGGGTCTCGATCCTCGACCCGGATTGCGTCAGCCGCAGCCTCGACGTGCCGACGAGCTGGCACCTCGTCGCCTATCTGTGCGTGGGATACCCGGTCGAGGAGCATCTCGACCCGGAACTCGTCCGCCACGGCTGGCAGGGACCCGACCTCGAGGCCTGCTGCCTGTTCGAGCGCTGAGCGCTATCCTGAACGCCGCCTTTCCCGAAAGGCTCGGGATCGACGCATCCGGGAGGGGCCGTCTTCACCCAGCGAATCAATTCGTCTGCACAAGCTCGACAAAAGCGCAAGCGTCAACCGGAACGGAGGGGTCGGGCGCCGAATTATCGTCCTGCGTATGGTCACGCTTGCGAGGACGGAAGGCGATGTTCGGGAAGTCGGTATGGCGCGGGGCGGCCTTCGGCACGCTGGCGGCGGCAATGGCGGGCGGCGCGATGCCGACGCAGGCGCGGGAGGTGGTGCCCTACGGCGACCCGATCGTCGCGCCGGGCTCCGTCGTGATCAGCATCTCTCAGCGGCGCCTGTACCTCATCAACGGGGACGGCACGGCGATCCGCTACCCCGTGGCGGTGGGTCGGCCCGGCAAGCAATGGGTCGGCGCCACGCAGATCGACGGCAAGTACGTCGCGCCGGCCTGGTCGCCGCCGGCGGAGGTGAAGCGCGACAACCCGCGCCTGCCGAACCTGATCGCCGGCGGATCGCCGAGCAACCCGATGGGGGCCGCGGCCATGACGCTCGCGGGCGGGCAATACGCCATCCACGGCACGAACCGCCCGAGCTCCGTCGGCACCTTCGCCTCCTATGGCTGCGTGCGGATGTACAACCAGGACGTGGTCGATCTCTACGGCCGGGTGAATATCGGCACGCAGGTCTACATGACACGCTGAGCCGGTGCGTCAGGCGACGCTCAGCCCGCGGGCGGAGCCGTCGCCTCCACGGCCGTGAAGGGTTCGAGGATCCGGTAGGTGTGCTCGACGCCGGCCGGAACGACCCAGGAATCGCCCGCCTCCAGGCCGATCGTCTCGCCCTTCAGGACGAGTTCGGCGCGCCCGGAGATGACGAAGCCGACCGTCTCGTAGGGCCGGCTGCCCGCGGGCTTGTCGTCGGTCGGCGGCTCGTCGCGCCACATCCGCATGGACAGGCGCTCGCCCCGGGCGAGGCTGACCTCGCCGTGCTCGCCCTTCGCCGCGTCCCGGCTCGATACCTTCGTCGCCATCGCCCGCCTCCCGTGCTCGATCGCGTGCGCGCGCACGCAACGAGGAGCCAACGGCGGCTCCGCCGGCGGCGTTCCCGGTCCGCCCCCGCTCAGAAGTCGACGGCGATCCCCTTCACCTCCCAATCCTCGTAGCGCACGGGCTCCAATCCGCCGCGCCCCTGCCTCTCGCGCTGCGCCGCGATCCCGGCAGCGCGCGCGTCGACGGCGGCGCGGCGCTCCGCGGCCTCCGCGAGGGCGCGCTCGGCCGCAGGCGTCAGGGGGCGGCGGGCTTGCGTCTCCGCAGTCGCCTCGGGTTCGGAGCGGTTCGAAGGGTCGCGGCTGTTTGGCTCTTGCATCGCGTCGGCTCTGGTGGAAGGGCGTGGCGGGCGGGCCGGACGGCCCGGCCTGGGATGACGGGAAGTTAGGTTTCATGGCGACACGCCGCAACGCGCCGGACGCGGCGGAGACGGGCGGGGCGGTTCCGGGGCTCGCCGCGCGACGGGTCGCGCAGGCCGCGGTGGCCGACCTCCTGGGCAAGGGCCGCGCGCAGGCGCTGGAGGACGTGCTCGCGCAGGGGGCGCGGTCCGCGGGCCTCGACGCGGCCGACGCCGGGCTCGCCCGCGCCATCGCGACGGCGACCTTCCGCCGCCTCGGCCTCCTCGAGCGGGCGCTCGCCGCGCGCATGGCGCAGGGCCTGCCGCGCAACGACCCCCGCCTCGTCGCCCTCCTGGCCACCGGCGCGGCGCAGATCCTCGACCTCAACGTCCCCGACCACGCCGCGGTCGATCTCTCCGTGCGCCTCGCCAAGGCGGAGAGCGGCCTGCAGCATCTCGGCGGGCTCGTGAACGCCGTGCTGCGGCGGATCGTGCGCGAGCGCGCCGCGATCCTCGCCGAGCCGGTCGAACCGCTGGCGGACAACACGCCGGACTGGCTCGCCCGGCGCTGGCGGGCGACCTACGGGGACGAGCAGGCCGCCCGCATCGCCGCGGCGCATCTGCGGGGCGCGGCGGTGGACCTCACCGTGCGCGGCGATCCCGCATCCTGGGCCGAGCGCCTCGGGGCGATCGTCCTGCCGACCGGCTCGCTGCGGTTGCGCGACGTGCGCGTGCCGGTGGCGGACCTGCCCGGCTACGAGGAAGGCGCCTGGTGGGTGCAGGACGCGGCCGCCGCCATCCCCGCGCGCCTCGTCGGCGCGGCTCCCGGCGAGGCGGTGGCGGATCTCTGCGCGGCACCGGGCGGCAAGACGGCGCAGCTCGCATCCGCCGGCGCCCGCGTCACCGCGGTCGACCGCTCGCCCGCACGCCTCGAGCGCCTGCATCGGAACCTCGCCCGGCTCGGGCTCGAGGCGGAGGTGGTGGCCTCCGACGCCCTCGCATGGCCCGAGGAGGCCCGCTTCGACGCGGTGCTCCTCGACGCGCCCTGCTCGGCGACCGGAACCATCCGCCGCCATCCCGACGTGGCCTGGACGAAGGGCGAGCCCGACCTCGCGCGGCTGACCGCCCTGCAAACGCGCCTGCTCGACAAGGCGGCCACCCTCGTCCGGCCGGGCGGCCGGCTCGTCTACTGCACCTGCTCCCTGGAGGCGGAGGAGGGGGAGGCGCAGGTTGCCGCCTTCCTCGCCCGGCATCCGGCCTACGAGCGGGTGCCCGTTCGGGCGGAGGAGGTGGGCGGATGTCCCGAGCTGATCGACGGGCAGGGCGACCTGCGCACCCTGCCGGCGCATCTCGGCGGAGGCTCGCCCGAAGGTCTGGGCGGGATGGACGGGTTCTTCGCGAGCCGGCTGCGCCGCACCGCCTGAGGGCCAGCCGCAGGGTCGAGCGCACCGGATTCCGGCTCGGTCGGAGGCGAGGCGGTGTCGAAGAGGGTCAGAGCAGGCCGAGCTGCCCGCTCGGACCGCTCGGCCCGCCGCGAGCGGCGGTCGCCCCGACGATCACGCCGGCTCCGGATACGGAGGCCTTGAACGCCGCGATGTCGGCATAGGCCTGGACCTGCGTCCGGAAGCGGACGGGCGAGCACAGGACGGCGCCGGACCGATCGTCGATCAGGGTCCAGTACCAGAGGCCGCTCGCATCCTCGGTGATGTCGAAACGCATCGCAGGAAACCCACGCGGGGGATGCGAGCAGCCATATCGCGGAATGCCCTCCGAGGGGTAAAAATCACGGGCCCAGCGGGAGTTAGCCGGCATCAAGAGCCCGATTCGCCATCGTTGTCCCCGCAATCACCGCACTTCACATGACGCAACGGACGAGAAAATGCCGGGGCGATCGGCCACGGGGGCGGAGATCGCGCGGGTTGCAACCTTGGAAGCGATGAGAAGTTGAAAGCCTTCGTGCCGGACATTCGCCGGCAAGGAGATTTCATGAACAAGTCCATCGTCTTCGGCGCTCTCGCGCTCGGCCTCGCCACGCCGGCGCTCGCTCAGGATCGCGCGGTCGCGCCCAATCCGTCACCCTCGGGAACCGTCATCCAGGGCCAGTCCAACACGACGGGCAACAGCCGCGACGTGATCATCGCGCCGGGCGCGACGGGAGCCGAGACCATCACCACGAATTCGGCCGCCGGGGGCAATGCGGGGCAGCCCTCCCGGGCGGTGCCCCAGGGCAGCGCCGGCAGCAGCGGGGGCACGAGCGGCGGCCAGTAGCGCTCCCGCCTCTTCCGACTGCGCGGGCGGCCCGGGATTCTTCCCGGGCCGCTCCGGAGCGCGTCTCCAGGGACAGCCTCACGCCTCGATCGCGTCGAGATCGCGCAGGCCGGCCCAGAGTTTCCACTGCTCCCAGGCCTCCGCGAGGCAGGCCGCCGCCTCCTCCCGCGAGCCGGCGACGCCGCCGCGGCGAAAGGGCAGGGCGCCGATGTCGAGGCTCATCCCCCAGCCCCATTGCTCGGCCGCGGGCGCGGCGCTGATGCAGTCGATCCGACCGACGATGAGGGCGCCGCTCGTGGCGAAATAGGTCTCCCGGGGATGGTCCTGCAGCCGGGTATAGACGAGTGCCGCCATGCTGATCCCGATGCCGATGCCGATCCCGATTCCCGCGTGGATCGGGCCCGAGGGGTCCGGCGCGGCAAACAAGCGCCCCATGACATAGCGTAAACGGACGGTTAAGAGGCCGGTTCTAGCTTCATCCGTCAGAGAGACCGGCCGGGCGCATCGCGCGCTTCGCCGCCCGGTGAGGAGAACGCGTGCTCGGGGGGCCTGATCGCTGGCGCTTCTATCGGCTCGTCGGGCGCGAGGCCGCGCGTTCGGTGCGCGCCGCCTCGGCGCGCCTGACCGCGCCGCCGGACATCCTCGCCCGGGTCCGTGTGACGGGCCTCATCATCGCGCCCCACGACCTGCGCACCAGCGACGCCACCTTCGCCGACGACATCTATGCCGGCCTGTTCGTGTTCGCGGGCCGGTCGCTCGCCGTCAGCGGCGGCTCGCCCTTCGACTACACGCCGCCCTCGCCGGAATGGGCGGAGGTGCTCTACGGGTTCGGCTGGCTCAGGCACCTGCGCGCCGCCGACACGGCCCTCGCGCGCGCCAACGCCCGCGCCTTCGTCGCGGATTTCATGGCGGGACGCGGCGATCCGGCGCTCGCCCGCCCGACGCCGGTGGCGGCGCGCCGGCTGATCGCGTTCCTCAGCCAGTCGCCCCTGGTGCTCGAGGGCGCCGACCGGGCCTTCTACCAGAATTTCCTGCGCACGCTCGCCCGGAGCGCCCGTGAGCTCGAGCGGGACCTGCGCCGGGGCGTGCCGCCCTCCTGGCGGCTGCTCGCCGCGGTCGCGCTCTGCTACGCCGGCCTATGCTGCGACGGAATCCAGCCGATCCTGAAGCGGGCGACGCGGATCCTCTCGCGCGAGCTCGACCGCCAGATCATGACCGATGGCGGCCACCGCTCCCGTGATCCGCGCTTCGCGATGGAACTGCTTCTCGACCTGCTGCCGCTGAGGCAGAGCTACCTCAGCCGCAGCGTCGATCCTCCGGAGGCCCTCCTGAGGGCGATCGACCGGATGCTGCCGCTGCTGCGCCTCCTGCGCCACGCGGACGCCTCGCTGAGCCACTTCAACGGCATGGGCGCGACGGCCGCCGACCATCTGGCCACGCTGCTGGTCTACGACGGCACCCTGGCGCAGCCGCTGATGCACGCGCCGCATTCCGGCTACGAGCGCCTCGAGGGCGGCCGCATCGTCGTGGTGGCCGATGTCGGCAAGCCTCCGCCGCTTCCCTTCTCGCGCAACGCCTGTGCCGGCACCTTGTCCTTCGAGATGTCGAGCGGCCCGCAGCGCATCGTCGTCAATTGCGGCATGCCCGAGAGCGGGACCGAACTCCGGCGCCTCGCCCGCAGCACGCCCGCCCATTCCACCGCCTCGGTCTCCGGCGCCTCGTCGAGCCACGTTCTGGCCGGAACCGGCTTCTGGGGCGAGCGCGCCGCCGCCGAGTGGGTCTGCCACCGCCTCGGCCCGATCCTGCTGCACGGCCCCTCCGAGGTGAAGTCGGAGCGCTTCACGGACGGGCCGGCCGAGGTGCTCGCCGCCCGCCACGACGGGTACGTGCGCGATCACGGCATCGTGCACGAGCGGCGCTGGCGCCTGCTGGCCGCGGAGGGCCGCCTGGAGGGGGAGGACGCCTTCCTGCGCGCCGGGGCGAGGCACCGCCCGCAGGAGGTCGCGATCCGCTTCCACCTGCACCCGTCCATTCTCGTGGGGCCGGGCCCGGACGGCGGGCTCTCGCTCGGCCTGCCCCTCGGCGAGGTCTGGGATTTCCGGGCCGAGGGCGCCGCGATCGCGATCGAGGAGAGCGTCTACTTCGCGGGTCTCTCGGGTGCGCGCCGCACCGACCAGATCGCCCTCCATCTCGAGGTTGCCGATGGCGCGCGCGTGGCCTGGTCCTTCACCCGCCGCGGGCTCGACCCTGCCGCGTGAGGGGCGCGCTGGCCCGCCCGACCGGATTCATGCTACCGGCGCCGCGACGCCGCCCGACTGCCTGTACGAGTTTCCGATGTCGCATGACCAAGTGCGGATCACCCGCGCGCTCCTCTCCGTCTCCGACAAGACGGGCCTCGTCGAGTTCGCCCGCGCCCTCGGCGCGCGCGGCGTCGATCTCGTCTCCACCGGCGGCACCCACCGCGCGCTGCGCGAGGCGGGCCTGCCCGTCACCGAGGTCGCCGACCTGACGGGCTTCCCCGAGATGATGGACGGGCGGGTGAAGACCCTGCACCCGGCGGTCCATGGCGGCCTGCTCGCCGTGCGCGACAACCCGGAGCATCAGGCGGCGCTCGCCGCCCACGGGATCGGCGCGATCGACCTCCTCGTCGTCAATCTCTACCCCTTCGAGGCGACGATCGCGGCGGGGCGCGCATACGACGATTGCGTCGAGAACATCGACGTGGGCGGCCCGGCCATGATCCGCGCGGCGGCGAAGAACCACGCCGACGTCGCCGTGGTCACCGACGTCTCGGATTATGCCGGCCTCCTCACGGAGCTTGAGGGGGGAGGGGGCGCGCTGAGTGCAGCCACGCGGCGCCGGCTCGCGCAGAAGGCCTTCGCCCGCACCGCCGCCTACGACGCGGCGATCGCCAACTGGCTGTCCGGTGAGATCGAGGCGGACGGGACCCCCGCCTTCCGCGCCTTCGGCGGCAGCCTCGCGCAGGGCCTGCGCTACGGCGAGAACCCGCACCAATCCGCGGCCTTCTACCGGGCTCCCGGGATCGTCCGGGCGGGCATCGCGAGTGCCCGCCAGCTCCAGGGCAAGGAACTCTCCTACAACAACTTCAACGACACGGACGCGGCCTACGAATGCGTCGCCGAGTTCGATCCGGCCCGCGCCGCGGCTGTCGCCATCATCAAGCACGCTAATCCCTGCGGGGTCGCGGAGGGGGCCAGCCTGCTGGAGGCCTACGAGCGGGCGCTCGCCTGCGACCCGACCTCGGCCTTCGGCGGCATCGTGGCGCTGAACCGCCCCCTCGACGCGGACGCCGCGCGCAGGATCGTCGAGATCTTCACGGAGGTGATCATCGCGCCCGACGCGTCGGAGGACGCGATCGCGATCGTCGCGGCCAAGAAGAACCTGCGCCTGCTCCTCGCCGGCGGCCTGCCGGACCCGCGGGCGCCCGGCGAGACCGTGCGCAGCCTCTCGGGCGGGCTGCTCGTCCAGGGCCGGGACAACGCCGTCGTGGACGACATGCCGCTCACCGTCGTGACGAAGCGGGCGCCGAGCGAGGCCGAATCCGCCGACCTGCGGTTCGCCTACCGGGTCGCCAAGCACGTCAAGTCGAACGCCATCGTCTACGCGAAGAGCGGCGCGACGGTCGGCATCGGCGCGGGGCAGATGTCGCGGGTGGATTCCTCGCGCATCGCCGCCTGGAAGGCCGCGGAAGCGGCCAGGAGCCTCGGCCTCGCCGAGAGCCTGGCCAAGGGCGCCGTGGTGGCGTCGGACGCCTTCTTCCCCTTCGCGGACGGCCTGCTCGCGGCGGCCGAGGCCGGCGCCACGGCGGTGATCCAGCCCGGCGGCTCGATGCGCGACGCGGAGGTGATCGCGGCCGCCGACGAGGCCGGGCTCGCCATGGTGTTCACGGGGCACCGGCACTTCCGGCACTGAGGGGCAGCCGCCCTCGCATCCCGGGGAAACGGCCCCGCCACGCTGCCGTGGCGGGGCCGCCTCCCGGCCGGTCAGAGGATGAAGCGGCTGAGATCCGCGTTCGCGGCGAGGCTCTCCACGCGATCGCGCACGTAGGCGGCGTCGATCGTGACCGTCTCGCCCGAGCGGTCGGTCGCCGTGAAGGAGATGTCGTCGATCACCCGCTCCAGCACCGTCTGGAGGCGGCGGGCGCCGATGTTCTCGACGGAGGAATTCACCTCCACCGCGACGCGGGCGAGCGCGTCGACCGCGTCCTCCGTGAAGGCGAGGGTGACGCCCTCCGTCTCCAGCAACGCCACCGTCTGCTTGAGCAGGCTCGCCTCGGTCGTGGTGAGGATCTGCTTGAAATCCTCGACCGTCAGGGGCGCGAGCTCCACCCGGATC
This sequence comes from Methylobacterium segetis, assembly GCF_004348265.1. Classification (GTDB taxonomy): domain Bacteria; phylum Pseudomonadota; class Alphaproteobacteria; order Rhizobiales; family Beijerinckiaceae; genus Methylobacterium; species Methylobacterium segetis. The sequence continues at coordinate 36,038 of NZ_SMNT01000058.1, forward strand.
GGCAGGCGGCCCTGCAACTCGGGCAGGAGGTCGGCGGGCTTCGAGACGTGGAAGGCGCCCGAGGCGATGAACAGGACGTGGTCGGTCCTCACCGGCCCGTGCTTGGTGGCGACCGTGGTGCCCTCGATCAGGGGGAGGAGGTCGCGCTGCACGCCCTCGCGGGAGACGTCGGCGCCCGAGCGCCCCTCGCGGGCGCAGATCTTGTCGATCTCGTCGAGGAAGACGATCCCGTTGTCCTCGACCTCGCGGACGGCCTCCTGGATCAGGGCGTCGTTGTCGACGAGCTTGTCGGATTCCTCGGCGAGCAGCGGTGCGTAGGCGTCGCGCACGGTGACGCGGCGCGGCTTGCCCTTCGCGCCGCCGAGCGCCTTGCCCAGCATGTCGCCGAGGTTGATCGCCCCCATCGAGGCGCCCGGCACGCCGGGGATGTCGAACATCGGCAGGCCGGCGGGCGGGCCGGAGGCGAGTTCGAGCTCGACCTCCTTGTCGTCGAGTTCGCTGTTGCGCAGCTTCTTGCGGAAGCTGTCGCGGGTCGCTTGGCTCGCGGTCGGGCCGACGAGGGCGTCGAGGATGCGGTTCTCGGCGGCCGCCTCCGCCTTGGCCTTGACCCCGCGGCGCTTCTCCTCGCGCCGCAGGCCGATGCCGACCTCGACGAGGTCGCGCACGATCTGCTCGACGTCGCGACCGACGTAGCCGACCTCGGTGAACTTGGTGGCCTCGACCTTGAGGAAGGGCGCGCCCGCGAGCCGGGCGAGGCGGCGGGCGATCTCGGTCTTGCCGCAGCCGGTCGGCCCGATCATCAGGATGTTCTTGGGCGCGACCTCGTCGCGCAGCGGGCCCTTCAGCTGCTGGCGCCGCCAGCGGTTGCGAAGGGCGATGGCGACCGCGCGCTTGGCATCGTGCTGGCCGACGATGAAGCGGTTGAGTTCGGAGACGATCTCGCGGGGGGAGAAGGTGGTCATCGGGCTCCTATCGGGTGCGGCAGACGGGCCGCGAGCGAGGGGGGAAGCGCGCGCAGCGTGAGGCGGCGCAGGTCCTTCCAGGCGATGCTCAGGGCCAGCACGAACAGCCCGAGCACGAGCAGGCTGTAGGGCAGGGCCCCGTTGGCGAAACCCGCCTCCCGGATCAGCGTCCCGAGCGCCACGCTCGCGTAGACGAGACCCGAGACGAGGATCGCCCGCCTGTCGGTGACGAGGGCGACGAGGGCGAGGACCCAAACGAGGGCGAGGACGAGGGAGGCCGT
>NZ_SMNT01000059.1 GCF_004348265.1 Methylobacterium segetis
CGGCGGGCGCGGCGGCGGGCGCGGCGGCGGCCGCGGCGCGGCGGTATTCGGGGCTCTCCGCGTCGGTGAAGCCGATCTCGATGCGGGCGGGCAGCGCGCCGTCCTCGGCCCGCACCCGCCGCAAGGGCGCCTCGTCGCCGGTGCGCACGAGGTCGTCGGCGGACATTGTCTCGGCGGCCTCGCGGCGGGGGCCGCGCACGCGCAAGGTCCCCGCGACCGCCGAGACGTCGAGGCCGTAGAGCTGCGCCAGCGGCTCCAGGGCCGCGCGGGCGGAGAGCGCCCGGTCGATCACGTAGCCGTCGAGATGGGCCGAGGCCGCGATGTCGAGGGGCGCGGCGATGCCGAGATCGGCGAGGATCGCGGGGATCAGCCGGTCGAGGTCGAGCCCTTCGACGCGCCCCGTGATCCAGTGGCCGAGGACCCAGTTCGGCGCGTCGGCCCAGAGGGTCGCGTAGTCCGGGAAGGCCGGGAAGGGCCGCGCGTCCCAGGCCCAGACGAAGATCGCCCCCGGCGGCACCATCGGCCCGCCATAGACCGGCGAGACCGGGTTGTGGGCGGGATCGAAGCCCGGCACGGCCGCGTCGAACCGGCCGAGGATCGCCTCGAGGCCGCGGGCCTGGATCAGGTCGTCGCGGGCGCCGCTCGAATGGGGTGGGGCCGCGTTCTCGGCCGATTTCGGGTCGGGGAAGACGTTCGGCCCGTTCGTGCCCTTGTCGACCGCCGGCACCCCGATCTCGGTGAGCCAGATCGGCTTGCTCCGCGGCCGCCACGCGGTCGTGCGGGTCTCGACCCCGCCGTCGCGCTCCACATGCGGGTTCGACCACCACGCGACGAGGTCCTTCGCCCGGTAGATCCAGGGCTTTCCGGCGGCGCCGTCGGTGATCGGGGTGCGCGCCTGCGCCTGCCGCGCCGCCTCGTCCGCGTAGTACCAGTCGAAGGCCTCGCCCGCGCCGAGGCGGCGGCGCAGATAGGCGCGGTCGTAGATGTCGGGCGCCTCGGCGAGGTCGGCGTGGCCCGGCCCGTCGCGCCAGTCGGACAGGGGCGGGTAGAAGTCGATGCCGACGGCGTCGAGGCTCGGGTCGGAGAAGAGCGCGTCGAGGGGGAAGCGGACGCTGGCGCCCCCTTCGCGGACATGGGCGCCGTACTCGGTCCAGTCCGCCGCGTAGACGAGGGCGGCGCCCGGCAGGCGCGGGCGCACGGTCCGGGCGAGGTCGCGCAGGGCCTCGACGGCGGGGTAGCGCGCGGCCTCGCCCCGCACGCGGGTGAGGCCGACGAATTCGCTGCCGAGGATGAAGCCCGAGATCGGCACGCCGCCCGCCGCCCAGAAGGCGGCGAGGTCCGCGTAGTGCAGCACCATGCGGCGGTAGCCGGACGGCCCGTCGAAGAAGGCGGCGACCTGCGCGGCCGCCGCCGCCGTCCCGTCCGGGCTGCCCGCGACGCCCGGCGCCGGGTCGCAGGTGATGCGCCCGCGCCAGGGATAGGCCGGCTGGTGCGAGGCACCCGGATCGCGCGGGTCCGGCAGGGCGTTTCCGGCCGGCACGTCCATCATCAGGAACGGGTAGAGCACGACCTTCAGCCCGCGGCGGACGAGCTCCGCGACGAGGCGCCCGAGCCCGGCATCGGACGGGGTGCCGCCATAGGCCGGGCCGCCGTCCGGCCCCCGCGAGACGATGCGGGCGGTGCCCCGGCCGGAGCCCGCCACGCTCCACTCCGCGCCGATCGTGCGCCTCGTCCCGTCCTCGACCCGCGGCGCCACGGTGCAATGCCCGGCCCGGAGATCGTCCCCGAACCAGGAGACCACCACCGAAACCCGTTCGAGGCGCGGGCAGAGCGCCTGCAGGGCGTCGAGGGAGGCCAGCACGTCGGTCGCCCCCTGGAGCTGGACGCGGTTGGCGGCCCGGCTCGCGCCGAGGCCGAGATCCTCCGTGACGGGCAGCGGGTCGAGCCCGGATTCGGTGGCGCCGGGGATCAGGTTGACGGCCCGGATCAGGCGGCCCAGCCCCGCCACCGGCCGCACCACCTCGAAGGCGAGCTGCGGGATGCGGTTGCCGTAGGCGGCGAGCGGCATCGCCTCGAACACGACGTAGGCGAGGCCGCGATAGGCGGGGGCGTTCTCCGCGCCCTCCTTCGCGACGATCAGCGGGTCCGGCGCCTGGTCGGCGCGGCCGGTATGGACGCGGTGGGTGAGGGTCGTGAGGTCGACCTCCTGCCCGTTCGCCCAGACCCGGCGCACCAGCGCGATCTCGCCCTCGCAGAGGCCGACCGCGAGATTGGCCGAGTAGGCGTAGGTGGTGCGCAGGGTCTTGCCGCCGCCGCCGCCCTTGGCGCCGGAGCCGCCGCGCTCCACGCTCTTCGTCGCGACCTCAAGGGGCCGCGTCGCCCAGATCAGCGTGCCGCCGATGCGGGCGCGGCCGTAGACCCTGGGCACCGGGTCGCCCTCCGTCGAGGACAGGCCCGCGAGATCGGCGAGCCGCGGCCCCTCGACCTGACGCGGGCCGGAGCCCGGCCCGAGCAGCGCCCCGTCGATCGCCCCGCCGGCCGCGGCCCCGACCACCCGCCCGATCAGCCCGCCCACGGGGCCGCCGAGCGCGGTGCCGAGCGCGGCGCCCGCCGTGGACAGGATCAGCGTCGCCATGGCGGGCTCCGGAAGGACGATTCGTCTCAGGTGTCAGGGATCGCCGGTTCGGCTCTCGGGCGCCTCCGGGAACCGGAAGGCGTGCGCGAGGTGGCGCCGCCACCAGCGGGTGAGCGCCACCTCCGCCACGGCTGCCCCGTCATGGGCGTGGATCATGGAGCCCCGCCCCGTGGCGATGGCGCAGTGGCGGGCGGGCAGGTGCGCCCGGAAGGCGAAGAGCAGGAGATCGCCGGGGGCGGGCTCGTAGCCGGGGCCGATCGGCACCGGGAGGAGGTGGCGGGCGGCCGCCTCCGCCAGCGGGTCGGTGCCGGGGGCGGCCGATTCCGCCCAGGAGGCCGCGTAGGGCGGGGCGGCCTCCGGCTCGGGGCCGAGGCATTCCCGCCAGACGCCCCGCACGAGGCCGAGGCAGTCGCAGGCGACTCCTCTGAGCGAGGCCTGATGCCGGTAGGGCGTGCCGATCCAGCCGCGCGCCGCGGCGACCACCGCGTCCCTCATGATCAACCCTCCCCCTCAGCCGGCGCGGAACAGGCTGCCGCCGTCGAGCGGGGGGCCGGCGGCTTGGCCGGTCCCCTGGCCCCCGGCCTGGCGCAGCACGAAGTCGTTGCCCGGCAGGTGCGGGAAGCCGCGGAAGTTCGGGGCGTTCCGGTAGCGCCCGGCGCAGGTGGCGAGGCGCTTGTCGCAGCCCGGGATCAGCGTGAAGGCATCACCCGCCGCGACCGCGCGGGCCGGCACCTCCCGCAGGTCGAGCCGCGTGCCGGCGCGCCCCGCGACCTGGGCCCGGATGTCGGCGGAGAGCCCGGCATTGGCGCCCCCCGTCCAGGCGAGGCGCCCGCCCGGGAAAGCGGCGTCCGGGAGGAGGCCGGAGAGGCTCACGAGGAGGCTGCCCCGCTCCGGCTCGCCGATCACCCGGCCCGCGATCCGCAAGGGGCCGAGATCGACGCCGCAGCGGGCGTCGCCGAGGTCCGCGTCGCAGGTGGCGCGGAAGCTGCGGCCGCGCTCGGCGTCGAGGCGCTCCATCAGGCCGCGGAGTTCTGCCACGAAGGCGTCGCCCGCCCGCCGGATCTCGCCGAGGCTGGCGACGTCGAGGAGGAGGCGCGCCTCGGGCTCCGCCCAGTCGACGAGCCAGGTCTCGACGGCGGCCCCGTCGTAGAGCCCGGCGGCGATGTCGGCCTCGGTGAGGCCGAGCGCGGTGAGCGCCCCGGAGACGTCCCCGCCGGAGACCGCGAAGCCGAGCTCGGCGCTGGCCTCCGCCGCCGCGAGGCCGGTTCGGGCGGCGTGCACGAGCCCGCCGAGGGTGAGGTCGCGGTCGTGGTCGGTGAAGCCGAGGCGCAGGCCGTCGCGGCGCGTCAGCGACCAGCAATGGCAGAGGGTCGTCGCGCCCGCGGCGAGGCGCGCGGCGAGGGCGGGGGGGAGGTCGCGCATCGGCCGTCTCCGCTCAGGGCACGATCTCGACGAGGGGGACCTTCGGGATCTCGCCCGCCGTGAAGGCTTCGAGGTCGACCGTGAGGTCGTCGGTGTCGAAGCGGACGGGCACGTCGAACTCGAAGCCCGCGGTGACGGGAGCGCCCGCGGGCGGGGCGGCCCCGCTCGCGAAGGTGAGGAGGCCCGTCGTCGCGTCGCAGGCGAAGCGTCCCCGCGCCACCTCGAGGCCGGCCACCGCCACCCGCACAGTCTCGGCCACGGGCTTGGCGATGGCGCGCCGGTAGGGCAGCGGGCCGCCGCCGTAGGTCTTGGCCAGGGCGAAGGTGCGGGTCGCCCCGTCGCCGGTGCCGAGGGGCTGGTCGGTCGGCCCGATCGCCCGGCCGGGCGGTCCCGAGCGGAAATCGACCCGGTCGCGGTAGCGGAAGCCGTAGAGGCGCCCGCGCCGCTCCTCGAAGAAGCTCACGACCGCGTGCAGCGCGTCGAGGCTGCGGATGCCGAAGCCGGCATCGTAGCGGCGCCGGGAATCCGCCCAGCGGCTGTTGCGGTGCTCGCGGCCCGAGGCCAGCGTCACGATCTCGGTGAGCCGGCTCGGGCCGCCGCTGCCGCGCAGGGAGACGTCGAGGGGAAAGCGCACCTCGTGGAAATCGGCGGGCATGGGGACGCTCCGTGTCGCGGGACGGGTCCGGGCGGATGCGGGCTCACAGGGCGCGCCGCCCGCGGGCGACGGCGCGGGCGAGCTGGGCGGCGACCTGCGCCTCGGAGCGCTGGAAGCCCGCGACGTCGGGCGTCGCGATGTTGACGGTGATCGCGACGGGCCGCTGGCCCGCGCCGGCCGCGACGCCGAGGCGCCCGTCGCTGCCGCGCCTCAGCGGCAGGATCGCCTCTGGCCCCGCCTCGCCCATCAGCCCGGTGCCGTCGCGCATCGGGAAGTACGTGGGCGCGGCGACCACGCCGCCGCCCGCGAAGGGCCGGACCCGGCCCGCGGAGAGGACGCCGCCGCGGGCGAAGGCCGCCTCGCCCCCGAGGGAGGGCGTGCCGAGGAGGCCGTTCACGAGGCCGGTGATGCCCTGCTTCACCGGGTTCAGCGCCGCCTTGACGGCGAGGCCGGCGAGCTTCGCGGACAGCGAGCCGAGCAGGCTGTCGAGCTGGCGCCCCGTCCCGAGATTGCGGGCGAGCGCGTTCGAGAGGCTCTGCCCGAATTTCTGGGCGAGCCGGTCGAGGGCGTCGAGCTGCTTGACGCGGGCCGCGTTGGCGCGGTCGAGGTCGGTCTCGGTCATGGGGCGGCTCCGGGCGCGGTCTGCGGGCTTCGAGGGTCGAGCGCGGGTCCCCTCGCCCGTCCGGGAGAGGGGGCGCCTCGCGTCTCGGGCCGCGGCGCCTCGGCGGGGTGATGCGGGGCGCGCCTCAGGCCCCGTCCGGAAACGCCGCGAGGAGGCGCGCGAGGTCGGCGCGGCGGGCCGCCTCGGGGGCGCGCGCGGCGCCGGCGGCGAGCGCCAGCTCCCGCGGCGTGGCGGACCAGAGGTCCTGCGGGCGCCAGCGCAGGGCGTGGAGCCCGAGCGTCAGCGCGGAATCCCACGGGAAGGCGGGGATGTCTCCCCTCTCTCGGCCTCCCGTGGCGGGCAAGGGTCCGAGGTCGGATCCGACGATGAATCCGGTTCCCCGAAGGCGGCAGCGAGGGCCTCGCCGAGCGCCTCCGTCACCGCCGCGATGCCGCCCGCGAGCGGCAGCCGGGCGACGCCCGCATCGTCGATGTCGTGGCCGCCGCCGCGGAGCGCGGCGCCGAGGAGCGCGATGAGGTCGCGCGCGGCAAGCCGCCCGCCCGCGAAGCGCTCCGCGAGGCCGGCGAGGTCGGGGGCGCCGAGCGCCGTCTCCAGTTCGGCGAGCGCCCCGAGGGTGAGGCAGAGGGTGAGGCGCTCGCCCCCGAGGTCGAGCGGCACCTCGCCGCGGCGGCGGTTCGCCATGCGCGGGCTCATGCTCAGATCGCCGTGAAGCCGATGGCGCCGGCCGATTCCAGCGCCATGTCGAAGGTGACCTCGCCCGCATGGTCGCCGCGGTATTCCAGCGCCGTGACCTGGAAGGGTCCCTCCAGGATGCCGAAGGAGGGCACCACGATCTGGAAGGTCTCGATCAGCCCGTCGAAGAAGAGCTGGCGCAGGCGCAGGTCCGACGCCTCGTCGCGGAACACGCCCGCCCCCGAGATCGCGGCGCGGCGCATGCCGGCGCCCGCGAGCAACTCGCGCCAGCGCCCGGCCGAATCCGCGTTCGTGACGTCGACGGCCTCCGCGTTGAAGGCGATCTGCCGGGCGCGCAGCCCCGCCACGGCGACGAAGCCGCCGCTGCCGTTGCCGGCCTTGATGAGGAGGTCCTTGCCTTTCTGGGCGGTCATCGGGGGCTCCGGTCGCGAGGGTTCAGGCCGCCTCGGTGACGGCGTCGAGGATCAGGACGCAGCGCGCTTCGCCGCTCGCCTCGTCGCGGGTGGCCTTGAGCGCCTGCACCCGGCAGGTCACGAGGGCGTGGCCGGCGGGGGCGAGACCGCCCTCGCTCAGGAGCGCGGCGATGCGCTCGGCCGCGTCGAGGCCGGTGCGGGCGGAGCCGGGCTTGGCGAAGACGACGAGGGCGTGGCTGTGGGCGTGGCGGGCCGCGCCGTCGACGGAGGCGTCGCGGATCTCGGCATCGCCGAACATCGCGTAGACGGGCGCGGCACCCCGCGGCGGCTCGTCGTGGAGGCGCAGGCGCCCGCCCATCAGGCCGATCAGCGTCGCGTCGGCGGCAAGCCGCGCGAGGATCGCCGCGCGCAGGGCGAGGAGCGGGCTCACGGCGTCTCCTCCGGCACTTCCTCGACGCGGCAGACGAGGTCGCCGCCCGGCGGCCCGGCGGGCGCGAGGCTGCGGATGACGAAGCGGCGCGGGCCGGCGCAGAGGCGCATCGCGGGCGCGAGGCCGCTGCGCGCGCGCAGGGTGATGCGGTGGGTGGCGACCGGATCGCCGCGGCCGCCGCGCAGGCGCGTGCGCTCCGCCTCGCCCACGGGCTCGATCGCCCCCCACAGGACCGGGCCGGAGACGTAGCGGCGGAGTACCCCGCCGAACCCGTCCGGGTCCTCGACCGGGCGTTCGAGCACGAAGCGGCGGCGGCGCGCCCCGAGGGCGGGCCGTGCGGAGGGACGCGTCATGGAGGAGCGCGTCATGAAGGGGCGGGTCATGGCGGCGACTCGCGGTCAGAGGGTCAGGCGGCGATAGGGCGCGACGAGGGCGGCGGCGTCGGGCGGCAGGCCGCCGGCCGGCTCGTCGCCGCGATGCTCGAACCAGAGCGCCGCGAGGCGGCGGATCGCGAGCAGGATCGGTGGCGGCACCGGCGGCCCGGCCCCGCCATGCCCGGCCCCGAGCTCGAGCGCGAGGCTGCGGCCGAGGAGCGGCGGCGGGCTGCCCTCGACGAGGAGGACCGGCGCCTCGACGCGGTCCGGCCCGAGGCGCAGCAGCCCAACCGGGAGCGCGGTCGCGGTGCCGTCCCGGGCCAGCAGGTTCGCCGCCTCGATCGCGACGACGGGGGCGAGGGGCAGGGTGAGCCCGCCCTCCGACGGCCAGGCGGGGAGGACGAGGCGGAAGCGGCCGGGCACGAGGATGCGGCGCGTCTCCGCCTCAATCCGCGCGCGGGCGGCCGCGAGGAGGGCGGCAACGAGCCCGTCCTCCGCTGTGTCGTCCGGGTCGAGGCGCAGGTCGAGCCGCATCTCGGCGAGGCTCACCGGCTCGACGGCGGGTCCGTCGAGCCGTATCGGAGGCGTCGGGAGGGCAGGGCTCATGGATCCAATCTCCGGCCGGGCGCGGCCGATCGGGCGGCGTGCGCGGGGCTTGCGTGTCGGTGCGCGCGGGCTCGGGGCGCGTCTGGGCTCTGCCGCGCTCGCCCTCGGGGCGCTCGCAGGGCCGGCCGGCGCGGTGGTGGGAGGCCGCGAGGCGCCGGAGGGCGCCTCCGGCAGCGTCATGGTCCTGTCCTCGGACGGGGGCGTCTGCAGCGCCGTGGTGCTCGCCCCCGACACGGTGCTGACGGCGGCCCATTGCGCGGCGGGCCGGGCCGAGCACCGGGTGCATTACCGGGAGGGGGCCGAGCCGGTGCTCGTCGAGGTCGCGGGCCGCGCGGTGCATCCGGGCTACGATGCCGGCGCCATCGCGGGGCGGCGCCGCTCGATCGACCTCGCGCTCCTGCGCACCGCGACCCCGCTGCCCGCGCGCTTCGCGCCCGCGCGCCTCGCCGCGGACGGGCCGCGGGCGGGGGAGAGCCTCGTCCTGTCGGGCTACGGCGTCGCGCGGGCCGGCGAGGCGCGCACGACCGGCACCTTCCGCAGCGCGAGCCTGCCCGTGGTGGAACCCTACGGCCCGAGCCGCATCCTGGTCTGGCTGAAGCCCGCCGCCGGCCCGGCCGGCGCCTGCCAGGGCGATTCCGGTGGCCCGATCGCCCGCGGCGACGGCGCCATCGTCGCCGTCACGGCCTGGGTCGGAGGCGGCCCCTGCGGCGCGATCTCACAGGGCGTCCTTCTCGGCCCGCAACGGGACTGGCTCGACCGCACCCTGCAGGGCTGGGGGCGGCGGGCCGTGTGGGAGTGAGGGGCCTAGGGGACGGAATCCGACGCCTGGGACTCACGCGCGCGGGGCTGCTTTCGACCCTGGGCTGGCATTGGCGCGAAGTCCGCATCGCCCGGCAAGGTCCCGTTGCGGTGAGAGGTTCGTGCGTCCAAACTGCCGTCAGCCACAATCATCCGGAGCCCGTCGCGCAGTGTCTGCCGAACCGACCAAGGGGCCAGCCTCGTATTTTCCATCGATCGAGAAAAAATACGGTCGGCCCATTCGTGAGTGGCAGCAACTTGTCCGTGAAAGGCTTCCGGCCAAGCACATGGAATTGGTCGCGATGTTGAAGAGCGATCACGGGATGGGTCATGGACACGCCAACGCGATCGTGGCGCACGTCCTGGCAGCAGAGAAGACGTGACGGTTCTTCGCTGCCCATCGCTCGGGCCGCTCATCACCTCGAGCGGACCTTCCGTTGAACGAAGCCGGCAACCTCAAGCGCGACGGTCAAACCGGAGGCCAGAATCCTGGCCCACGGCCCCGGTTCGGGACCCTGTGTGTGGACAGATGTCGACCGCTTGGAAGTGGAGACGATCCACCCGCTCGATTTGTTCGCTGGGCCTGAAACGAAAAGCCCCGCCGAAGCGGGGCTGAATCCACGATGCCGTCTACGGCGCCTCAGGCGGCCAAGTCGCAATCGGCGTCGTCCGGCAGATCGACCCCATCCGGGTCGAACACGAGGGCGAGTTCGTCAGAGCCGTCCCACGCCTCCCACGCCTCTTGCGAAAGCTGGTCGACGAGCGTGTTCCGGCCGGATGCGTAGAAGGCGGCCGCGTGAGCGGCGCCAGCCTCGAGGGCGGCCGTCATCTCGTCACGGACTTCGACGGCCTTGGAGGTCCCCGCCACACTCGTCGACATCTCACGGTTCCTTGCACAAGTAGGCCGCGCGAACGCGGGCAGGGCGTAGCCGTGCCTTTGGTATCTGGCAGGTTCAACGGGGTCCTTGATCAGAACCCGTCGGCACGCGAGGTGCTTGGCGTATTCTTCGGTGCAGGCCGGGAACGGCAGCAGGACCCCGCCACGCAGGTAGTCTGGCGCAAACGATCATTCAAATCAATTCAGCGTCAGGTGCTTCTGACCATCCGCAGGTTTGCCCAGTGCCAGCCCCCGGGAGGACGAGTTCTCCCTCGATTCGTTGCCAGATCGCGAGGTCGAAGAAGGATGGGATCGGTAGAAACTTCCTGTGCAGCGTCTCCCAGCTCTCAGAAAATCCGCGATGTGTCTGATCTGAGTAGTGCTTCGGCCATTCGAGGCGGGCACAATCCGTCGCGCCCTTGTCGATGGAACCGAAGACGACGCCGTTCCAGGACGAGGCGTGCTGGGAGCGCCTGATCTTGACCAGAAAACTCTCGGCGACAGCTTCCCGCGAGGCCGTGCGGAGGGCGTAATATTTCGCGTGCTTCGGGGTTATGACCATGGGGACGAGCAGGACGGGCCGGGTCGAGTCAGTCTGGTCGGGCGGATACGCGGGAAGCAAACGGAAAATAATAACCTCAGGTTGATTTTTTTTGCAGTCTCGGAGGCTTGGGCTCCGTGCCGTGCCTCGCCTCCGCCTTCACGCCCTCCGCAGCGCCCGCTTGGTGCATCCGCGGGCCGACCCGCGCGAGACTCCGCACTCCACCCCGTGGAGGATCCACCTCCACGCCTGACGGCTCCGTGAGGAGGCCGGCGGGAACCGGAGCTTGGCCGGCCCATTGCCTTACGCTACGCTCCATTCGACTGCCGCCTGCACCCGGCCTGCGAGAGAGACCCGATGTTCGCGATCCCCTTCCGCAAGGCCGTCCTCGGCGCCGCGCTGGCGCTGAGCCCCCTCGGGGCATTGCCGGCGCAGGCCGTGATCCAGGGCGAGGTCTCGCGGGACCCGAACGGGCTTCGCGCCTCGGTGGTGCGGATCGAGAGCACGCAGGGCGAGATCTGCTCCGGCACGCTGATCGCGCCCGACCTCGTGCTCACCGCCGCCCATTGCGTGATGCACCGGGCGGGCTACAGCGTCGTGGCGGTCGACCGCGCGTTCCGCCAGCGCCGCATCTCGGCCGTGGCGGCCTCGATGCACCCGGATTTCGTGCCCGGCACGACGCCGGAGGACCAGCCGGGCGTCGACCTCGCCATGATCAAGCTCGCCGAGCCGCTCGGGCCGGACTTCCAGCCCCTCGACCCGCGCGGCGCCGGCTCGATCTCCAAGGGCGATCCGGTCGACATCGCGGGCTTCGGCGTCGTGGCGGAGAACCGCCGCAACACGGCGCGCACGCTGCGCCAGGCGCATCTCGTCTCGATCGGCTCGCTGCAGGTCGCCAACCGCGTCACGGTGGTGACGGACCGGCGCCGCTTCGCCGAGACGGTGGGCGCGGGCGCCTGCCTCGGCGATTCCGGCGGCCCGATCCTGCGGGGCGGCCCCGGCGGCTACCAGATCGTCGGCGTGGTGAGCTGGTCGAGCGGGGCCATGCAGCAGAACACCCGCCAGCGCACCGCCTGCGGCGGCTTCACGGCCGTGACGCCGCTCGGCGAGCACACGGGCTGGATCAGCGCCCGCGCGGCCGAGCTCTCGCAGCTCCAGGCCGGCGAGGCGGCAGCACGCGCCCCCGGCCGCACGGACTGGATGGCGCGGCCCGGCCGGCGGCGGCAATAGCCGGCCTCCGCGGGGCCGGTCAGTAAGCCCTGGCCGGCCCGGTCACCTGGACCTCGACGTCGAACGCGCCGAAATGGTCGGGCAGCTCGGCGGCGGCGTCCGGCGTGTGGACGAAGACCACGAACGCCCATGCCTCGCCGCTCTTGCTGACGCCGAGGCCGGCGGCCCGGTCGGCGTGACCCTCGATATACTGGGCCATGAAGGCGGCCTTGGCCTTCATGGCGGCGGATTTCGAGGCCAGAAGTTTCTCGCGCCGATGATCCATGGCCGGGTCCCTCACTGGCCAGTATAGATATCGAGGTTTAACGAGTCCAAAACAGTCTGGATCGGGTTCGCATAAGTGATGCCACCGCCCTGCGGGCCGCCGGATTCTGTGCCGGCAAAGAGCAGGGCCGCGGGGTGACCCTCCTGCGTGAAGATGAGCGAGCCGCTGTCGCCGCCGCTCGAGAACGCGCCGGCCGATCCGGCGATGGCGAATTGCTGGTCGAAGCGCGCGATCTTCCGCGTCCGGCCCGGCATCCGCACGACGACGTTGTCGACGCCGATCGCCAGGACGGAGCCCTCCGTGTAGCCGGTCGTCCGCCCGACTTTCCGGACCGGCGCTCCGGCCAGAATCAGATCGTCCACGGTCGCAACGCTCCAGTCCGCCCGCAGGCACAGGGGATCGCTGACACGATCGGTCGTGCGGCCCACGCCGTTCGTGAGCGGGGCGAACGCACAATCGACCAAGTTCGCGGCATCCGGGGCGAAGTCAATCGGTACGAAGTCGCGAAGTTCGGCCACGTGCGTGGTCGGCAGGGACCCGCAGCCGCCATCCGCCCGTCCGGGCTGCAGGATGACGTCGCCGCGGGCGCCGGCATTGGTCGCGGCCAGGACATGGTTGTTCGACAGGATGCCGACATCGCCGCTCGTCCGGCACCGGACGAAGCATCCGAGCGTGCCGGCCGTGACGGCAGCGTGCCCGACCGATCCGCCTATCCGCAAAGGACGGCATGTCCCGGCATTCACCGGCGTCTGGCACCGGACGGGCCCGGTGACGATCACCTCGGCCTCGCGCTCGCCGACGATCCCGAGGGCCATCTCGACGATCGCGGAATGGCGCAGGCGCTCGTCCTGGACGAAGATGCCGATCTTGAGGTCGGCCTGCACGCGCGGGCGCCGGAGCAGGCCGAGGGCGATCTGTTCGCTCGCATCGAGGGACCGCCGCCTGCGCGCCGTCAGGATCCGGTCGAAGATCTCGGTTCCGCGGGGCGCGGCGAAGAGCGGCCCGTCGCTCTCCTCCAGCGACGCCGAGGCCACCTCGCGGAAATCGAAGGCCTTCCGGAAAATCTCGGCCTTGGCGTTGATCGCCCCGTCCCGGTTCATGTCGCGCCGTCCCCCCTCGCAAGCCCGGGACATCTAGGGCCGCGTGACGGGAGAGGAGAAGCCGCTGTTCCGGAGAAAACATCGCTCAGGTTATCAAATATCGTGAATGTGACGGAAAGACAGCGAATTCTGCAACTTGAAGGATGATCATCGCGGCCGCCCATCACGGCGCGGATGCGGGATCCCGGCCCCCGCGGGAGCCGGGATCCGCCCGCGTCAGGCGAAGCGCAGGAGCTTGATCGCCTCGTGGTCCTGCACGCCGCCGCCGACGCGCTTCGTGGTGTAGAACAGCACGTAGGGCTTGGCGGAATAGGGGTCGCGCAGGACCCGCAGCCCGGCGCGGTCGACCACGAGGTAGCCGCGGCGGAAATCGCCGAAGGCGAGCGCGTGGCTGCCCGCCGCGATGTCGGGCATCGCCTCCGCCTCCGCCACGGGGAAGCCCAGCAGCGTCGCGGCGGCGCCCGCGGCCAGCGGCGGCTGCCAGAGGTAGTTGCCGTCCGCGTCCCGGAACTTGCGGATCGTGCCCTGCACCCGCCGGTTCATCACGAAGGTGCCGTTCTGGCGGTAGGCGGCGCGCAGGCCGTAGACGAGGTCGAACAGCACGTCGGAGGGGTTGGCGGCCGGGAAGCCCGCCGAGACGCCGGTCGCGACGAAGCCGATCTTGCCCGGCACCCAGGCGGAATTCGCCACCGTGTCGGCGGCGAGGAAGCCCTTCGGGCGGCTGACGCCGTTGCCGCTGACGAAGGCGGTGCCCTCCTGCTCGGCGAAGGCGGTCTCGACCTCGTCGGCGAGCCAGGCGTCGATGTCGACCACCGCGTCGTCGAGGAGCGTCTGGGTCGCGGCGGGCATCGCGTAGAGCTCCATCGCCGGGAAGCTCAGCTCGGACAGGGTCGGCCCGTCGGTCTGCGGGCGCGCCGCCGCCTCGGCGACCCAGCCGGCGGCGGCCGCGCTCTGCGACATCGCCCGCTTGTACTGCCCGGCCGAGATGGTGCGCACGGTGGCGAGCGCCCGGATCGGCGAGAGGGCGGCGAGGCGGCGCAGCACCTCGCGCTCGATCGTGGGCGGCACGAGGTAGCCGCCATCGGGCCCCGAGCCCGCCGAGAGCGCCTTCTCCTCCAGCCGCTTCAGCCCGGCGCTCTCGCCGGCCCGCACGTAGAGGTCGAAGGCCGCCTTGTGCTCGGCCCCGAGCCCGTCGCTCGGGCCGCCGGTCTCGGCCCCGGCCAGCGGCGGCCTCGCGCGCTCCAGGCTGATCCGGTCGAGGCGCGTCCGGGCGGCGTCGAGCGCCGCGTCGATGCGGGCGAGCTTCTCCTCGGTCACGACGTCGGCCGAGAGGCGCCGGTCGATCTCGGCCAGCCGCGTGTCGTTCGTCGCCTTGAAGGATTCGAAGGCGGTGGCGAGGTCGGCGAGCGCCGCCTTGGTCTCGCCGGCGCCGGCCTTGTTCTCCAGGGCGGGGGCGGTCTTCGTCTCGGTCGTGTCGGGGAGGGTCATGCGGCGTCTCGCGGTTGGGAACGGAGGGGTCAGGCCCGCAGGCCCGGCCGCAGCCGGATCGCGGGGGTGGGGTGGGAGCGGGTCTGCAGGCCCGGGCCGCGCCGCGGCGGCGCCAGCCGCCGGGCGAGCGAGCGGATCTCGGCGACGAGCGGCCCGGCATCGCTGCCGGCGATGCGGGCGCCGGGCTGCAGCGGGAAGGTGACGAGGGAGATCTCCCAGAGGTCGATCGACCGCAGATGGCGGTAGCCCGCCCGGTCGGGGGCGGCCCGGAGCGTGCGGAAGCCGATCGAGAGCCCGTCGACCGCGCCCTCCCGCATCAGGGCGTCGATCTCGCGGGCCCGCTGCACGGCGAGGTTGAGCCGGCCCTCGACGCGCAGGCCGCGCGCATCCTCGGCGAGGGCGATCCAGCGCCCGATCGGCTCGGCCGGATCGTGCTGCCAGAGCATGCGCACCCCCGCGGGGCCGCGGGCGCGCAGCGTCTCCGCGAAGGCGCCCGCCGCCACCACGTCGCGCCCGAGATCGGGCACACCGAACAGGCTGGCATAGCCGGCAAAATGGCCGTCCATCGGGGGACCTCGCGGGGAAGGGGTGTGGTCGCCTCTCCCGTTCGGGGAGGGCGCGTGCGCGTCAGCGCACCGGGTGAGGGGTTCGCGTCATCCGGACACGGCGCATCCCTCACCCCAACCCTCTCCCGGACGGGAGAGGGGGCGCGGGGCGCCGCCCGCAGCCGTCCGGCCGCCGCAGGCCCGTCGTCAGCCGCCCGGCCCGTAGCCCACGGCCTCGCGCTTCTCGTCGGGGGTGAGGAAATCCGCCCCCTGCACCCGGCGCCAGAGGGATTCGCGCTCGGGCGCCAGGGCCTCGATCGCGTCGAGGTCGGGCTCCAGGCTCGCCGGGCCGAAGGCGGGTTCCAGCCAGTGGGCGAGGCTCTCGGCGGTGCGCCGCACCAGCGGGATCACGGTCTGGCGGTAGAAGGCGCGGTTGGCCTCGGCGTAGTTGGCGTGGGTGTTGTCGCCGGGCAGGCCGAGGAGGAGCGGCGGCACGCCGAAGGCGAGCGCGATCTCGCGGGCCGCGCCCGCCTTCGCCTCCACGAAATCCATGTCCTTCGGCGAGAGGGCGAGGGGCTTCCAGTCGAGACCCCCTTCGAGGAGCAGCGGGCGCCCGGCATTGCCCGCGCCCTGGTAGTTCGCCTCGAGCTCCCCCTTGAGCCGGCTGAACTGCGCCTCGCTCAAGCTGCCGCCGGGCCCGCCGAAGACGAGGGCGCCGGAGGGCCGCGCCGCGTTGTCGAGGAGCGCCTTGTTCCAGGCGCCGGCCGCGTTGTGGATGTCGAGGGCCACCGCCGCCGCCTCCATCGGCGAGAGCCCGTAATGGTCGTCGAGGGGGTGAAACAGGGTCAGGTGCAGGATCGGCGGCAGCCCCGCGCCGGCCTGGTCGAAATGCAGGCGGCGCCCGCCGACGTCGTAGGCGTAGGCGGCGGGCCAGCCGTCGGGTCCCGGCACCACACGCATCCGGTCGGGCCGCAGCACGTGGATCTCGCGGGGGCGCCCGTCGAGGCTCACCGCCTCGAGGTAGGCGTTCCCCGAGACCATCAGGTGCCCGTAGAGCGCCTCGAGGAGCCGCGCGCCGCCCTGGCGCGGGTTTGGCCGGGCGAGCAGGGCGGTCAGCGGGCGCGCAGCCTCGGCGCTCGGCCCCGTGAGGATCAGCGGCAGCGCGGCCGCGGCCTCGGCGACGAGCCGCACGGCCCGGTGCACCACCGCATTGCGCTGGAAGCCCTCCCGGGCGAGCGCGCCGCCCTCCCGCGCCGTCCAGACGGCGCGCCCGTCCCCGTAGAGGGCGAAGCTCGGCCCCGCGAGGGGCGCGGCCTTCGCGGCCGGCACGTATCCCGCGGCCCGCGCGAGCCGGGCGATGAGGTGGGGCATCGAGGATCCTTGTCGAGGGACGCCGCGGGCTCCCTCTCCCGTCCGGGAGAGGGCGGGGGAGAGGGCGGGGGTGAGGGATGCGGCCTGTCCGGGGAGGTCGCATCCCTCACCCGGTCCGCGTGGCCGCGGACTCAGACCTCCCGGACGGGAGAGGTGGCGCGCGCCTCCCCTACAGGCGCCGGATGCGCGGCTCCGGTGCCGCCCGCAGCAGGAGATGCGTCAGGGCCCAGACGAGGGCGTCGAGGCGGTCCGGCGAGGCGCCGGTGGAGAGGCCGTCCGGGCCGAAATCGCACATCTCGTCCTCGAGCGCCGGCAGCGCGCCCACATGGCGGACGCGCCCTTTCGCGTAGAGCACCGAGACGGGCTCGGCCCGCAGGTACTTGCCCCGGCTCGCCCGCACCGCCGTCACCGGCACGCTCGGGTCGACCTCGCGGAGGACCGCCTCGGCCATCTCGCCGCCCTGGTTCACCTCGACGACGAGGGCGTCGGCCTGGAGCCGGTGGTAGAGGGCGAGCGCCGCCGAGGCCCAGGCCTGGGGCGTCGCCCGCGCCAGGGTCGCGTCGGCCAGCACGTAGGCGTTCGCGCCGAGGGCGCCCGCCGCCACGATCCCGCAGGCATCCGCCCCGGCCCGCGAGGAGGCCGGCGGGTCGACCGCCACCACGATCCGCGCCAGCGCCTCGGGGGCGCAGGCGATGCGGGCCGCCTCCAGCCCGGGCCGGGTCCAGAGGGCGTCCGGCCGGTCCTCGATCAACTCGCCGTCGAGTTCCTGGCGCCCGAGCCGGGTGCCCGCGTAGCGACCCACCACCTCCGCCAGGAAGGCGGGGGCGAGGTTGTCCGCGTTGTCGGCGGTGCGGGCGCGGGTCAGGACCGTGCGCGGATCGGCGATGAGCCGCCGGATCAGCGGGATCGGCCGCGGCGTGGTCGTCACGAGCCCGCGCGGGCGCCGCCCGAGGCGCAGGCCGAATTGCAGCATGTCGTAGGCGGCCTCGCCGTGCCGCCACTTGGCGATCTCGTCCGACCACGCGGCCCCGAATTGCGGCCCGCGCAGCGAATCCGGCTCCTCGGCCGAGAAGGCCAGGGCCACCGCCCCGTTCGGCCATTCGAGCCGCCGCCGCGAGGGGGACCAGCACGGCCGGGAGCCCCGGTCGGGCAGCGCGAGGAGGCCGGAGGGCCCCTCGATCATCACGTCGCGCACATCCGCGACGGTCTCGCCGACGAGCGCGATGCGCCCGACCGGCTCCGACGTGAAGGCGGGATCGCCCATCGCCAGCGCGCTCACCCACTCGGCGCCCGCCCGGGTCTTGCCGCAGCCGCGGCCGCCGATCAGCGCCCAGGTCGTCCAAGCTGCGCGGTCCGGCCCGCAGGGCGGCAGCTGGTCGGCGCGGGCGAGGTGCAGCCAGTCACGGGCCAGGGCCGCGAGGAGGCGGGGCGGCAGGCTCTCCAGGAAGGCCGGCAGAAGCCCGCTCGCCTGCGAAAGCCGCATAGCGGCGCGCGATCTCCGCGCGCAGGGCGGGCAGGTCGAGGGGCGCTCCCTCCCGGCCGGCGGGGACATCCTGCGCGTCGGAGCCCGGTCGGCGCGTGGCATGGCCGTCTCCGTCACGCTGCGGCGGCGCCGCGTCGAGGTCGTCGAGGAGGCGCTTCAGGCCGCCGAGGTCGCGCAGCACCCGCGCGGAATCGGGCAGGCCCGGCTCCTCGCGCAAAGCCGCGTCGAAGCGCACGATCTGGCGGGCGACCTGGGCGTGCAACGCCGCCCGCAGGGCCGGGCCGGCGAAGCCGTCCGCCTCCCGCCGCATCGTCCGGCCCGCGGCGGCGCGGCGGCGCACCGTCAGGCCGTGGGAGCGGAGGAAGCCGCGGGCGGCCCAGCGGCTCGGGGAGAGGGCCGCCTCGAGGTCGCGCGGGTCGATCGTCGGGTTGTGGTAGAGGCGGCCGAGGCTCGCGACCCGCTCCGGCGTCCAGGCCGGTCCGGGCATGTGTCCGCGCGCCTTCGATCCGCTCCCCTTGGATCCCTGCGCATGGGATGCGTGCGCCTGGGATCCGTGCGTCGCGCGCCAGCCGAAGCGGCGGTTCCAGCGCCGCAGGGTGAGCGGAGCGACGCCGATCTCGCCCGCCAGCACCATGAGGCTGCGCCCGGTGCCGCGCACCAGCGCCTCGGCGGCCGCGACACACTCGGGCGGGTATCGGCCGATCCGCGCCATCGTCCCCGCCGTCTCGTCACATTTCTGGAGTGTTCCCGTTTTGTACCCGAGGAGCGCGCCGCTGTCAACCTGAAAAAGCCTAAGACCGGCTTTTATTCCGGACGGCGCGCCGCCCGCGTACGAGGTCGTACCTGCCGCTCAGGCCGAAGGCTCGGAGAGCCGCGCCCGGTGGCGCGCCACCACATCCCGGATGGCAGGGATGAGGCCGCTGCTTGCGGGCCAGGATTCGAGGGCCTCGGCCAGGGCGTCGACCGCCCGGATCTGGGCGCTCAATCCGTCGATGCCCGACAGGTAGTCCCAGATGGCGCGGTCCGCGTGCTCGACGCCGGCGGGGTCGTCGGTCGCCGCGAGGCCGTCGAGGGTCTTCAGGAGGGGGTCCAGGGCTGTCATCCCGCTCCATATGGGGCGGCTCATCGCCCTCGGCGACGGGCGGAGCCGCCGCTCCGGCGATCGTCCCGGTTCCGTGCCGGGGGCCTGCCGGAACGGGGCATGGCTCGGCACGTTGACCGGCGCCTGCATTGCGCACATCAGCGAGGGCAAAGGGCGAATCGGGAGAATCATGGCAGCGGAAACACCAGTGTCCGGGGTGGGCCACGGCCGCTTCGAGGTGGGGGACGCGTTCCGGCGCTTCGCCGATTTCGTCCCGCTGATGATGTGGCGCGCCGATCCTCAGGGTCAGGCGGTCCACCACAACGAATGCTGGCTCGAATTCACCGGGCGCAGCGCCGAGGAGGAGATCGGCGACGGCTGGCGGCGGGGCCTGCATCCGGACGATTTCGCCCGCCACGCCGCCCTCGTCGCGGAGGCCTATTCCGAGCGCCGCCCCTTCACCGTCGAGTTCCGCCTGCGCCGCCACGACGGCTCCTATCGCTGGCTCCTCGAGACCGGCCGCCCGCTGGAGGACGATGCCGGCTTCCACGGCTATCTCGGCTCCTGCTTCGACATCACCGACCGCAAGCACGCCGAGGAGCATATCGAGCAGGCCCTCTCCGAGAAGGAGGCGCTGCTCGCCGAGGTCTACCACCGGGTCCGCAACAACCTGCAGGTGATGGTCAGCCTGATCGGCCTGTACGGCCGGGCCGCGCCGGACCCCTGCCGGGGCAGCTTCGAGGCGCTGGGCCAGCGGGTCCGGGCGATCGCGCTGGTGCAGCAGCACCTGCACGAGGCGCCCCACATCGCCTCGATCGACCTGCGCGACTACCTGCACCGGCTCGCCTCCGGGCTCGGCCAGTTGCGCCGCGCCGGCCGCATCGGCGTCACGGTCGGCGGCAGCGGCACCGGCTTCGTCGAGCCCCGCACCGCCAACGCCCTCGGCATGATCGTCGCCGAGGTGGTGGCCGAGTGCCTCGACGCCACCGCCGAGACGGTGGCCTGCACCATCGCCATCACCATCGACGCGGCGGCCGGCGGCCCGGTGCGGCTCACCGTCGCCTCGGGCGCCGGGGAGGCGGCGGAGGCCGGGCGGCCGGACGTGCCGAAGCTCGGGCCGCGCCTCATCGCCGCCTACGCGGCCCAGGCCGAGATCGCCGTGCGGGGTTCCGCCTCGATGGACGATCCGCTGGAGCTGCAACTGCCCGAGCCGCGGGTCGACGACGCGACCTGAACGCCGCCCGCGATTCGCATCCCCCGGGCGGCGCGCCTATATCCCGCCCGACGCTGAACCCCTCGACCGGCCGCCGATGCTTCCGCCCCTACCGACCATCATCGAGAATTTCGAGTTCCTGGAGGAGTGGGACGACCGCTACGCCTACGTGATCGAGCTCGGCCGCGCGATGCCGCGCCTGAGCCCGGAGCATTGCACGGAGGAGAACCGGGTCCACGGCTGCGAGAGCCAGGTCTGGCTCGAATCGCATCTCGACGAATCCGGCCCCAAGCCGATCCTCGCCCTGGCGGGCGAGAGCGATTCGAGCATCACCCGCGGCCTCGTCGCCCTGATGATCGCGATCTACGCCGACAAGTCTCCGGAGGAGATCGCGGTCACCGACGGGCTCGACGTCTTCCGCCAGCTCGATTTCGGGAACCACATCACCTCGAAGCGGGCCGGGGGCCTGCGCGCCATGAACGAGCGCATCCAGCGCGAGGCCCGCAAGCTCAGCGCCTGACCGGCCCGGCTCTTCCCTCACCGGACCCCTGGGGCCGCCCTCATTTGGGGGCGCAGCCGATGCAGATCCCCTTCTGGATCCGGTCGTCCTCCTTCTGCTGCGGCGTCCGCTCCGTCCGGTCCGTCGCCGTCGTCCCGCCCGCGGCGGCACCCGGCGGCTTCGTCCGGCCGACCGAGGAGGTGTTGGGCGCCGTCACCGTCGAGGCCGGCCCCCCGCCGGTCCCGGTCTCGGCGGGAGCCTGGGCGGCGGCGGGCAGGATCGTCAGGGCGGCCAGCGTCAGGCCGGCGGCGAGGGGGCGCATCGGGGACATCGGGGTTCTCCTTCCCGGCCCCAACGCCGCAGGGCGGCTCAGGTTCGCCCTCAGGCCGTACCGAGGTAGCGCTGCTCCAGATGCCGCCGGAAGGCCGCCGTCCCGAGCGGCGCCCCGGTCGCCTCCTCCAGGATGCCGTCGGTGTCGAGGAGGCTCCCCCTCTCGTGCACCCGCGCCCGCAGCCAGGTCCGCAGGGGCGTGAAGTCGCCCCGTCCGAGAGCCGGGACGAGGTCGTCCTGCGCGGCCTGCGCCGCCTGGAAGAGCTGGGCCGCCGCCATCGCGCCGAGGGTGTAGGTGGGGAAGTAGCCCCAGCTTCCGCCCGGCCAGTGGATGTCCTGCAGGCAGCCGAGCTTGTCGTTCGGAACCTGGAGGCCGAGGAGGTCGCGCATCCCGTCGTTGAAGGCGCCGGGCAGGTCCGCCACCGTAAGGTCGCCCGCGATCATCGCGGTCTCCAGGCCGTAGCGCAGCAGGATATGGGCCGGGTAGGTCATCTCGTCGGCGTCGACCCGGATGAAGCCGGGCTCGACCCGGACGTGCAGCCGGTAGAGGTTCTCCGCGCTCCAGGCCGGCCCCTCCCGTCCGAAGGCGTCGCGCAGGAGCGGGGCGAGGTATCCCGCGAAGGCGCGTGACCGGCAGGCCTGCATCTCGACGATGAGGGACTGGCTCTCGTGCAGGCTCATGCCGCGCGCCTCGCCCACGGGCTGGCCGCGCCACGCCGCCGGGCGGCCCTGCTCGTAGAGGGCGTGGCCTGTCTCGTGCAGCACGCCGAGGAGCGCCCGGGTCACGTCGGCCTCGTCGTAGCGGGTGGTGATGCGCACGTCGTCGGTGGCGCCCCCGCAGAAAGGGTGCAGGCTGACGTCGAGGCGCCCGCGGGTGAAATCGAACCCCACCGCCCCCATCAGCGCGAGCCCCACCTGCCGCTGGCGTTCGACCGGGAAGGGGCCGTCGAGGGGAATCGGCGCCGGCTCCGCCGCCTGCCGGGCCCGCGCCTCGGCGACGAGGCCGGGCAGGAAGTCCCGCAGCTGCGCGAAGAGCGGGTCGATCCGCCCCTGCCGCAGGCCCGGGTCGTACCCGTCGAGGAGGGCGTCGTACGGCGTGAGGCCGAGGCGCTCGCCCTTCGCACGCCCGATCTCCCGCTGCAGGCGCAGCACCTCGGCCAGCGCCGGGGCCAGCGACGCGAAATCCGAATCCTGTCGGGCCTGCCGCCACGTCATCTCCGAGCGCGAGACGGCCCGCGAATTCGCCTCGACGACGTCGCGCGGTACGGAGACGGCGTGCAGGTAGGCGCGCCGCATCTCGCGGAGATTTGCTCGCCGCCAGGGGTCGAGGCCCGTCCCCGCATCCTCGGCCGCGGCGAGGAGGTCGGCGGTCTCGGGCGCCGTCAGGATATCGTGGGCGAGGCCCTTCAGGACGGCGAGCTGGTCGGCCCGCCCCGCGGCCGCGCCGTCCGGCATCAGGGTCTGCGCGTCCCAGCCGAGGATGCCGGAGGCGTCGCCGAGGGCGTGGAGACGCGCGAAGCGCTGCTCGAGGTCGAGGTAGGCCTGCATGCTGTCTCCTGTGCTCCTGGCTCCGGCCCGGGCGGCTCGGTGCCCCGAACCTGCCGGCGAGGGCCGCGGGAGACGCCGCCCGAGCCCTGCGGGCCCGCCCTTCCGGGCCGGCGCCTCGCGCGGGAAACGGCCGTCCTCGTCGAGCGGCGGGATCGGACGCATGCGAAGGGCGGAGGCGGGCGTCTAGCCCGCTCCCGCCCCGATTTTCGCGGAAGACGCTTGCGGCGCGCCCGTCAGCAGCGCAGGCGGCGGCCTTCGCGCTGCCCGTGCACCTGCCAGTGCAGCAGGCCGGACTCCATCTTGCCGCGCTCGACGGCGCGCCGGACGTCGGGATTGCAGCGGAGATATTCGCGCTCGTTGAAGGCGGAGTCGCCGCGGGAGCGCGGCCCGCGATCGCGGTAGCCCTCGTCGCGGTCCCGGTACCCGTAGTCACGGTCCCGGCCGCCGTAATCGCGGTCCCTGGAGCCGTAGTCGCGGTCGCGGTATCCGTAATCCGAGCCGCCGTAGGGTTGAGCCCAGCCCGTGCCCACCGACCCCATCAGGGTCAGGCCCACCGCTGCCATTGCCCAGATTGCCTTCATTCTGCGTGTCCTCCTTGACGGCCGCTCAACGCTCCGAGCGGGAGTTGGTTCGATCCTCGCAGGCTAACGGTCGGCGCCCGCGTCTGCCAAGCCGCTGCGGATAGCGGAGCGCGGCTCAGCCAAGCGCGTCGGCGAAGCGCAACGCTGCGGCCCGGATCACCTCCGCCGCCCGCGTCACGCCGGCCCGGTCGACGTCGAGATGGGTCGTCACGCGGATCTGGTGGGTGCCGATCGCCCGCACCCGGACGTCCTCGGCGAGGCAGGCCTGCGCGAAGGCGGCGGCCGGGATGCCGAGGCCCTCGACCGAGAAGACCAGGATGTTCGACTGCCCGGCCGTCGGGTCGAAGGCGAGCCCCGGCAGGTCCCGGACCGCCTCGTGGATCAGGCGCAGGTTCGCGTTGTCGGCGGCGAGCTGCTCGATGTGGTGGTCCAGCGCGTAGAGGCCGGCCGCGGCGAGCACGCCCGACTGGCGCATGGCACCGCCGAGCCGGTACTTCCAGCGCCACGCCTCCACCACGAAGTCCTTCGTGCCGCAGAGCACCGCGCCGACCGGGCAGCCGAGGCCCTTGCTGAGGTCGAGCCAGACGCTGTCGAAGCCGGCCGCGTACTCGGCCGCCGGGATGCCGGTGGCCACCACCGCGTTCAGCAGGCGCGCCCCGTCGATATGGGCCTTCAGCCCCCGCGCGTGGGCGATGTCGCGGATGCGCCGCATGTCGGCGAGATCCCAGACCGAACCGCCGCTGAAGCTCGTCGTCTGCTCCACCGAGACGAGGCGCGAGCGCGGGGCCGTGCGGGCGGGCGTCCGGATCGCGGCCTCGAACTGCTCCGGGCTGTAGATGCCGGCCGGCGTCCGCAGCGGCGCCACCGAGACGCCGCCGATCGCCGCCGAGCCGGCGGCCTCCGGGTTGTAGATGTGGGACTGGTCGTCGACGATGATCTCGTCGCCGGCCTGCGTCTGCACCAGGATCGAAACCAGGTTGCACATCGTGCCCGAGGGCATGAACACGCCGTCCTCCTGGCCGAGCAGCGCCGCCACGCGCTCGCAGAGGGCCCGCGTCGTCGGATCGGAATCCGACTGCTCGTCGCCGACCACGGCCCGGGCCATCGCCTCGCGCATGCCCGGCGTCGGACGCGTCTGGGTGTCGCTGTAGAGATCGATCGTCACGGCGATAAACTCGTTGGGTTGTCGATGCGCCCGCCGGAGGGCCGAGCCGTCCTAGCCCGGGGCGGGCCCGCTGCCCAGGCTCGGAACCCGGGCTTCATTCGAATTGAATTTTGTATTACAAATTCAGTCAGAGACAAGACGCTCGCCGGTCCGTGGGTTCGGAACCCGGCGCGCCCATGGGAGGACGGGATGGGAGCGACGCCTCAGCCGGCGATGAGCCAGAGGGCCGCCGCACGCAACGATGCGGGGCTGACGCGGCGTCTCGCCGAGGCCCTGCAGGGCGAGGTGCGCTTCGACGCCTTCACGCGCGGGCGCTACGCGACCGACGCCTCGATCTACCAGATCGTGCCGGCGGGCGTCGTCTTTCCCCGGAACGCCGCCGACATCGCCGCGACCCTCGGGATCGCCGCCGAGCACGACGTGCCGGTCATCCTGCGCGGCGGCGGCACCTCGCAGAACGGCCAGCCGATCGGGCGCGGCCTCGTCGTCGATTGCTCGCGCCACTTCAACGGGGTTCTGGCCTACGACGCGGAGGGCGGCACCATCACCGTCGAGCCCGGCATGGTGCTGGAGCGCCTGAACACGCGGGTGAAGGCGGACGGCTGGTTCTTCCCCGTCGAGCCCTCCACGGCCACCCGCTGCACGATCGGCGGCATGGCGGGCAACAATTCCTGCGGCGCCCGCTCGCTCCGCTTCGGCAAGATGAGCGACAACGTGGTGGGCATGGAGGCGCTGTTCCACGACGGCGAGCCCTTCGGCTTCGGGCTGACCGGCAACGATGCGAGCGGCGCTCACGGGGGTCCCCGGGCCGAGGATCTCGCCCGGCGGATGCTGGCGCTGGCCGAGTCCGAGCGCGCCGAGATCCTGCGGATGTACCCGCAGGTGCAGCGCCGCGTCGGCGGCTACAACCTCGATGCCTTGATCGAGGCGCGGCCGAACCTCGCCCACCTCCTCGTCGGCTCGGAAGGGACGCTCGCGGCCACGACCTCCGTCACGCTGAAGCTCTCGCGGCTGCCGACGCACCGGGTGATGGGTGTCTGCCACTTCCCCTCCTTCCGGGCGGCGATGGAGACCACCCAGGCGATCGTCGACCTCAACCCCGTCGCGGTCGAGCTCGTCGACAACAACGTCCTGGTCCTCGGCGCCGACATCCCGCTCTTCCGCACGACGCTCGCCGACATCACCCGGGGCAAGCCGAACTGCCTGCTGCTCGCCGAATTCGCCGGGGACGACCGCGACGCGCTGATGCGCGACCTGAAGCGCCTCGATGCCTGCATGAGCGACCACGGCTTCGCCGACGCGGTGGTCGAGGTACCCGAGCCCGCCCGGCAGAGGTCGGTCTGGGAGGTGCGCGAGGCCTGCCTCAACATCAGGATGTCGATGAAGGGCGACGCGAAGCCCGTCTCCTTCATCGAGGATTGCGCGGTGCCGCTGGAGCACCTCGCGGACTACACGGACGCCGTCACCGAGGTCTTCACGAAGCACGGCACCCGCGGCACGTGGTACGCGCACGCCTCCGTCGGCTGCCTGCACGTGCGGCCGATCCTCAACATGAAGGAGGGGGAGGACGTCGCGACGATGCGCGCCATCGCCGAGGAGACCTCGGATCTGGTGCGCCGCTACAAGGGCTCCTACTCGGGCGAGCACGGCGACGGCATCTCGCGCTCGGAATATGTCGAGCCGCTGTTCGGCTCGCGGCTCGCCCGCGCCTTCGAGACGGTCAAGGATTCCTTCGATCCGGAGAACCGCCTCAACCCCGGCAAGATCGTGCGGCCGCTGAAGATGGACGACCGCTCGCTGATGCGCTTCGCGCCGGGCTATTCCGTGAGCCAGCCCGTGAAGACCGCCCTCGACTGGTCGGAATGGGGCGGGTTCGGCGGCGCGGTCGAGATGTGCAACAACAACGGCACCTGCCGGAAGCTCGCGGGCGGCGCCATGTGCCCCTCCTACCGGGCGACGCGGGACGAGCAGCACCTCACCCGTGGCCGGGCGAACTCCCTGCGGCTCGCGATCTCGGGCCAGCTCGGCGCGGACGCCTTCACCAGCCCCGAGATGAAGCGGACGCTCGATCTCTGCGTCTCCTGCAAGGCCTGCCGCCGGGAATGCCCGACCGGCGTCGACATGGCCAAGATGAAGGTCGAGTTCCTGCACCATTACCACGCCCGGCACGGCCTGCCGCTGAAGGAGCGGCTCGTCGCCGGCCTGCCGCTCTATGCCGGCATCGCCGCGAAGCTCGCCCCGCTCCTGAACCTGCGCGACCGCTACCGCCCCCTCGCCCGGCTCTCGGAGCGGGTCGCCGGCCTCTCGGCCCGGCGCACCCTGCCGCGCTGGCGCCGGCCCTGGGCCGAGACCGGCGAGGCCGCCCACCCGCAGGACGTCACGGGCGATTTCCGCGACGTCATCCTGTTCGGCGACACCTTCAACCGCGCCTTCGAGCGGGAGAACCTGGAGGCGGCCGAGCGGGTGCTCGCCGCCGCGGGCTACCATCTGCACCGGGTCTTCCCCGCGCGGGGGCGCCGGCCGCTCTGCTGCGGGCGCACCTACCTCGCCTCCGGCCAGACCGACCGGGCCCGCGCCGAGGCGCGGCGGACGCTCGAGACGCTGCTGCCCTACATCCGGGCCGGCGCGCGCGTCGTCGGGCTCGAGCCCTCCTGCCTCCTCACCTTCCGCGACGAGTTCGCCGCCCTCCTGCCGGGCGAGGATGCCGGCCTGCTCGCCCGGAGCAGCGTCCTGTTCGAGGAGCTTCTCGCCGCCGACCTCGCCGCCGGACGCATCGAGCTGCCCCTCGCCGACCAGGGCGGCCGGGTCGCGCATCTGCACGGCCATTGCCACCAGAAATCGTTCGGCGTGATGGGCTCCGTCGAGACCGTCCTGCGCCGCGTGCCCG
Organism: Methylobacterium segetis; assembly: GCF_004348265.1. Taxonomy (GTDB): domain Bacteria; phylum Pseudomonadota; class Alphaproteobacteria; order Rhizobiales; family Beijerinckiaceae; genus Methylobacterium; species Methylobacterium segetis. The sequence goes on from NZ_SMNT01000059.1 coordinate 26,853, forward strand.
GCCTCGACCTGCGGGTCATCGAGTCGAGCTGCTGCGGCATGGCGGGCGCCTTCGGCTACGGTGCCGACACGATCGACGTGTCCCTCGCCATGGCCGAGCTCTCGCTGTTCCCGGCGCTCCGCAGGGCCGGCCCGGACGACCTCGTCGTCGCCGACGGCACGAGCTGCCGCCACCAGATCCACGACGGTCTCGGAATTCAAGCAGAACATGTGGCCCGCGTTCTGGATCGCGCTCTGATCCCTCGACACTGATTTCAGCCGAGCCTAAACGTAGCGTGGGATTCCGTCCGTGTTCTCCGATCCAGTTGGCCGATGAATAAAATCGATACGGGTCTCGGCATCAGCCGGCGCTACCTCCACGACGAGGTCGCCGACCGGATGCGAGAGCTCATCCAGTCCGGCGAGATGGAGCCGCGCGCCCGGATCAACGAGGGCGAGCTGACCGAGCGCTTCGGCATCTCGCGCACCCCCTTGCGGGAGGCCATCAAGATCCTGGCGACGGAGGGGCTGCTGGAGCTCCTGCCGAACCGGGGCGCGCGCGTCGCCAGCATCTCGCAGGGCGAGATCGAGGAGATGGTCGAGGTCATCGCCGGCCTGGAGGCGACGGCCGCGGAGCTCGCCTGCCGCCGCATCACCGACGAGGAGATCGCCGCCATCGAGGTCGAGCATGCGGCGATGGTCACCGCCTGGAAGGCGGGGGACGAGGCGGAATATTTCCGCATCAACCGCAGCATCCACGAATCGATCATGACGGCGAGCCGCAACGTCACGTTGTCGGGCATCTACATGAGCCTGTCCGGCCGGATCCAGCGCTCGCGCTACAAGGCGCACCAGACCGCCGACCAGTGGGAGCGGGCGGTCCAAGAGCACGAGCAGATGGTCCGGCTGCTCCACGCCCGCGACGGCGCGACCCTCTCGCCGCTCATGCGAGAGCACATCCGCGGCAAGAAGCAGGTCATCGCCGCCAATTACGGCGAGGCCGACGGCTGAGGCCGGGCTCGCCCCGGCTCACGCCGCCGCGTTGATCGCGCGCATGTTCGCCACGAGGTCGGCGAAGCGGTCTCCCTGAACCACGACATGGGCGCGCAGCACCTCCGCGGCCCGCGCCTCGTCGCCCGAGACGATCGCCTCCACGATCGCCGTGTGCTCGGCGAGCGACTGCGTGAGCCGCTGGCGCGCGCGCAGCTGCAGGCGCCGGAACGGGGCGAGACGCCGATGGAGCGTCCGAGCCTGCTCGCACAGGAACTCGTTGCGGCAGGCGCGGTAGACCACCGTGTGGAAGACGTAGTTCTCCTGATAGTACGCCTCCGTGTCCCCGGCCTCCGCGGCGCGGGCGCAGGCGGCCAGCGCCTCCTTCAGGGCGGCCTCGTCCTCGGGCACGAGGCGGCGGGCCGCGAGGCGGCCGCAGGAGGCCTCGATCTCCGCCATCGTCTCGAACATCGCGAGCAGGTGCTGCGGCTCCGGCGCGCTCACGATCGTACCCTTGCGCGGCTTCGTCTCGACGAGGCCGGTCATCGCCAGCTGGATCAGGGCCTCGCGAATCGGCGTGCGCGACACGCCGAATCGCTCGGCGAGCTGCACCTCGTCGAGGCGGGCACCGAGCGGCAGGCGGCCGTCGACGATCTCGTCCTCGATCGTCTGTTTGAGGCGCTGGGCCTGGCTCATTGCGGTATCCTCCCGGCCGGCAGCATTTTCCGGACGCCGCTATTATGCAAGGGAGTTGACAAAATATACAAGACGGTCTCATCTGAATACCAGAAGGCGCATTCAGTATAAATATTGCGCTGCACAAGATCGGCGCCGCCAGCGTGCGCCGCGGGAGAAAGACGCCATGCCCCTGACTCGACGCCACATCCTCGCCTCGGGCCTCGCAGCGCCCGCCCTCCTCAAGTTCGGGCTCAACGCCGCGCAGGCGGCCACCACCCTCAAGCTGTCGCATCAAGTCCCGGGCGGCACGATCGACGAGGGCGATTTCCGCGACCGCATGTGCCGCAAGTTCGCCGCCGCGATCGCCGAGCGCGGGAAGGGCGCCCTGGAGGTCCAGGTCTATCCCGGCTCCTCCCTGATGAAGACGAACGCCCAGTTCGGCGCGATGCGCAAAGGGGCGCTCGACATGTCGCTCTACCCCTCGCCCTATGCGGGCGGCGAGGTGCCGGAGTTGAACATCGGCCTGATGCCCGCCCTCGTGACCTCCTACGCGCAGGGCGTGGCCTGGAAGAAGGCGCCGGTCGGCCGGAAGCTCATCGAGATCCTCGATTCCAAGGGCATCATCCTCGTCTCCTGGGTCTGGCAGGCGGGCGGCGTCGCGAGCCGCGAGCGGCCGCTCTACGCACCGGCCGACGCCAAGGGCCTCAAGGTCCGCGGCGGCTCCCGCGAGATGGACCTGATGATGAAGCAGGCGGGCGCAGCCACGCTCTCGATCCCCTCGAACGAGTCCTACGCCGCCATGCAGACGGGCGCGTGCGACGCGGTCATCACCTCCTCCACCAGCCTGATCTCGTTCCGCCTGGAGGAACTGGCGAAAGCCCTCACCTCCGGCCGCGAGCGCTCCTACTGGTTCATGCTCGAGCCGATCATGATGTCCAAGATCGTGTTCTCGGGCCTCCCGAAGGACCAGCAGGACCTGATCATGTCGGTCGGGGAGGAGCTGGAGGCCTTCGGTCAGGCGGGCGCCAAGGCCGACGACACCCGGGTCGAGGAGGTCTTCGCCAAGGCCGGCGCCAAGGTCCAGAACCTCGACGAGGCGACTATGGGCAAGTGGCGCGAGATCGCCCGCGAGACGGCCTGGAAGGATTACGCCGGCAAGAACGCCAACTGCGCCGAACTCCTCAAGCTGGCGGAGCAGGTGTCATGAGCCACGCCTTCGATGCGGCCTCGGCCGCCGCCGAGACCCACGCCGCCCCGGAGCCCCGCATCCCGGGGCTCCTCGGCACGCTCGATCGGGGCGTGAAATCCGTCAACCACGTGATCATGCTGCTCGGCGGCATCGCGCTCGTCTGCGCCTGCCTCGTGCTGAGCTACAGCGTGGTCATCCGCTACGTCCTGCACGAGCCGACCGACTGGCAGGACGAGATGGCGGTGTTCCTGATCGTGGGCGCCACCTTCTTCTCGGCCGCCGCCGTCCAGGCCAAACGCGGCCACGTGGCGATTGAGGCCCTGACCGGCCTCCTCTCGCCGCGGGTGAACCGGGCCCGCCTGCTGATGGCCGACATCGTCAGCTTCGTCTTCGTGGTGTTCTTCGCCTGGAAGAGCTGGTCGCTCCTGCACGAGGCCTGGGTCGACGGGCAGGTCTCGCAATCGACCTGGGGCCCGCCGCTCTGGATCCCGTACTCGCTGATGGCGGTGGGCATGAGCCTGCTCTCCGTGCAGTTCGTCCTGCAGATCGCGGAGGCGATCCTCTACGGCCCCGACAAGGCCGGCTGGGCCAAGCCCAAGATCGGTCTCGGGGCCGATCTCAACCGGGACCTGAAGGACCGTCCCGACCTGACGCCGAGCGGCCCCGACGTGATGGGCACGCGGACCACGGGGAGGCACCAATGAGCGTCGCGGCAATCGGCTTCCTCTACGCGGGAGCGACGCTGAGCGTGATGCTCGCGGGCATCCCCATCGCCTTCGCCCTCGGCTTCGTGGCGCTCGCCTTCATGGTCGCGTTCATGCCCGGCTCCTCCCTCGATACCGTGGCGCAGAACGTCTACGAGGAAATGGCCTCGATCACCCTCCTGTCGATCCCGCTCTTCATCCTGAAGGGGGCGGCGATCGGCCGGTCCAAGGCCGGCCAGGATCTCTACTCGGCGATGCATGCCTGGATGCACCGCATCCCCGGGGGGCTCGGCATCGCCAACGTCTTCGCCTGCGCGCTGTTCGCCGCCATGGCGGGATCGAGCCCGGCCACCTGCTCGGCCATCGGCTCGGCGGGCATCCCGGAGATGCGCAAGCGCGGCTACTCGCCGGGCTTCGCGGCCGGGATCATCGCGGCGGGCGGCACGCTCGGCATCCTGCTGCCACCCTCGATCACCATGATCCTCTACGCGGTGGCGGCCGAGCAGTCGCTGGGCCGGCTCTTCCTCGCCGGGATCGGGCCGGGCCTGCTCCTCGTCGGCCTGTTCGCGGCCTGGGCCGTCTACCGCTTCCGCTCGGAATTCGCGGCGGCGAAGGTCGCCTATGAGCGCAACGGCACCACCTCGCCGATCCTGGCGGAGGACAAGTACAGCATGCGGGAGCGCTTCTCGACGCTGCCGCGGGTGCTGCCCTTCGTCATCCTGCTCACCGGCGTGATGGTGGCGCTCTACGGCGGCTACGCCACGCCCTCCGAGACGGCCGGCCTCGGCGGCCTGCTCGCGCTCGCCCTGATCGCGGTGATCTACGGCGTCTGGCGCCCGAAGGATGTCAGCCCGATCCTCACGGCGACGCTCCGGGAATCGACGATGCTGATGCTGATCATCGGCATGTCGCTCCTCTACGCCTACGTGATGAGCTACCTTCACATCAGCCAGGCGGCGGCGGCGGCGATCGTCGCCATGCAGCTCTCGCCCTGGCTCCTCCTCGTCACGATCCTGCTCCTCGTGATCGGCCTCGGATTCTTCCTGCCGCCGGTCTCGATCATCCTGATGACGGCGCCGATCATCCTGCCGCCCCTCAAGGCCGCCGGGTTCGACCTCGTCTGGTTCGGCGTCGTGATGACGATCACCATGGAGATGGGGCTGATCCACCCGCCGGTGGGCCTCAACATCTTCGTGATCAAGAACATCGCCCCCGACATCCCGCTCTCGGACATCATCTGGGGCACGCTGCCCTTCGTGATCCTGATGGCGGTGGCGATCCTGATCCTGTGCCTCGTCCCCGGCATCGCCATGTGGCTGCCCAATACCCTGCTGCCGACGACGCGGTAGCGGGCGCAGGCAGAACGCTTCGCGCGAGCGGCCCGGACCGGATGGTCCGGGCCGTTTGCGTTCGCGGCCTTACCGCCCGCTCCAGTGCGGCGGGCGCTTGGCGAGGAAGGCTTCCATCCCCTCGCGGAAATCCTGGCTCATGTAGCATTGCAGGATCAGGTCCTCGCCCGTGCCCGTATCGCCCTCCTGCAGGCGGCGCAGGCCCTCCTTGGTGGCCTGGAGCGTCAGCGGGGCATGGCCGGCGAGCAGCGTCGCGAGTTCCGCCGCGCGGGCCTGCAGCGCCTCGGCATCGGCCACCACCTCGCTGACGAGGCCGACCGAGAGCGCCTCGTCCGCTCCGACGAGGCGGGCGGTGAACAGGATGTCCTTCACACGCGCCGGGCCGATCAGGGCCGAGAGGCGCTTGAGGTTGCCCTGCGACAGGCAATTGCCGAGGGTCCGCGCGATCGGGAAGCCGAAGCGGGCGTCCTGGGTCGCGATCCGCAGGTCGCAGGCCGCGGCGATGGCGGCGCCGCCGCCCGTGCACGCACCCGCGACGGCGGCGATCGTCGGCACGCGCAGGCGCTCCAGGGTGCCGAGCACCCGGTCCATGAAGCGCTCGTAGCCGAGCGCGTCCTCGGGCGTCTTGAAGCCCCGGAACTGCGCGATGTCGGTGCCCGCGGCGAAAGCCTTCTCGCCCGCACCCGCCACGATCACCGCCTTGACCGAGGAATCCTCCGCGATCTGCCCGCACAGGGTGATCAGCCCCTCGTACATGCCGAAGGTGAGCGCGTTGCGCGCCTGCGGCCGGTTGAGGACGATGCGGGCGATGCCGGCCTCGTCCTTCGTGAACAGGAGTTCCTCGGTGGGGGACGTCGGGTCGGTCGTCATCGTGCGGTCCCTGGCTGGCGCCCGCGCGCCCGTACGGCGCGCGCGGTGTCCGTCGCTGCTTGTCCCGTCCGGCCTATCACGCCTGCGTCTCGCGCACGACGCCGCGCGCGAACAGGTCGTCGATCGCGGCCGCGTCGTAGCCCGCCTCGGCCAGGATCGCGCGGCTGTGCTCGCCCAGGAGCGGCGCCGGCCCGTGCACGCGCCCGGGCGTGCCGGAAAACTTCACCGGCAGGCCGAGCGTCTGCATCCGCCCGGCGCGGGCGTGGTCGACCTCGACCACCATCTCGCGGGCGAGCGTCTGCGGATCGCGATGCATCGCCGCGACGTCGAGGACGGGGCCGGCCGGCACGCCGCCGGCCTCAAGCCGGGCGAGCCAATCCACCGAGGGCGCGGTGCGGAAATGGGGGCCGAGGGCCGCGGCCAGCGCCTCGCGGTTGGCCATCCGGTCGCGGTTCTGCGCGAAGCGCGGGTCGTCGGCGAGGTCCTCGGCCCCGAGAACGGCCAGAAGCCTCAGCCAGTTCGTCTGGTTCGCCGCGCCGATCGTGATCCAGCCATCCGCCGTCTCGAACGCCTCGTAGGGGGCGTTGAGCGGGTGGGCCGAGCCCATCGGCCCCGGCGCCGAGCCCGTCGCCATGCTGATCGCCGATTGCCAGTAGGTCAGCGTGATGCCGGCCTCGAACAGCGAGGTGTCGACGACCTGCCCCTCGCCAGTCTTCAGCTTGTGCGCGTAGGCCGCGAGCACGCCCATGCCGGCGAGGATGCCGGCGGTGATGTCGGTGACCGGCGGCCCGCATTTCATGGGCGGCCGGCCCGGCCCCTCGCCGGTGATGCTCATGAGCCCGCTCATGCCCTGCGCCACGAGGTCGAAGCCCGCCCGCTCGGCATACGGCCCGGAGCGACCGAAGCCGGACAGCGAGCAGTAGATCAGCCCCGGGAACTCCGCCTTCAGCGTCTCGTAGCCGAGGCCGAGCCGCTCCATCGTGCCGGCCCGGTAATTCTCGATGAGCACGTCCGCCTCCGCGAGGAGCCGGCGCAGGATCGTCTTGCCGTCCTCGCTCTTCAGGTCGAGGGCGATGCCGCGCTTGCCGCGGTTCATCATCATGTAGGCGGCGCTCTCGCCCTCGATCGCGGGCGGCACCGAGCGGCGGGTGTCGTCGCCGCCCTCGATCTTCTCGACCTTGATCACCTCGGCACCCATGTCGCCGAGCATCAGCCCGCAGACGGGCCCCGCCATGATGTGGGCGAGTTCCACCACCCGCACGCCCGCGAGTGGCCCGGATCGCTGCGGCTTCGTCGTCGCTGTCATCGCGTCTCCGTACGGCCTGCCCCCGCGCCGGTCCGGCCGGGGGCGCATCGATCTGGCATGCCATAGCGAGCCGGCGGCAGAGGGCGCAACCGCGGACGGGGCGAGGCCGCAAGAGCGGCGAGACTCGAGTGGCTGGACAGCAAGCGCGCGTATCTCTAGAGTTGCGATATTAACCTAGGGTAATAATCGGAGACGAACCGCATGAGCACCTGCCGCGGCAGCAACGGCGACACCTGGGAGATTTACCAGTCCAGCGGCCAGTGGCGCTGGCGCCGGACGGCCCGCAACGGCGAGCCCGTAGGCGCTTCCACTGAGGCGTACGTCAACAAGAGCGACTGCATCGCCAACGCACGGCGCAACGGCATGGATTGCGACCCACAATAGGACCCATCTCCCTCCGGGCCCGCAGCCCCGGCGCCTCCGCCTCCGGCCCGTCCCATGCTAGGGGCAGGCCGGAGAACCGGATGGAGCCGCCATGGGAAGCCCAAACAGCCCAGGAAGCCGGAAGAGCGTCACCGACCTGCGGCGCGCCGGGGCGATCGCGATCCTCACCCTGGCCTCGCCGCCGGTGAACGCCCTCTCGGAGGCCCTGCGCCTCGGTATCCGCGACGCGATCACGGCCGCCGGAGAAGACCTGGAGGTCGGCGCGATCGTGGTGATCGGCGCGGGCCGGATGTTCTGCGGAGGGGCGGACATCACCGAGTTCGGGCGGCCCTGGCAGGGGATCGGCCTCGGCGCGCTCCTCGACCGCGTGGAGGACACGCAGAAGCCGGTCGTCGCCGCGATCCACGGGATGGCGCTGGGCGGCGGCCTCGAACTCGCGCTCGCCTGCCATTACCGGATCGCGACGCCCTCCGCCCGCCTCGGCCAGCCGGAGGTGAAGCTCGGCCTCGTGCCCGGCGCCGGCGGGACGCAGCGCCTGCCCCGCCTGATCGGCACCGAGAAGGCCCTCGACATGATCGTCTCCGGCGATCCGATCGACGGGCGGACGGCCCTCGATCTCGGCCTCGTCGACGCGCTCGCCGCGGAAGACCGGCTGGAGGCGGAGGCGATCGCCTTCGCGGAGCGGGTCATCGCGGAGGAACGGGGGCCGCGCCGCATCCGCGACAGCGACGCGCGGCTGGAGCCCGGCCGCGTCGGCCTGTTCGCCGCGGCCCGGGAGGCGGCGGCGCGGCGCTACCGCGGCTTCGAGGCGCCCCAGGCCTGCATCGCCTGCGTGGAGGCGGCGGGCACGCTGCCCTTCGCGGAGGGGCTCGCCTTCGAGGAGCGGACCTTCTTCGCCCTGATGATGGGCGAGCCGTCGATCGCCCAGCGCCACGCCTTCTTCGCCGAGCGCGAGGCGGGCAAGATCCCGGATCTGCCGGCGGCCACGCCGAAGCGTCCGGTCCGGCGCGTCGCCCTCCTGGCCGGTGCCGCGGACCTGGCGGAGGTTTTCTCCAGCGCGGGTCTGCCGGTCGTCCTGGGCGAGACGGCGACCTCCGAGACCGTCGGCGCCTGCGATCTCGTCGTCGCCCCCGCGGATGGGCCGATGGCCCGGCTCGACGCCCTCGCGGGACCGGATGCGATCGTCGCCCTGACCGGCGCCGAACCCGACCTCGACGCGCTCGCCGCGGGAAGCGCGCACCCGGAGCGGATCGTCGGGCTCCGGGCCGGCGGTTCGGCCCCCGGTGACCGCCTTCTCGAAATCATGCGCGGCCGCGCCACCGCGCCGGACGTGCTCGCGACGGCGATGGCTCTCGGGCGCAGCCTCGGCCGGGTCGCCGTGGCGACGCGCCCGGGCGGCTTCATCGGGCCGAGGATGCTCGCCCGCCTGCGGCGCGAGGCCGACCGCCTCATCCTCGACGGGGCGAGCCCCGCGCAACTCGCCCGCGTGCTCGACGGATTCGGGCTGGCGACGGCTGGGCTCGGCCTCGCCGACCGCGCCGTCGCGTCGCCCGAGCGGGACGAGGCGGTACGCCTCGCCGCCGATCACGCCGGGATCCATCGCCGGGCGGTCTCCGACGACGAGATCCTGGAGCGCTGCCTCGATGCCCTGGTGAACGAGGGCGCGCGGCTC
>NZ_SMNT01000060.1 GCF_004348265.1 Methylobacterium segetis
GCGCGGCGGAGACGTCGGGGGAGAGGGGCTTCATCGTGGACGCTCCCTTGGGCAAGTCGGGACAGGCGTCCTTGGTAGACCTCCGGGCGCCGCCTTCCCTGACGCGGATCACGCTCGGTCCCCGCAGAGAGGGCGGCCGGCCCTGCGTGATGCGCCTCACAGTCGGCGCCCCTGAACGGCGCGAGACTGGGGACACAGCAGCAGGAGGCTCCCATGACCCTCGTCGTCCTCGATCCCCGCACCGGCACCTACGCCACCATCGCGATCCCGGTGCGCGCCTCGCTGCCGCGGCCCGCCGCGATCCGCACCCAGCCCGCCCGCCGCTAGCGCGGGCACCCGTCGAACCCTCCGGGAGGATGCCATGCGACGCTCCCACGCCCTCCGCGCCAAGGCTCAGATCCTGCGCGAACTCGACCTCCGGCTCGCCGAGCGCAGCCGCGCCAACGCCGCCTCGGGGCGGCCCTGAACGACGGGAGGCCAGCATGGAGATCGAGGCCCTCGACCGCCCCGCCGACCTGAGGATCTGGCACGTCGCGCCGACCCCGGCCGCGGGCCGCCCGAAGCGCTTCGGCAGCCTGCGCGATGCCATCGCCGCTGCCGCCGAGAGCTTGTCCGCACCCGGCGTCGAGCCCTGGATCGTGACAGACGAGGGCGAGTTGCTCTCCCCGACCTGGATCCAGACCTACCTGAACTGAGCGCGGACGGGACGACCCGTCCGATGCCCGGGTCCGGGCGATGCCCGTCGCGCCGGAACCGCACGCTTCCTCCCCCTCCTCTCCCGGTGCCGAACCGCCCGGCCACGCTCGCGTTGATCCGTCGCCGGTCGTCTCGATGACGATGCCGCCGGTGCCGAACCCGCGCGGAGGCGGCCATGACGCGGGTGCGCACCGCCCTTCCCCCTTCCTCCCTACCCCCCTTCCCTCTGCCTCTCTTCGTCCTGCCTGTCCTCGGCCTCGCTCTCTGGCCCTCCTCGGCCCGATCCGAGGACTTCCGGCTGCGCCTGCCGCTTGCCTGCGAGCCCGGCGTCACCTGCTTCGTCCAGCATTACGTCGACCGCGATCCCGGATCCGGCGCCCGCGACTACACTTGCGGCAGCCGGACCTACGACGGCCACGACGGCACGGATTTCCGCCTGCCGACGCTGGCGCAGGAGGCCGGACCCGCCGGCACGGTGCTCGCCGCGGCAGCCGGGCGCGTGCTGCGAACCCGCGACGACGCGCCCGACGTCTCCGTCCGGGAGACCGGCCTTGGGGCGGTCGCGGGTGTCGAGTGCGGCAACGGCCTCGTGATCGGCCATGCCGGCGGCTACGAGACCCAGTACTGCCATCTCGCCCGCGGCAGCCTGACGGTTCGCCCCGGCGACACGGTCGAGGCCGGCCAGCGCCTCGGGCGGGTCGGGCTCTCGGGCGCGAGCGAGTTCCCGCATCTGCACCTCACCCTCCGCCGCGCCGGCCGCACGGTCGATCCGTTCGCGCCGGAGACTGGCTCCGGGGGCTGCAGCCCGGCGGCGGGGCCTTCGGCGGACAGCCTCTGGGAACCGGCGCTGCGCGAGGGACTCGCCTATCGGGCCGGCACGGTGCTCAATGCCGGCTTCTCCAGCGGCCCGGTCCGGATGGAGGTGATCGAGAGCGGAACGGTCGGGGCCGCCGGGCCGGCCGGGCCGGCTCTCGTCGCCTTCGTGCGCGCGATCGGTCTCGATGCGGGCGACGTTCAGAGCCTCGTGCTCAGCGGGCCGGACGGCCGCCCGATCGCGCAGAGCGAGGAGGCGCCGCTCGCGCGGCCGCGAGCGCAGTCGCTGGTCTTCGTCGGGCGCAAGCGTCCGGAGGCGGGCTTCCCGCCCGGGGTCTACACCGCCACCTTCCGCGTCCTGCGCGCCGGCAAACCCGCTCTCGCGCACAGCTTCAGTATGGAGTTGCCTGCCCTGAACCGATGAGCCCCGAAATGGGCGCGAGACACGGCTCAGCCCGCCGCGCGGCCGGAGCGATGCGCGGCGGGCTGGACGAGAGCGGCCGCGCGTCCCGGAGGAGGCGCGGCCGGCAGATGTCGGGACGAGCGACCCCGGAGGGCCGGTGGGATCAGAAGAACGCGACCTGCCCGTGCGGGTTGTCGCCCGTGACGTGGATGTCGTGCACGCCGCCGTCGCCGCTGTTGTAGCTCACGTGCCAGTCGGTGCCGCTGCCCGAGATGCCGTACTCGCCGACCTTGAGGTGATCGGCGTCGGCCGCGTACTTGTAGTTCCCCTCCAGGTAGATCTTGTCGGTCGCCCCGAAATCGTGGATCTGGTCGACGCCGGCGGTCTTGGCGTAGCCGGTGTCGCCCTTGTGGAAGTAGAAGTCGTCGGCGCCCTTGCCGCCGTAGATCATGTCGCTGCCGGATCCGCCGTGGATCACGTCCTTGCCGTCGCCGTCGTCGAGCCAGTCGTTGCCGGCCCCGCCCTCGATCCGGTCGTCGCCCGCCTCGCCGTAGATCCTGTCGTTGCCGGCGTCGCCGTAGAGCTTGTCGTCGCCCGCACCGCCACGGACGGTGTCGTCGCCGCCCATGGCGTGAACGGTGTCGTTCCCGCCCTTGGCGTCGATCGTGTCCGCGTAGTCGGTGCCGTAGAGGTTCTCGCCGTTGTTGGTTCCGGGGATCGTAGCCATGGTCAACCCTTTCCGAGATCGCGTGTCGCGTGGTGCCGCCGACGAGAGCTGCCGCCGTCCGCGACGGCTCCGTTCTCCGCGGCTGAAGAGAGGGGCAACCGTTTCAGGGACCGCCAACTGTGAAGCAGGTCACGGACGCGCTTCCGCCCGGTCCGGGCCTTCGCGGAGGCCGCGGGCAGCCTCTGCCCGCTTCAGGCGCGCGGCTCGGCCGCTATGCGCGCGGTGAGCGGCAGGTCGATCCGGCAGCGCACGCCCGGGGGCTCGAATTCGAGGGCGCATTCCGCCCTGAGCTCGTAGGGCAGCACGCGCTCGAACAGGGTCCGCCCGAAGCCCAGGCGCGCCGGGGCCGAGACCGGCGGCCCGCCGCGCTCCGTCCAGTCGATGACGAGACGGGGCTCGGGACCCTCGATCCGGTGCCAGGAGACGGTGATACGGCCTTCCGGGCTCATCAACGCCCCGAACTTCACCGTATTGGTCGCGAGTTCGTTGAAGGCGAGGCCGAGGGTGCCCGCCGCCCGCGCCTGCAACAGGATCTGCGGACCGGAGATCTGCACCTGCTCCCCCTCCTTGGCGTGGAAGGAGAGCAACTCGTCCGAGACCAGGGAGTGCAGATCGAGGCGCAAGTGCGGATCGACGGCCATGGCGCCTTGGACCCGGCCGAGGGCGCTCAGACGCCCGTCGAGGTGCATCGCGTAATCCTCGACGCTCTCGCTCGTGTCGGCCGAGCGGCGCGCCACCGAGCGCACCACCGCGAGCATGTTGTGCAACTGGTGCTGAAGTTCGGCGCAGCGCCACTCGGCCTCGGCCAGCCGGGTCTCGGCCGCCTCGGCTCTGGCATTCGCCCGGTCCAGGCTCAGGCGCAGATGCGCGTCCTCGGAGTCCAGCGCTGCCTCCCTGACCTGACCCATCCCACGCCTGCGCGGCCGGCTGCGCCTCGTTCCCTTGCCGACGGTCGTCGCGGACATAGCTACGACCTTCCCGAGGCTAATGCACGCTATCATTGTGAGGTTCGCGTACCGAGGAGTGCCCGATGCCCGTGTCCCCCGGCTCCGGAGATCTGGCGCGCTGCCGCGTGCTCGTGGTCGAGGACGAGTACTTCCTGGCCGACGACGTGGCGCGGGCGCTCTCTGCCCACGGCGCGGAGGTGATCGGTCCCGTGGGGACCCTGTCCGAGGCGGAGAACCTCGCCCGCTCGCGGCCCCTCGACGCGGCGCTTCTCGACATCAACCTGCGGGGTGAGATGAGCTATCCCGTCGCCGACATCCTGCGGGAGCGCAACGTGTCGGTGGTGTTCACGACGGGCTACGGCGAGGCGCTGATCCCGCCCTCCTACGCCTACGCTCCCGTCTGGCAGAAGCCGGCCGAGATCGACCGCTGCCTGCCCGACCTCGTCACCCTCCTGCGCGGGGTGTGGCAGGCCGTGGAGGCCTGATCCCTACCGGACCCGCGGCAGGCTCACGCGGACCGACGTCCGCCCGGCCTCCGCGGATGCGCTCCGCGCGGTCTTGTTCCGCCCCCAGGCCGTCGCGTCGATTCGCACCTCTCCCCAGCCCGTGGCGACACTGATCGACAGAGGCAGGAGGAGGCCGCCGCCCGGGATCGGCGCGAGGCGCACGCGCATCTCGTCGTTCTCGGCCATGCGGCGGACGGTCGGGCCGTTCGCCCGGTGACCGGCGATCGGCACCCAGCGGACCCGGCACTCGAGCGCGGGTCCGCGATAGGGCCCCTCCGTCACCTCGGCCAGCGCACCCGGCGACAGGACGAGGTCGGCCCGCGTGGCCCCGTCGAAGACCGGGATCCGCCGCTCGCAGAGGGCGGGATCGAGCGGCGCGGAGCCGGCGGGCACGGCGAGCGCGCTCAGCGGATCGACGATCCCCGTCCGGTCCTTCGGCGCGAGCGGGACCCGGTCCGGCCGCGGTGTCGGCTCCGGCTCGAGCGACAGGCTCGTCACCGCGCCGCGCGAGAGGCGCATCGCGACCCGGATCGGCTTGCCGGCATATTGGCTCTCGACCGAGAAATCGGCCGGCACGGCGCCTCCCGGCCCGAGCCGTCCGGAGGCGCGCGCCCGGCCCGTGCCGTCGACGAAGAAGCCGACGAGACCCTGGAGGGAGGCCGTCAGGTCGAGGCCATAGCCTCCGGCTTCGGGACCCTTGTCGAGGGTGAGCGTCGCCTGCCCGACCGGCAGGCCGAGGAAGCGCAGGCCGTAGGTGGCGCTGAAGCGCTCGGGCGCGGGTTCGGACCGGGCTGGGCCCGGCAGCGCCGCGAGCGACAGCGCGGCCACGATCAGGGTGGCCGGGCCGAGGGCTAGCGTCATCGGGGAGCGGCGCTCCCGGTTGCGTACGGCATGGCCTCGTTCGTCCTGCGGTCGGCGCCCCGATGCCGATCCTAGAGCACTTTGCGCCGAAGTGGTGGCGGGTCCCGCCCATCCTGTCAGGCGTTGGCGAGGCGGCTCAGGACGTCGGCAAGGGTGAGCGTGAACAGGATCATGAGCCAGAACAGGCCCGCGGCCGCGGTCAGGCGCACCAGCGGCCCCGCTTCGTCGAGGCGCATGAACAGCACGGCGACGAGCGCGGCCTGCATCGCCGCGAGCCCGAGATTGACCGCAACCGTCCACGCGCCGAGCGGTGCGTAGGCGGCGATCAGGCTGAGCGCGAGGAGCGCGATCAGGCCGGCCCAGACCGGCAGCGCGCTGCGCCAGAGCCGGGCGGTGGAGGTTGGCCCGCCCGCGCTCATCCCGAGCGTCCCGGCAGGTAGAGCAGAGGGAAGAGAAAGATCCACACGATGTCGACGAGGCCCCAGTAGAGCAGGCCCACCTCGACCTGCGGGTTTCCCGGCAGGAATTCGGGATCGCGCCACCCCTTCCAGAGCAGCCGCGCCAGGAGCCCGATCCCGATCGAGAGATGGATGCCGTGGAGTCCGGTGGCGAACCAGTAGAGGGCGAAGAAGAGCTGCGCGCCCGGCTCATGCAGCGGGAAGGAGTCGCCGGGGACCAGATGCTTGCCGAGATCCTCCCCGTATTCGAGGCCCTTCACCGCCAGGAAGGCGAGGCCGAGCGCCGCGGTGGCAGCCAGGCACCCGAGCGTCGTGCGCCTCAGATCCCGATGATCGGCGCTCTTCGAGGCGACCGCCGCGCAGAGGGCGCTCGTCAGCAGGATCGCGCTGTTGAGCGTGCCGTAGACGATGTTGGTTTCCCGTCCGGCGGCGGCGAAGGCGGCCGCGTGCTCCAGGCGCATCACGGCGTAGGCGAGGAAGATCGCCCCGAAGAACAGCACCTCGCTCGCGAGGAAGATCCAGATCCCGAAGGTCGCCCCCGCGCGCTGGCGGGCGAGCGCGCGCTCATCGGAGAGGCCCAGCCCGTCCCAGGGCTCGCGCAGGAGCTTCTCGGCGCCGCTCACGTCAGCGAACCCTGCGCCGGGATGCGGGGCTGGTCCTTGATCGGCGGGGCGCCCTCCGGGTGGTAATTGTAGGGCATGGCCAGCACCTCGGGCTTTCCGAGGAAGTTCTCGCGCGGTGGCGGCGAGGTCGTGCGCCACTCGAGGCCCGAGGCGTTCCACGGGTCGTTGCGGGCCCGCTCCCCGAAGAAGACCGACCAGGTCAGGTAGCCGAGCGGCATCAGGTAGGCGGCCGCGAGCACCGCGGCGCCCGAGGAGGAGAGCACGTTCCAGACCTGAAATTCCGGCGGGTAGACGTGGTAGCGCCGCGGCATGCCGAGGTAGCCCGCGATGAATTGCGGGAAGAAGGTCAGGTTGAAGCCGAAGAACATCAGGATCGCGGCGAACTTCGCCCAGGTCTCCGGGTACATCCGCCCCGTCACCTTCGGCCACCAGAAATGCAGGCCGGCGAAATAGGCCGACACGGAGGCGCCGACCATGATGTAGTGGAAATGCGCGACGACGAAGTAGGTGTCCTGCACATGGACGTCGATCGGGATCGAGGCGAGGAACAGGCCCGTCAGCCCGCCGACCGTGAACAGGCCGACGAAGCCAAGGGCGTAGAGCATCGGCGATTCGAAGCCGATCTGGCCGCGGTAGAGCGTGGCGGTCCAGTTGAAGACCTTGATGGCGGACGGCACCGCCACGATGAAGGACAGGAACGAGAAGACGAGCGCCGCGAAGGGCGACATGCCCGAGGTGAACATGTGGTGGCCCCAGGTGAAGAAGCCGATCACCGCGATCGCCACCAGCGCGTAGACCATGAAGGTGTAGCCGAAGATCCGCCGCCGCGCGAAGCAGGTGATCACCTCCGAGATCACGCCCATCGCGGGCAGGATCATGATGTAGACCGCCGGGTGCGAGTAGAACCAGAACAGGTGCTGGAACAGGATCGGGTCGCCGCCGCGCGCCGGATCGAAGATCGGCAGGCCGAACAGGCGCTCGGCGAGGACGAGAAGCAGCGTCACCGCCAGGACCGGGGTCGCGAGCACGAAGATCAGGCTCGTCGTGTACATCGCCCACACGAAGAGCGGCAGCTTGAACCAGGTCATGCCGGGCGCCCGCAGGGTGTGGGTCGTGGCGATGAAGTTGACGCCCGTGGCGATCGTCGAGAAGCCCGAGACGAACACGCCGAGCACGCCCAGCGAGACGGCCGTGTTCGAGAACACGGTCGAGTAGGGCACGTAGAAGGTCCAGCCCGTGTCGATGCCGCCCGCCAGCATGGCCGATGCGGTGAGGATCCCGCCGGCGATGTTGAGGTACCAGCTCGCGAGGTTGAGCTTGGGGAAGGCCATGTCCCGCGCGCCGATCATCAGCGGCAGCAGGAAGTTGCCGAGCGTGGTCGGGATCGACGGGATCAGGAAGAACCACACCATGACCACGCCGTGCAGCGTGAAGAGCTTGTTGTAGGTGTCGGCCCCGACGACGTCGGCCTTCGGCGTGAACAGCTCCAGGCGCACGATCGTCGCGGCCGCACCCCCGATGAAGAAGAACAGCGTGATCGAGATCGCGTAGAGGATCGCGATCCGCTTGTGGTCGGTGGAGGTGAGCCAGGATCTGAGCGTGTAGCCGGCCGCGAGGTAGCTCTCCGGCAGGTCGAGGGCGAGCTCTCCCCGGTCGGCCAGGGCGGTGGGACTCTCGGCGACGTCCGCTGTCATGGGGTCACGTCCTGGCTCTCGTCCTGTCTCGGGTGGCTCAACGTCGGGTCGGGGGGCCGGCCGGCGTCGGCGTGTCGGCGACGGGCGCGCCCGGCACCATGGCCGGGCTGCGCTCCTCGGGGCCTCCGGGGACCCGGGAGGAGAGGGGCGGTTCGCCCAGCCTGCGGCTCGCCCGCGGCCCCGACCCGAGGGCGCGGATATAGGCCGTCAGCTCCTGGATCTCTCCGTCGGAGAGGAGGCCGGCGTAGCTCGGCATGATCGGCTCGTAGCCGGCCACCACGTCCCGCTTCGGCTGCAGGATCGAGTCGCGGATGTAGGCGCCGTCGGCGGTCACGGTGCGCCCGCCGGCGAGCTGCACCTCGCGGCCCCAGATGCCCGCGAGGTCGGGCGCGTGCACGGCCGAGCCCGGCGCGTGGCAGCCGGCGCAGCCGCGCGCCGTGAAGAGCCGCTCGCCCTGGTGCGCGAGGTCGTCCCCCTCGGGCTGCGCCGAGAGCCAGCGGGCGTAATCCTCCGGTTCCAGGACGATGATGCGGCCGAGCATGCGGGCGTGGTCGGTGCCGCAATATTCGGTGCAGAGCAGGTGGAAGGTGCCGGTCTTGGTGGCCTTGAACCACGTCTCCGTCTGCTGGTCGGGCAGGGCGTCTCGCTTCAGCCGGAAGGCGGGCACGTAGAAGGAGTGGATCACGTCCTGCGAGGTCAGGATGAGGCGCACCGGCGCGCCGACCGGCACGTGCAGCTCGTTGATCTCGCGGGCGCCGTTCGAACTCTGGGTCTTCCACATCCACTGCTTGGCGACGACGTGGACCTCGATCGCGTCCTTCGGCGCGACGAAGGCTCCGATCTCGGCCGAGGCCGCCCACCAGAAGATGAAGACGAACACGAACAGCGTCGCGACCGTCCAGCCGATCTCGAACTCGCGCGAGACGAGGCTCGGCAATTCGTCCCGGTTCGCCTTCGAGCCGCGGCGGAAGCGGATCGAGAAGGTGACGAGGAGGCCCACGACGAGGAGCACGATGATGGCCGAGATCGCGGTCAGCCCGAGGAAGATCGCGTCGACGCGCGGCGCCTGGACCGAGGCCTGCTCCGGCATGAGCCAGGAGAACATCAGCGGCCCCCTCCGCCAGCAGGCGGTTCGGACGCGGCCCGCGCGCCGCCGCGGCTGCCGGGCACGGGCGTCACCTCGGGCTGCACAGGCGCGGCGTAGGCGGCCTCGCCCTTCTCCGCCAGGAGCCGCATCGCCTCGCTGACCGGGATGCGGGCGATGCCCCGCCCCCGATCGACCCAGCCGTAGCCTTCGAGGCGCGCTCGCTCCTCCGCCAGCATCCGCGCGAGATCGCGCGCCGGGCTCGCCTGGAGGCGCGGCTCGGGGAAGTCGCGCGGGGCCTGCTGGAGCGGACCCTTGATCTCGGTCCGGTAGTAGAGATGGAGGCCGCCGAGCGTCGCCGCCGTGAAGGCCACGATGCAGGCGCCGGTGATCAGGATCGGGCGGATGGCGATGGTGCCCGGCGCCGCGGTGCCGGGCGGGGCGTGCCCGACCACGTCGTCGTGGACCCCGGTGTGGAGCTGTCCCCGCGCCGCCTCAGGCATGGCGCGCCCTCCCCGCTTCGCGGCGCCGGAGCATCCGCAGGAAGGCGGCGGAGGCGATGGCCAGGAGGGCGAGGCACGCCAGGCCCATGGCCGCCGCGAGGCCCGCGCCGGCGCCGTAGGCCGGCAGGACGTACCAGGCGAGGTGCAGCGCGAGCCCCACGAGGACGAGGAGGCCGACGACGCGCAACGTCGCCGCGCTCCGCCGCACGGCCGAGAACAGCAGCATTCCGAAGGGGATCAGCCCGCCGATGAGGAGCGCCGCGGCGAGCACCGCGCCCCAGGCGCCCTCCCCGCGCTTCAGGTACCACGCGGCCTTCGGCGGCAGATCGCCGTACCACGCCACGATGTAGGACATCAGGGCCATGTAGAGGACGCCGAGGAGGCTCGCGAGGATGAGGCCGGCGAGGTCCGATGCGCCCCGCTCGCCGAGGCCCGGCGGGCTGAGGATCGCCGCCCAGGCGAGCGCCGCGAGGATCTGGTGCAGCGCGATCTCCGACGCGAAGGCGGAGGAATTGAAGCCCGGCTCGACGGAGAGGATCCAGTCGACGGCCACCAAGCTGATCGTCAGCCCGTAGAAGGCGAGGCCGAGGCCGGCCGCGAGCTTGCCGCAGCGGCCGGTCAGCCAGAGGAGGGCCAGCAGCGACCATCCCGCGAGGGCCACGCCCGCCCGCAGAAGGAACAGGGCCGGGTCGAGGTAGAGCCGCATCACGTCGGCCTTCGCCGCCCCCTCCCCCGTCGCCCAGGGGTAGTCCGCGGGCAGGCCCGAGGCCACGCCGAGGAAGGCGAGGGCCGCGAGTGGCACCACAGCGATCGCGGGCCGCAGGGCGGGGGCCAGGATCTCGCCCCAACGCCCGCCCGTCACGACGTGGATCAGGACGAGCACGAGGCTGCCGACGGGAATCGCGCTCCAGGCGATCCAGGCGACGAGCCAGCCGCGGGCGAGGGCCTCCGTCACGGCAGCGTCTCCGCGAGGCCCGGGATCTCGGCGACGCGGGCGCCCTGTGCGAGCTGGAGCGCACGGATATAGGCGGCGATGGCCCAGCGGTCGCGCGGCGCGACGCGGGCGGCGTAGGGATACATCACGCCGTAGCCCCTGGTGATGACGTCGACGACGTAGCGGGCAGGCGCGGCGCGCAGGCGCTCCTCTTGGAAGGAGGGGGGCGCCGGGAAGCCCCGCCGCACGATCATGCCGTCGCCGTGGCCCGTCAGCCCGTGGCAGGGCGTGCAGATCGCCTCGTAGCGCTGCCGGCCCCGCTGCAGCAGGGCGGCATCGACGGCGGGTGGATCGCGAAGCGCCGCCTCCCGGTCGAGCGCGCCGATCGCGACCGCGCCGTCGGGGGGGGTGCGAGCCTCGGCGCCGTCGGGGAAGAGCGCGGCCCGGCCGTAGACCTCGTAGCGCTTCTGCTGGCGCATCGAGAGGTCGTCGCAGGCGGCGAGGCCGAGGGCGAGGCCGGCCGCGAGGGCGAGGCGTATCGGGGGAGCGGGCGCCCTCATGCGTGCACCTCCGACACGAGGCGCGCGCCCGCCTCCTCCAGGGTCCGGCGCAGCGGGTCCGGTTCGCCGTGCGGGGCGACGAGGAGAAAGAAGCGGTCCTGGCTGGCGCGCTCGAAGCGGGGCATGGCGAAGAGCGGGTGATGGAGGCGCGGCAGGCCGCAGGCCCGGAGCATCGCGGCCAATCCCGCGATCGCGGCGCAGAGCACGCCCACCTCGAAGGGCACCAGCAGGAAGACCGGCCAGGAATGGAGCGGGCGCCCGCCCGAGTTCAGCGGGTAGGCGTGGACCGCGCTGTACCATTGCAGGGCGTACATCGCGGCCGCCGACCCGAAACCGGCGAGGGCCATGATCGGCCGCACCGGCAGGCGGGGCGGGTCGAAGGCGGCCGAGAGTTCCTCGATCGCGAAGGGCGTGAAGGCGTCGATGGCCCGGTGCCCGTCGGCGCGGGCGAGCCGCAGGGCGCGGACCAGCGCCTCCGGCGTCTCGAATTCGGCGAGCAGGGGCCGGCTCATGTGGCGCCCTCCGCATGGCTGACCTGACGGACCTCGTGCATCGAGACGATGGGCAGGAGGCGCGCCAGCACCAGGAAGCCGAGCCCGAACAGGCCGAGCGGCCCGAACAGGATGACGAGGTCGTAGAGGCTGACGTGGTAGGTCCGCCACAGGCTGATCGCGTAGCCGTGCGAGAGCGTGTTCCAGACGATCAGGATGCGCTCCAGCCACATCCCGACATTGATCAGGATCGCGATGGCCGCGAGCAGCCACAGGTTACCCCGCACCGACCGGAACCAGAGCGCCTGCGGCACGAGGCAGTTGCAGGCCAGAAGAGCCGCGTAGAGCCAGCGGTAATCGCCCGTGAAGAAATAGCCGACGACCGTGCGATCGGCGTGCTCGCCGCCGTACCACGCCATGAACCACTCGGTGGCGTAGGAGAAGGTCATCACGATGCTGGCAAAGAGCATCACCTTCGCCATCGCGTCGAAATGCGCGGGCGTGATCATCGCCCGAAGGTCGAGGCCCCAGCGGATGATGATCGCGAGCACCACCACCATGGCGAAGCCCGAATACATGGCGCCCACGACGAAATAGGGCGGGAACAGGCTCTCCTGCCAGCCGGGCATCAGGCTCGCGGCGAAGTCGAGGCCGACGATCGAGTGGACCGAGCAGACGAGCGGCACGGCGAGCGCCGCCATGGTCTTGTGGAAGGTCTCGAAGACCTGCCAGTGCCGGGCGGAGTTGCGCCAGCCGAGCGCCAGCGCCCCGTAGACCATCCGGCCTGCCTGCGTCTCGGCCCGGTCGCGCAGGGTGGCGAGGTCGGGCAGGAGGCCGGTGAACCAGAAGATCCCCGAGAACAGGAGGTAGCTGAGGATCGCCCAGAAATCCCAGACGAGGGCCGAACGCCATTGCGGCCAGAGGTCCATCGTGTTCGGGTAGGGGGCGAGCCAGTAGGCGTAGAGCGGCCGGCCGAGATGGATGATCGGGAACAGGCCGGCGATCGCGGCCGCGAGCAGGGTCATCGCCTCGGCGAAGCGGTTGATCGAGGCGCGCCAGCGCTGGCGGGTCAGGAGCAGCATCGAGGAGATCAGCGTGCCGGCGTTGCCGATGCCGATCCACCAGACGTAGTTGGCGATCGAGACGCCCCAGACGACGGTGGTGTTGACCCCCGACAGGCCGATCCCGACCGTGAGCACCGCGCCGATCGCGATCAAGGTGATCACCGCCAGAGGCAGGGCGACGATGATCGCGATCATCCAGGCCCGGCCGGGGCCGCGCTTCTGGATCGGGTCGGCGACCGCCGCCGTGATCGCGCCGTAGCCGAGGCGGTCGGCGTCGATCCAGGCATGCGCCTGCGCGTGCGGCCGGGCGCTCACGAGCGGTCCTCCGCGAGGTCCGGGTTCGGCGCGCGCAGGTCGGCGAGGTAGGTGGTGCGGGGCCGCGTGTTGAGTTCCTCCAGGAGCGCGTAGTGGCGGGGATCCCGGCGGAGCGCGGCGACCCCGTCGTCGGCCCGGTTGAGGTCGCCGAAGCGGATCGCCCGCGTCGGGCAGGCGGATTGGCAGGCGGTCGAGACCGCGCCCATCGGCCGGCCGTCGCGCTCGGCCGCCTGCCGCTCCGTCGCGATCCGCTGCACGCAGTAGGTGCATTTCTCCATGACGCCGCGGGCGCGCACCGTGACGTTGGGGTTGCGTTGCGCCCGCACCGGCTCGGCGCCGAGATGGGCGTATTCCTGGCCGTCGGCGTAGCCGAAGAAGTTGAAGCGGCGGACCTTGTAGGGACAATTCGCCTGGCAGAAGCGGGTCCCGACGCACCGGTTGTAGACTTGGAGGTTCAGACCCTCGCCGTCATGCACCGAGGCGGCGACGGGGCAGACGGGCTCGCAGGGGGCGTGCTCGCAATGCATGCAGGGCACGGGCTGGAAGCCCGCCCTCGGCGCCTCCGGGGTGCCGGAATCGTAGAGGTCGACCCGCAGCCAGTGCATCATGCGGCCGCGGGCGATCTCCTCGGGACCCACCACCGGCACGTTGTTCTCGGACTGGCAGGCCACCACGCAGGCATTGCAGCCGATGCAGGCCGCCGTGTCGATCACCATGCCCCAGGCATGCCCGTCCGCGTCCCCCTGCCAGGGGGCGAGCAGGCTCGGCTGGTCGGCGCCGATCCCCTTCGGCTCGGCCCGCGCCAGCTCGGCGAGGTCGATCTGCCGGAAGAGCTTGCGCGTCTCGCCCTCGATCCGGACGTCGTTCTGGGTGCGCAGCACCTCCGCCCGCCGCCCGGCCGGGACCATCTCGACGCCTGTCGCGAGCCAGGGAGAGGCCGCCGAGACGAGGGGGTAGGCGTTCGCGCCGATCCCGTCGCCGATGGCGCCCGCGCGCTCCCGGCCGTAGCCGAGGGTGAGGGCGCCGACACCCTCCGCGACGCCGGATTCGATCGCGACCGTCACCTCGACCGCGCGGCCGCCCGCGGAGAGGCGGACCACGTCGCCGGCGCTCACGCCGCGCCGGGCCGCCTCCCCCCGCGAGAGCGCCAGCGCGTTGCCCCAGACCTGCTTCGAGACCGGCTTCGGGCATTCCTGAAGCCACGCAGTGTTGGCGAGGCGCCCGTCCCAGAGACATGGGTCCGGACGGATCTCGACCGCGAAGCCCGCGGCCGGTCCCGCCGGCAGGTCGGGAAGGCGCGGCTCGGGCGCCGCAGCCGGGAAAGCCGCGGTGCCGGCCACGATCCCGTCGTGCAGGCAGCGGCGCCAGCGGGTCTCGAAATCCCCGCCCTCCCCCGAGGCCGCCCGCCAGGCCGCCCGCCAGGTTTGTCGCACGAGGTCGTGGCCCGAGGCGGCCTCCTCGCCGCCGAGGAGCGCCAGCACCTCGTGCACGGAGCGCCCGCCGTAGAGCGGCCGGACCAGCGGCTGGACGAGGCTCGCCGTGCCGTCGGTGGCGCGCAGGTCCGACCAGCTCTCGAGGGCGTGGGTGAGAGGCAGGTGCCAGTGCGTGGCCCCCGCCGTCTCGTCGCCGTGCAGGCCCGCATGGACGCTGAAGCGTGCCCGTTCGAGCCGCCGCCCGATCTCCAGATCGGCCGGCGCGGTGAGCACCGGGTTGGCGTCGAGGATGACGAGGGCCTCGACCGTGCCGGCATCCAGGGCCGCACAGAGGCCCGCGAGGTCCGAGGGCGGCGCGTCGGCCCCGTCCGGCGGGGCGATGAGATCGACCGGCGCCCTCAGGCGCCCGTTGATCCAGTGCGCGAGGGCGTGAAGCTCGGGCGGCAGGGCGGGACCCGCCAGCACCAGGGCGCGGCCCGGATGGGCCTTGAGGTCCGCGGCGGCCGCCTCGGCGAAGCGGAGCGCCTCCGCGCCGAGACCCGGCGCGGGCAGGCCGGCGCCGAGGCCGTTCGCCACCTGGACGAGGAGGCCCGCCCAGTCGCGCGGGTGGAGGGCCCGGCGATGGTCGGCCTTGATGCCGGTGAGCGTCGGGGCGGCCTCCGCGACGTAGAGCCGGCCGAACCGGGCGGGGTCGCGGCGGCGCTCGGCAAAGGCCGCGGCGAACCGGATCTGGTCGGGTCCCGGCCCGAGCGGGTCGGCGCCGACGCAGAGGATGGCCTCGGCGCGGTCGAGATGCGGCAGCGCCCGGAGCGGGCGCCCGAAGGCGAGGTTCGCGCCGCGGGCGGCGGACGCCTCATCGACCGGCTCGTGGACGTGCCAGACCGCCTCCGGCAGCGCGGCGCGCAGGCCCGCGATCTGGCGCGCCAGGGTCGGCGAGGTGACGCGGCCGGTCAGCAGATGGAGGCCGCGCCCGCCCTGCCCCCGGACCTTCGCGAGCGGGGCGCGCCAGGCCCGCACGAACATCTCCCAGGAGGCGATGCCGTTCACCCGCTCGGTGACGGTTCGGGAGCGGTCCGGATCGTAGAGGTCGAGGATCGCGGCCTCGGCGAACACGTCCGTCGCGCCGCGGCTTGCCGGATGGAGCGGGTTGCCCTCGATCTTGATCGGCCGCCCGTCGACGGCGATGGCCTGCACGCCCCGGCCCCAGCCGCTCAGGGGCAGCGTCGTCGCGTAGCGCAGGGGCACGCCCGGCAGGAGCTCCTCCGGAGCGCGGACGTAGGGAACGATCTCCTCGGAGGGCTTGGCGCAGGCGCCGAGGGCCAGCGTCAGGCCGGAGCCGAGGAGGCGGAGCGCCTCGCGGCGGGAGGGGGAGCTCAGCGGTGGCATATCGAGCACTCGCTGAGCCGCTCGGGCGAGCGGATGTGGCGTTCCTCCGCGAGGCGCCGGCCCACCCTCTCCTGGTCTGCGGGCGCCTGCCAGCCGACGTCGAACACCGCCTCGTGCGGGCGCAGGTGCGGAGCCGGGTCGCGGTGGCAATCGAGGCACCAGCCCATGGTGAGCGGCGCGGCCTGATAGACGAGCTTCATCGTCTGGATCGGCCCGTGGCAGGTGGTGCAGCCGACGCCCTTGGCTCCGTGCACGGAGTGGTTGAAGTAGACATAGGCCGGCAGGGTGTGCACCCGGCGCCAGACGAGGGGCCGTTCCTCCGCGAGGCTGGTGCGGACCGGGGCGAGCATCGGCGCGTTGGTCCAGATCTGCGAGTGGCAGCTCATGCAGGTCTCGGTCGGGGGAATTCCGGCGAAGGCCGCGGTCTCGACCGAGGTGTGGCAGTAGCGGCAATCGATCCCGAGGCCGCCGACATGGTGCTCGTGGCTGAAGGGCACGGGCTGCTCGCGGGTGACGTTCTGCGCGGTCGCGTAGGGTGAGCGCCACAGGGTATAGGCGAGCCCGACGGCCAAGACCGGCACGACCGCCATCGAGGCGAGCACGACGCGGGCGACCGAGTCGGCGCCCGGACGAAAAATCTGCACCATGCCCCGCGGGCACCCTCTACGCCGGCCCTGACTCTCTCAGCTTAAGCGTGCAGAGCCGGCAGCGGTTCAATCACAGATCAGAAATCCTCGGCCCGAACGGGCCCGCCTCGCCTCACAGGAAGGGCCGCCCGCCGGTCACCGGGATCGTCGCGCCGGTGACGTAGCTCGACTCGTCGGAGGCGAGCATCACGTAGGCGGGAGCCAGTTCCCGCGGCTGGGCGGCGCGGCCGAGCGGGGTGTTGCCGCCGAAGCTCTTCACCTTCTCGGGGGGCATGGTCGAGGGGATCAGCGGCGTCCAGACCGGCCCCGGCGCGACGCAATTCACCCGGATGCCCTGCCCGGCCACCATCTGGGCGAGCCCCGCCGTGTAATTGTGGATCGCGCCCTTGGTGGTGGCGTAGGCGAGGAGCTGCGGGCTCGGGGAATCGGCGTTGATGGAGGTCGTGTTGATGATCGCCGCGCCCGGCTTGAGGTGCGGTAGCGCCGCCTTGGTGAGGTAGAACATCGCGTGGATGTTGGTGGCGAAGGTCACCTCCCATTCCTCGTCGCTGATCTCCTCCGGATCGCTGAAGGTCGCTTGGTGGGCGGCGTTGTTCACGAGGATGTCGAGACGCCCGAACGCCTCAACCGCCTTCGCGACGATCGCCCGGCAATGGGCGGCGGCCTTGATGTCGCCCGGCACCAGCACCGACTTGCGGCCCGCCTCCTCGATCAGGCGGCGCGTCTCCTGCGCGTCCTCCTCCTCGTCGAGGTAGGAGATCAGGACGTCGGCGCCTTCCCGCGCGAAGGCAAGCGCGACCGCGCGACCGATCCCGCTGTCGCCGCCGGTGATGATCGCCGCCTTGCCCTCGAGTCGTCCCGAGCCGCGGTAGCTCGTCTCGCCGTGGTCCGGCCGCGGGTTCATGGCGGCGGTCGAGCCCGGCATCGCCTGCTGCTGTTCCGGATAGGGGGGCTTCGGGAACTGATCCACGGGCATCTCCTGATCGGTGGGGGTCACCGTCCGGGAAACCGCGCAGGCGGGCGAAAGATCAGCGCCGACCGGGACGGGATCGCCCGCCGCCCCTTTCGCCGGGCTTCGCGCTCTCACGCGCCCGCGCACGGCTCCGCGCAGAGGGTCAAGGCTCCGCGCAGAGGGTCAAGGCTCCGCGCAGAGGGTCAAGGCTCCGCGCAGAGGGTCAAGGCTCCGCGCAGAGGGTGGCGACGCGCTCGGCCAGCGCATCGACGCCGAGGCAGGCGTCTGGATGGTCGGCGGCGATGGCGGAGAGGGGCATCCCGGGGACCTTGGCCTCGTCGGGATGCTCCACGAAGGTTGTGCCGCCATGCGCCTTGATGGCGCGCAATCCCTCGGACCCGTCGCTGTCCCATCCGCTCAAGACGATTCCGACGACCCGCTCGCCATAGGCTTCGGCCGCCGAGGTGAACAGGGGGTCGGCTGCCGGGCGGCAATGCTTCACCTTCGGCCCCTGGTCGAGGCGGACGCGGCCGCGCTCCAGGCGCATGTGATGGTCCGGGGGGGCGACGTAGACGCGCCCGGGCTCCGGTTCCTCCCCGTCCCGCCCGAAGGCGGCGGCCAGCCGGCCCGAACGGCTCAGGATCTCGGGGAGGATGCTGGGGTGGGCGCCGATGTGCTGGACGACGAAGATGGAGGCGCGGCAGCCGGCCGGCAGGGCCCCGATGATGCGCAGGAGCGGGGCGAGCCCGCCGGCGGAGGCGGCGATCGTGACGATCGGGGTCACGGCGCGGCCGCGCGAACGGCCGGGCTCTGGGCGCGCGCAGGAGAGGTCCGGCCATCGCCGGTCGCGCCCGCCGCGATCCTCCCGCGGGCGACAGCGTCGAAGGCGGCGCGATGCATGGGGCTCTCCGCTGGATCCAGGCGGGAGCGCGCAGGTCTCTCAGTCGCCGGCGCCTCGGATCGCGGCCAGCGATCCCACGATCGTGCACCGGAGCGCGGCGTCCCGCCATAACCTGCGTGAAGGGGCCGGGCGCGAGGGAGCCTCGCGCGGGAGGGAGCCTCGCGCGGGAGGGAGGCTCGCGCAGGGCGTCCCTCAGGGCCGCGAGGTTCTTGCCAGCGCGTCCAGAATGATCTGCCGGTGCCGGCGGCCCTCCGCCAGCGTGCGCTGCATCGTCTCCAGGAGGGCCTCGGCGAGCCCGGTATCGTAGCCTCTCGCCCGCATGTCCTCGACGACGATCCGCTGGTCGGCGACTCGCCGGGTCCAGTCGGCCAGATGGCGCGTGGCCTGGACGAGGTGCTCGTGCTCGCGCTGCAGCCAGGCGAGGCGGCGGCGCTCGCGGTTCGGATCGGGCTGCGGCTCGGGCATGGCTCGCCCTCCCTCGGGTCGTCAGGTCGGCGGCTGCACGGACCCGTTGGCGTCGAGGTGGCGGCCCTCGTGGTCGAGATGCAGGTAGTTCGCGCTGAACAGGGACACGCGCTGCAGCGCCTCGAGATCGGGAATCGTCAGCTGCCGGCCCTTGAGGATGATGAGCCCGTTGCCGCGCAATTCCTGCAGCACGCGGTTGACGTGCACGTTCGTCAGGCCCGTCGCCTCGCCGAGATCGACCTGGGTGATCGGCAGGAGGCAACTGTCCCCCTCCGTCAGCCCGACCGAGCGCAGGCGGATGAACAGCTCGCACAAGAGGTGCCCGACCCGCTCAAGCCCGGCGCGCTGGCCGATGTTGACCGTCCATTCCCGCTGCACGGCGGCCGTGACCAGCATCTCCCACCAGAGCGCCCGGGTGATCCGGGGATGCCGCTCGGTGAGGTCGAGGATGGAGTCCCGGGAGATCTCTGCGAGGCGGACCTGGGTGATGGTCCCGATCGAGTGGTCCATCTCGCGCAGGACGAAGATGTGCGGGTCGCAGAGGTCGCCGGGCAGGAAGAACGAGATGATCTGCCGGCGCCCATCCTCCAGCGTCTTGTAGCGGCAGGCCCAGCCGTCGAGGATCAGGTTGACGTGCTCCGGCCGGTCGCCTTCGCGGACGATGTCCTGGTGGGCCGCGAAGTGCCGAACCTTGCGGCTCGCGGCCTCGTTGAGCGCCCCCTTGTCCTCGTAGGACAGGCGCGTGAACCGCTCCAGCTTGCGGATGAGGTGCTGCGGCATGCCTGCCTCCCTGACGCGCCGAGGCCAGACTAGGCGGCCCGAAGCTCCGGGAACTTCACTTGTGTGAATGCGGGCCGGCGGAGCCGTGGCGGATGTTCGTGCCGCCGGGCGCGGGGTGTCGCCGCCGGTCCGAACGCGATCGACCGCCTCGTCGGCGGTGGCAAGCCGAGGTCGCCGTATGCCCTGCTACCACTTCCATCTGCGGACGCCCGAGGGTCTGGAATGGGACGCGGAGGGCGTGCCGTTCGACACTCTGGAGGAGGCCTATCTCGACGTCTGGCGGGGGATCGAGACGATCGCCGCCGACCTGCTGCGGGGCGGGACGAGCCGGGCCGCCCTCCTGCGCCACGCCTTCGAGA
Source organism: Methylobacterium segetis (assembly GCF_004348265.1). GTDB lineage: Bacteria > Pseudomonadota > Alphaproteobacteria > Rhizobiales > Beijerinckiaceae > Methylobacterium > Methylobacterium segetis. The sequence goes on from NZ_SMNT01000060.1 coordinate 19,603, forward strand.
TCGCGGATACGCGCGGGCGCTTCCTGATGGAGGTCCCGTTCGCGGAGGTCCTCGGCCTCGGCGGCCCCGCGCGCCGGCCCCCGCCCCTCTCGGTCCGGAAGGCCAATACCGAGGTGGCTCGGACGCGGCGCCTCATCGTCTCGGTGTGCCAGGAACGGGACGCCCTGTACGCCACCCTGTCCGAGACCCACGCCCTCCTGGCCCGCCTGCGCGCCCTCGACATCGGCAGCCACGGCCCGCGGCGGGCGTGAGGGAGAGGGCGCCGCCGGACGCGATCACGGGCGATCCGCCGCCCGCATCGCGCTCGGCGCCCTCAAATCGCGCCCTCCTTCAGCGCGTCCCGGCGCAGGGGCAGTTCGCGCAGGCGCAGGCCGACCGCATCCGCGACCGCATTCGCGATCGCTGCACGCAGGGGCTGCGCCCCGAATCCCGTCAACGCGCAGCCGACATCGTCTCGGTCTGCGCGACCGACGATTTTCCGCCGATGGCCGATCCGCGGGGCCGCGGGCGCAAGGCCGCCGCGGGGTGGAGACCTGCACGTGCAACCGATCCTCAACGTGCGGCCCTGTACCAATGGCCCGGTCATACCGATCTGAGAGCAAACCGGATGTCGTTCACCGGCCAAGAGAGACGTCGTTCCGTCCGCACGACAGCCAACATGGCCGGGACGGTCACGTTCGCGAACGGCCGGCAGGTTGCCTGCACCGTCGTCGACCAGTCGGAGACCGGAGCGAAATTGGCCTTCGGCGCGATCGGGTTGCTGCCGGATCGCTTCCAACTCGCGTTCGGAGTACGCAAGGCGCGGGTCGTGACCGTCGTCTGGCGGCGCGGATCAGAGGTCGGTGTCGCGTTCGTTTAGCGGCTCGATGCGAGCATGGCGGGAGCGCAGAGCGGCGATGACGCATGAGGAGTACCGCGAGCGCGGCATTGCCGACGGCCATGCCTGCGTGGCCGACATCGAGGCGCGAGGCATGACCGAGATGCTGCTCGCCGGACGAAGCGACGTGGCATTCTCCGAGACCCTCGTGCAGACCTTGGCCCGATCGGTGGAGGCGCTCGGCCAGCGCGCAATGAGCGAGGCTGCCGAACGATATGCCGAGGGCTTCCTGCAGGGCGCCGATGAGGCCGTGACGGCGCTGCGCGCGAGGATCAGCGGGTTGAGCGAGGCGCAGCCGTGAAGGCAGAGCCGATTCCGGGATGGCACAGCCCACGTCCGGAGAGGGGAGCCGACTGGATCTCGCCGGGCCTGTGCGAGCGCACGAGCGGGCGCACGTCGCCCGTCCGCATCCGACGGTCACCGATCCGTTGAAGAGGCAGAGGATGCGCCGGGCGATCCTGCCGGCGCGGGCGGAGACGCGATGAAGGACCTTCGCTCGGACCGGCACGTCCGCGGAATGCTGATCGGCGGGCTCGTGCTCGCGTCGCTCATCATCGTCGCCATGATGATCATCTGGCTTTCCGCTTGACCGAACGCCGGCACGTTCCGCTCCCGGCGCGCCGATCTGTGGACCCGAGCCGGGCTCGGCGTGCCGCGGCACCCAGGGTCGCGAACGCCAGACGGATCTAGGCCGCCCCGCTCGAGCGCGTTGCGACGGCCCGCAAGTCCTCGATGGCGTCGCAAGCGGTGCGCACCCCGTTCTCGGCCAGCATGCGCGCCCGCGCCATCGCGCAAGCGCGCGTCACGTCGGGATTGCCCAACAGCCGTTCGATCTTCGCGACGGCGCGCGACGGGGTGAAGCGGTGCCTGCTCAGGACCGAGCCGACGCCGAGGCGCCGAAGGCGCTGACCTTCGTCGAAATGGTCGAAAGCCACCGGGACAACCAATTGCGGAATGCCGGCCGCGAGCGCCTGCGCCACCGTGCCGATCCCGCCGTGATGGACGAGGGCGACACAGTGCGGCAGCAACTGGCTGAGTGGAGCGTAGGCGGCGTGCAGGATCTGGGGCGGCAGGTCCGCCGGGACCTGCCCGTCCTGTGGGGTCAGGAGGATGCCGCGCCGGCCCATCCGTCGGCAGATCCGGACGGCCGCGTCAAAGAAGGACTGTCCCTGCCGCATGGCCGAGCCGTAGGTGAACACGACCGGTGGATCGCCCGCCTTCAGGAACGCGGCGAGCGTCGGGGTGAGCTCATCCACGTCGCCGCAGCGATCGGCGAGCGGAAAGCCGACCTGCACGGCCTGCCGAGGCCAATCGGGCTGCGGCTCGGCATACCATTCCGGGAAGCCGAGGAGCACCCGAAGGGGGCTGTTCCACCAATGGCGCAGGCGGCGCACCGGCGGCAGCTCCAGTTTCGCGCGGAAGGCGTTGAGACCCGGCAGGGCGGCAGGACCGATCACGTAGGTGTCGGCGCCGCGGCCGATCCAGTGCCGCAACCGGGCGGACAGAAAGGAAGGCAAGGGAAGGCCGGGCAGGATGGGTGGGGCATGGCGGCTTTCCACCAGCACCGGCATGACGTGGACGGTGACGAGGGGAAGCCCGAGCTTGTCCTGTGCGACCCGCGCACCCAGGCTCAGCGTCGACGCGGCCACGATCCCTTCGCCGGGCCGCCACTTCGCGGCAATCCAGCGATAGACGGGCTCCGTCAGTGCGGAGACGAAGCCGAACGTGACCCTGACGCCGCGGCGGGGATGCCAGAGGTTCGGTTCAGCGACGAAGCCATCGTACTCGGCCTGCGTTCCGAGACCGTGGAAGGCGAGCTGCGCCCGATCCGCCATGTCCGCGAACGGTGCCGGTGCAGCCAGCAAGACGGCGTGGCCCCGGCGCTTCAGTTCGGTTCCCAGCGCGATGAACGGCAGGACGTCGCCATGACTGCCAATTGCGACAAGGAGAACCTGCATGGCGAGGCTCTAGCATCCGATAAATTCGTCTGGTGCATAGCGCATCGACGAGTTGATTGTGCAAGCTTGAGCGGCGAAAGCCTCGCAAAATGCCTTGGCACGAGCGCTTTCGTGCATCTCGCACTTCACTTTTGCTAAGGTTGTTGGCTGTCGCGAGGTCGAGACTCTCTGAGACCGGTCTCAAGCCCGACACGGCCTCGTCGGCTCTCGGTCACCCCGATCGGCGCCGGCGGGGCCATCGCACCCTGGAACGTCCGCTTGGCCCCGCAGCTCACGGCGCGCGGGGCTTCTTGCTTCTGGTGCTTGGTATGCCATCATACCAATGAGGGACCTTCGCAGGTTGCCCTCATCTGAGCCCGCCCGGCGATCCCCTCACGTCGTGGCGGGCTCAGTCGTGTCTCGGGCCGCGACCGCCGGCCGTCGCATTGCCCGGCAGCGGCATTGACTCGGCCGCTCTGGCGACATCGGTCTTGCTGCGAGAGCCTGCGCGGCCCTTCGGCCTGCCGGATGCAACGGGTGTCGGCGCTGGATCGGGCAGGTGAGCATGCCGGCCGAGGCCCGTCGCCTTGGCCAGGACGGAGCGCTTCTCCGAATAGGAGGCCGCCACCATCGGGTAGTCCGCGGGCAAGCCGTAGCGCTCACGGTAGCCCTCCGGATCGAGCCCGTGCTTCGTGAGGTGCCGTTTCAGCGACTTGTAGGGCTTATGGTCGATGAAGCTGATCAGCGCGTCCCGTGTGATCGACTTGCGGATCTGAGCGGGGGTCGACCGTCCGGCCTGCTCCTCGGCCGCGCCCGGGGATCGGCCCAGGCTGCTGAGCGTCCGGTGTAGCGTGACAATCAACTCGGGCAGGTCCGCGGCTCGAATCGAGTTGTTCGACACGTAAGCGGATACGAGAGCGCCGAGGAGCTGAATGTGGTTCGTCTCCGCTGTCGAGGTACTTTCTTCCACGGCTTCCTCCCCCGCTGGAAACTTGGACACTCAAATCAGAGAGAGGAAAATACAAGTGCATTTGTAGACAGTTCGTGGAGTTTTTCTTGTCGTTCGTCCTCATCGATGAATCGGCTGCTCCAGATCGTGCCCGAGCCGTGAGCCCGTTCTGACACTTGCGACCCTCCTGCTTGCTCGCCGCAATGAGGTTCCGGTGCGAATCCGGGACATCCGGTGAAGGAAAGGGGAATCCGGCAGCGATGCCTCTTCCCGCACGCCCCCACTGAGGAACGCCCGCTTCCGGCGCCCTCCCTCAGCCTTGGAGAAGCGCGTCACGGCCGGAATCCGTGATCTCGTACTCGAACGATCGCCCGTCATGGTGAAGGCGGCCGGTCCGGCGGATCAGCCCCCGCTTCTCGAGATAGCGGTTCGTATTCTGCGGTGCATAGAAGCGTGCCCCTGCTTCCAGCAACCGAAGTCTGTAGAGATACGTCGGCTTGATCTTGTCCATCGGACGGCGATCTAGCGCCGCCTTTACCGAAGACAAGCACAGTACCGAGGTTGGGCGCAGATATTTAAACTATAGACTGGAACGATAATAACTACAATGATTCCGATGCCGACGACGTTCACTCTGGCGCTGAGCATTGCGCCCTCGAGCGGTCAATGCTTCCTCGCGGCAGGTCACTGTGTGCGGAGGTGCAGGCGCCCCGAACCTCGCCCCGGCCAGGGGGCCTTCTCGTGCTCCGATTTACCCTCTGCCGCCAAGGCGACAGGTGTCGACTGCCGAGGCGACAGCGGGGTCGCAGCCGGACCGGAACGAGGACTCGGCCCGCCTCTCACCATGCCCGCCCGCCCATGGCGCACGTCCTCGATGTCGATGTCGATGGGATGGCGGGGCCATTCGCGCATCCGGTGCTCTGCAGGCGGCCGCGCAGCCTCACGGCTCGCCCAATTGCGCCTTCGCTATATCCGTCAGGGGCTCGATGAACCCTTCCCGGCTGATATTCGGGCGTAGGTGCAGGTAATCCGGCGCGAAACCCGCAAAATCCTTGAGAGCGCGGATATCGGGGATGTGAAGTTTTCGCCATTTCTGGTCGATCAGGCCTGCATGTCGCAGATTCTGCAGCACCCGGTTGACATGGACATGCGAAATCCCGGCCGTATCGGCCAGTTCCGATTGCGTGATGGGCAGATTGTAGCTGTTGCCCTGGATGATGCCGACAACTTCGAGGCGCACCATCATCTCACAGAGGAAGTGCGCCACCTGCTTGTCCGCGGAACGCCTTCCGACGCCGACAAGCCATTCCTGCAGGATCGCCTCGTCCACGAGCACCGACCACCAGAGCGCTTGGTAGATATTCGGATGATAGGCGGCCAACGCCTTGATGGTCCGATACGGGATTGCTGCCACACGGCACGGAGTCAGGGTGCCGATCGAGTGGACCATCTGGTTCAGGATGGAGGCATGCAGATCGCAGCCGTCGCCGGGGATCAGATAGGCGACGATCGAGCGTCCACCGTCCGGCAACAGCTTGTAGCGGCAGGCGAAACCATCGAGAACGATGAATGCGTGCTCGGGTGCATCCCCTTGAGAGATCAGGTCGCGATGGGCATCGACCTGCACGACCTTCGCCGTCGCTTGCTCAAGGGCTCGGCGATCGCGGTCGGAAAGCTGGGCGCGCAACTCGAGCTTCTTGATGAAAAGGTTGGTCATTTTCGGGGAAAGGGCGCCAGTCAAACGGCCTCTGAAACTAACTATGTTAAGCTCGGAGTGGCCGATACGGGACGTATCAGAGACAAACGCTTGTGCGACCGGTCTAATTCCGTAGGTGCGATCGCAACTCAGGCGCGATGAGTCGTCTCTTTCCGCATGAAATCAGGAAATGATGTTTTTGCACGGTTTCGCACGATCGTAGTCTGGCGGCGACGAGACTTGACGCGCTGATGCGCATCGGAGGTACGCAATGTCGCTGGCGGACATCGGACCACAGCAGATTTTGCTGCACGATGCCGAGCCCCTCCTGAGCGCTAGGTCTCCATCCGAGGGGGACCGGAGCGCCGCCATCCGCGCGCATGTGCGTCAGATTCTGCGGAAGCTCTCGCCTCGCGTCACGAGATCCGGGTGAGGTCGATTAGCCGAACGGGGAGCCCGCGCTCGTCCCCAATCCGAAACGCCCTTCATGGGAGCCCTCTGTCGGGGCGCTTTCGAGGCTGTTGTGGACCTGTGGCGCGTCGGGCGGCCTGTCCGATCATGACGGCGACGAGGTGCAGGTCCGGCACGGTGCTCGGCATTGCGCCCGCCGTGCCCGACCAGTCGGCGGAACCGGGGGCGCGAGGGAGCGCTCACCCACCACCGGCGCGGTCGCAGCATGAAATCGCGCCTGGCCCAGAGCGGCTGGCCACCGCGTTCGATGTCGCCCGCACCGAGAGGAGGCGGAACGCTCACAAAATCGGACGGACCAAGCGAAACGAAGTGTGGCAGGGCCTTAGGACCGGCGCCTCACACCACGGTCCGGATGGTATTCCAATCCAGGAATGTCGTACCGGCATCGTTGCGCGCCTTCGCGTGCGAGACGATCGCGAGCGCTGCCGCCAATGAGATGGCCACGGCAGCGAGGATGACGGTCGCGCGCTGCGGTCGGGATTGCGTTGGACGTCGCATGAGTGTCTCCGTCGTTAGGAGGCTCATGCGGCGAATGCGGGGCAGCTTCCGTGACGAACGTCACAGGCGCAGTGAGGGGACCCAGGTCGCCCGCAACCGATCGCGGGCCAAGTGCCAGAGACTGACGCGGCCGTCATCGGCCGATCAGTGGGACGATCCCGTATACATCGACCAAGCGTTCGGCGCGTAGGGGCCGGGAACCTCTTCCCGAGACAGGCCGGACGGCGCTGGCTTTTCGCGCTCGACGTCCTCGATGATGTGGTCGACGAGCGTCCAAGGATCGGCCCCCTCGGAGATGATGGTCCGGAGCGCTTCGACGAGTTGCTGGTGAGCGTCCGACATGATGGTCACCCTCCACGGTGAATGACGATGATGAAAGCGCAATGCGGTGCTCGACGCTGTGCGCGGATTCACATCGCGGCTTTCGGGGCGGGCAGCGGGTCTGCAGGCTCCGGCACCGGAGGCCAGATCGGACGATCAGGGCCAATGTCTTTCGGCATTTCACGCTCTCCGTTGACGCTCACTCTATTCCGCTAAAACTAAACGCGCGCTGAATGGTGAGATATAAGTCGAATGGTGTAGTTATGCGCGAATAAGACTGAATAAACGTTCAGGCGCCCGTCATGAGGCATGGCCGCTTCGCCTCGCCCGACGCGGCCTGCCGCTGCACCGAGCCTCGGTGGCCGACCTCGCGCTGCGTGGGGGTGTGGTCCCGAAACGGCGTGGGTCCTCGTGGACCGGCGTCTGCGAACGACACACTTGCGAGCGCCCCGCGCGCCGGAGAAACCCAGATCATCCACGCGCCGCCTTTCCCGGGTGCGGGGCCGGCCGCAAATGGCGGTCGATCATCGCGGCGCAGCCGCCCGACTTATTGGCGTCCTATATCCGCATCGGCCGAGCCAGCAGGATGGCAGTGCCAACCGTCGACCTCTTTACTTCCGGCGAGACGAGTGAACTTGCCAATATGGCTGCAGCCAGCGGGTAGGCTTGGACGGCCGCTGCGACATCCAGCACAAGACCCAGCTGGAGAGTATGCGTCCGGAGTCCGGGAGCGGCCAGATAGTTGTGGGCCAAGTTTGCCACAGCCTCAGGCTGAAGAATGCCTCGGTCCAGCAACTCAAGAACAGTCGGGTTCGAGGCGGGGGCTGGGGGCATTACGGGTTCTGGTGGAGGCCCTGCAGAGCTACGGCATCAGGCGAGCGCCTCCAACATCAATGCGGGAGCCGATCGCCCTCGCCGGCGCTCTGTACCCCGAATACAACAGAGTGATGGCTCTCGGTGGGTGAAGCGTCCGGTTCGCACAGGTGTTCCATTGCGTAAGACAGCCCAGGTCCCATTTCCCGCAGACTGCCACGCTTTCGATTGTGTCAGGCGCGCAACACCTCAGCCGCCGCATATCGTAGCGCGCGGCATCTTCAGATTTACGATTTGACGCAATCCAACCCTTAGTTGAAACACTATTAACGGCTGAAAAACATGCGTGGGAAACTCGTTCCCGCCAGAGCCGTGAGGGAAGTTGCGCTCGTGGATCAGCTCAAGGCGTTCTCCTGGGACGGCATTGTCGATCGAAGAGTGGAGCCGAAACCAATTGAGAAGCCTGCGCCCGGAGAAGAGCGGCTCACCAGCGTCCTGCGGCTGATGAATTCCTCTGGAGATCCGTCGAACTCCGCGCCGCCGACCCGCCGGTCATCACCCGAAGACTGGACCCAGCTCATCGAGCGGGTCCGTACGGCAGCCTCCCGTGTGCGGGAGGTGGAAACGCAGGCGCAGGAGCAGGAACTGCGCGTGCAGGACCTGCTGGAGCGGGTGCGCGAGGACATGGCGAGCGCGAACGAGCGGGTGAAGGCAGCAGAGGCGCACGCACGGGATATCCAAATGCGGGCCGATGCGCTGCTGAAGGCGGCTGACGAGCGTGTCAAGGCCGCCGAGGAGCGGGCTCGCCTTGCGGAGGAGTGGCTGGCGCGCATCTACGACACGATCGCCAGCGAGTTCGCGTTCGCTCAGCCCGAGAAGCGCTCCGCATGATTGCGCAGACCGTCGATCCCCTGCTCTTCGACAATCCCGCTCCGGGAGAGGCGGGCAGATCCGCGGCCGGCCCGTCATTGGCCGAGACTTCTGCGGCAACGCAGCAGCAGAAGGTGGTTCCCCTCTTTGCGGAGCAAGACGCTCCGGGAAGCGGCTCGCGCAACTCGGAGGAGGCCGACTGGCCGGGGGCGATCCAGCTCGTCCGCGATGTGGGTGCGCGGGTTCGGCGCGCGCGCGACCTCGCGCACGATCTCACCAAGCAGTCGCAGGTTCTGATCCAGCGCAGCATCACGGATGCCGAAGCTGCGGAAGAACGTGCCCGCGTTGCGGAGGCGGCAGCGCAGAGCGCCATGCGGCGTGCGGCCAGGGCGGAGAAGGCCGCGCGTCTGGCGCACGAGCGTGCTCGCAGCGCCGAGGAGCAGATGGAAGCGGCCAGAGCCAAGGAAGCGGAAGCGAGGCTCTGGTTGGGGCGGCTGTATAGCTGCCTCAGAAGCGAGTTCGACAGCCTCACGTTCGAGTGACGGGAGAGGCTCCGAGACGCGGTGCTCGCGAGCGCCGCATCGGGGGGGGGGCGGCTCAGACCAGATGCCCGTCGCTGTTCGGCTCAAATCTGTTGAACGCGTCCACAATGACGCCGCCGACCTGCTCGCCCATGAACAGGCCACGCTCGGTCGAAACGCGGTAATGGACGCCCGCGTAGATACGGCTCGCCGCCTCATCCACGGCCGCCGTCTCGAAGTCCGGGAAGGTCAGGTACACGCCCGGCAGCGTCTCGGTGGTGCCGGTGAACGGTATCGCCCCGAAGAAATCGGTCAGCACCTGGTTCGCCGTGGAGCCCAGGATCGAATGACCGGATGTGTATTCGGGATGGTCCGGCGTGGTGACCAGCAGCGGCAGCCAGTCCGGATCCGGTCGGGTGGCCCAGTTGCCGTCCCGCCCGGCCTCGCGGATCGCCGTGACCGGCCTCCAGAAATCGTAGGTGAACTTGGCGTCCCAGCAGGCGATGATCGAATCGGCGAGGCCGACATTCAACTCGGTCAGCAGGTAGGCGCTCTCCAGGGGCGAGCGATCCTGCGCGTCGAGGATGCGATCCGCGATGTCGCTCCACTGGCCGACCCGCGTGTAGGTGTCTTCGTCATTCGACCACCAGAGCGCACTCAGGGTTTGCGCGGGTGATCGCACGTCCGAGTACAAGTCTCCGAACGCCTTCACCTCCTTGAGATCGTCCGTGTATTGCCGACTGGTCAGGGCCGGGGGCGGCGGCGGCCGGAACTGGTCTCCGCTCTCCAGAACGAACGGCCGCACCTGCCCCCAATGGGGCTGGATGGCCTCGGTGAAATCCGGGGGGGTCGGGCGATACGCGCCCGGATCGTCTCCCGCCACCCGTTCGAGATAGCCATAAGGGTCCGAGCCGTCATCCGAGCGGGACTCGATCACCGCCTCCGCGATTCGGTTGCCGAACGCGACGCCCTGATCCTCCGCCCGTCCATCCTTGATCTGGTCGAGATGCGCTTCGTAGGCCCGGTCGAGCGCCTTCTCGTAGCGCGGAAATAGCTCGACCAGGATCCTGTGCGCGGCCGCGGTCACGGCGGCGTCGGCGTCGATGCCGTTCGGCGCCTCCCGGGTGACGAGAAAGCCGGGCTGATCCTCGATCGCCCGGAGCGTATCGAACATGGCGATGCTCTGCATCGCCAGGGCGCGGGAGACGTAGCCCGCATCTTCCGGCGGGTCGGTGATCGAGTAATATCGGATCGCATCGAGAGCGACCTGATTCCAGTCGAGAACGACGTTATCGAAATGAGGATTGGGATCGACACTATTCACGGGAGGCGTATGCGGTTGTTCCTCATACCACTCGATCACATTATCGATGATGGGTTGAAGAACGGGCGGCGGGAAAGACCCGCTGTCACGAGTCCAATGAACCTGATCCATCCCTCCCTCCTTTTCGCGGTGAGAACACGCAAAGGCAGCGCAGAGCGGCCTCGAAGACTATCGGCAAAACAAAGTTGGAAAGATCAGTTTATTAGTTTTCAGGCTAACATGAGTTATTGTCAGCCGAACTAACAAACGTTGACGTGAGCGAGGGATGGTCTGGAAACAGCCCCAGCTGTACGGAACCTGCGGGTTTCGTACAGCATCCGCCCTTCCGGAACCCGGGTCGCCGAGCAGGAGGGGCGCCTGCACCCGAGCGTAACAGACGAAGGCGCGGAGCGAGGCCGAGGGGAGGCTGTTTGGACTCGGCGCTGAGCCTTGCCGATCTCCGCTGCCGCCCCGTCGGCGGGTGGCGGAAGACAGCAGAGCGCTGGCAGCCTCCGCATTCCTCAAAGGCGCGGCCGGCACCCCTACCAACGCGCGCGTCCATCGACCGAGCCGGTCCCCCGGCGCAATGTCAGGGGTAAACGCGGGATTGCCCTCTCGGCATCGTTCGCGAGGATGAATCACCCGGCTCGCCGCTGATGCGGCCGGATTTATCCGTGTCTGTCCTGGGTCAGCGCGCGTGGCGCGCGTCTGGTTTCCGGATCCGGCGGCAAGGGGCGCTGGTCGGGCTCATGAGGTGCCCGCCGGCGGCCGCTCGGGCGTCATCCCCGGGAAGCCTCGTTCACGTCAGATGGCCTCGGTTTCCGGCCGGACGAAACAGGCCGCGAAGTCGCTGGGTCCATAGTCACGACCCGTGATGTCAGTGATCACGACTTGCGCCAATCCATCATTCTGGAGCTGGAGCGCCTTCTCCAGGGCGCCGCCGGGAGAACATCGCTGAAAGGACACGGTCCGTCCATCTCTCTGGGCGGTCACGATCAACTGCATGTTACGCTCCTGGAATGGCCTGGTTCACCGTCAAATCATCTGCTGGCGATCCCGATACTTTGCCCAGCATGAGATCTGATCCCAATTCACGCGGAGAACGAGATCACGCAACCGCTGGATCTCGTCTCGGCTCGGCGGCCGGGGCTGGACCTTCAGACGAGCGATAAAGGCAGCATCCGTCTGCATCATGAGAGCACCGTTGGCGGAAGGGCAGCCCCGTGCAGTGTTCAACGAAGATGGGGAGGCTTGGTTGCGGCTTGGCTTCGGGGTCGGCTGAAGAACGGCCTTCCCGAAGACAGCTCAAGGTCAGGGGTTTCGCATCGCCGGAATCACGGGGCGAGCTGCCGCCCGAGCCTTCCGGAGCCTAGAACCGGCCAGCCAGGGTCAGCCGGACGGCCGTCGGCTCGACCGGATGGAAATGCCGGTCGGCGACGCCATCCGCCGCCTCGCCCGGCAGGCGGGATGTGTAGAAATAGGTGATCTGGTCGGCCTTGGCGTTCGTCAGGTTCAGCACGTCGAGCGAGAGGCTCACGCCGTTCTCGAACGCGTAGCCGATCCGGCCATTCAGGAGTGCGGTCGGCCGGGAGCGGACCGAGTTGTCCTCGATCAAGGGGCGCGGGCCGAAATAGCGCATGCGCAGGCTGCCGAACCAGCCCAGGCCCTCCCCGAAGGTGAGGCCCGCCGAGGCGATGGTGGTCGGCGCCTCGGGCACGCGATTGCCGGCCGGATCCCGGTCCGAGAAGCGGGCGTTCGTGACCGTCAGGTCGCCTTCCAGCCTCAGCCAGGGTGTCAGCGCGTAGCGGTTCGTCCACTCGATGCCGAAGCGCCGCGTCGGGCGGCTCGGCTCGGTGGTGCCGGTGTCGCCCTGGAACAGGTTCTCGGAGGCGAAGTCGAGCTGGAACAGGGCGAGCGACGTCTCCAACCCCGCGACGCTGCGATTGCGGATGCCGATCTCCGATCCCGTCGATGGCACCAGGAACGGCGAACGCGCGATGTTGAAGAGCGGGCTCGCCGGATCGACGGTCGCGACCACGCCGCGCACGTCGTTCGAGTGGAAGCCCCCGCCGGAATTCACGTAGATCTCGGTGTCGAACCAGGGGCCGAGCACGAGGCCGAGCTTCGGGTTGACGATGCCGTCCCGCGCCCGGCCCGAATTCGCGGGCGTGTCGGAGACCACGTCGGCGTAGTATCCGTCCGCGCGGAAGCCGACGCTGGTGCGCAGCCAGTCCGTCCAGCGCATCCGGTTCTCGACGTAGAAGGCCGCGCTCGCCTCCAGCACCCGGTCATCGAGCACAGTCGAGCGCGTGAGCCGGTTCGTCGTATTGAAGAGACCGACCCGGATCGAATCCGTGCGGGTCTGGAGGCCGATCTCGTTCTCCATGGGCAGGCCGAAGAGCGCACCCTGGAAGATGTGCGAGACCTCGCCGCCCCCGAGGACGCGGCTGTCGCGCTGGCGGAACTGGTCGCCGTTGACCGGATCGTTGAGGACATAGGTGAAGTTGTTCCAGAGATTCATCCCGTAGCGGATCACGTAGGCGTTCGCCCGGGAGAGTCCGGTCTCGTCCGTCCGGCTCCAGCGACCGGAGAGCGAGAACCGGCCCGTGTCGCCGCCATCCGACGGGTCGAGCGTGCCGAAGCGGCCGATCAGCCCCTCGCTGACGGCGCGCTCGGGGATCTGGTTGGTCGCGTTCCACTTGGCCCAGTAGGCCATGCCGGTGACCGCGAAGCCGTCCGTGGCCGTGCCTTGGCTGTAGCGAAGCACGCCGTTGAGCTTGCGCATCCGGTCCGGCTCGACCCAGGGGCCATCGTAGACCTGCGCCTCGCCGGCCACGAGGAGGTGGCCCTCGCCGATCGGGGCGGAGCCGATCGTGAGGGCCCGCTTGTAGCCGAAGCTGCCGATCGAGGTGAGCGCGAGGTTCTTCTCGACCGTGTCGAGATAGTCGATGCGCACGGATCCGGCGGAGGCGAAGTCGCCGTCCCGCACGAAGTACGGCCCCTTGTGGAACTCGACCGCGCCGACGAGTTCGGGGATCAGGAAGTTGATGTCGGCATAGCCCTGGGCATGAGCGTTCGTGCGCATGTTCACCGGCATCCCATCCACGTGGATCGCGATGTCGCTGCCGTGGTCGAGGTTGAAGCCGCGCAGGAAGAACTGGTTGGCTTTGCCCTCGCCGGAATGCTGCGTGACGATCAGGCCCGGCACGGCTTCCAGCACCTCGCCGGGGCGGGTCGCGGGGCGGTTGTTGACTTGCGCGCCCGTGATCACGCCGGCGCTGGCGGCATCGACGGTGCGGAGGCTGCCGCCGATGCCGGTCACGCCGCCGACGTAGCCGGCGCTGGCGACGGGTCCGGAGGTGGCAGGTGTCGGAGCGTCGGCCGCGACGGAGATTTCGCTGAGCCTCGCTTCAGAAGCGACGGTCTGCGCGTGGAGAAGGGCGGGCGCGAGGAGCGAGGCGGGGCCGGCCAGGGCGGCCAGGCAACCCGACGTGAATGACGATCGGACGGGGGACACGAAAGGACGGACCTCGGGCGACGGCAGTGGCACGTCACCGCGAACGAGGCCTCGGCCGCCGTCTCCGCACGGGATGGACGGCGCTTCGACACCCGTCAGGACACCCCGCCCGACGCGTTTCGCGTGTGACCACGGCTGACGGCAGGTCTCCTGGCTCACGGGTCGCCGCCCTCGCACCGTCTTCCCGGGCACGACCCAGTGACATGGTGGTGAAGGGCTCGCCGCTGACAGTTGCGGGGGCAGCCGCGGCCTCGGAGCAGGCTCCTCACCGCGTTCCCTTTTGATCCCCGAGGGGAACCGTCAGCA
>NZ_SMNT01000061.1 GCF_004348265.1 Methylobacterium segetis
CTCGGGCTCGTCCATGCCGCCGTAGAGGTGGTTGAGGAACATCTCCTTCGTCAGGGTCGTGCCCTTCCGCAGGCTGAGGAGTTCCAGCATCTGGTACTCCTTGCCGGTGAGGTGCACCCGCGAGCCGGAGACCTCGACGGTCTTCTGGTCGAGGTTGACGATGAGGTCGCCCGTCGTGATGACCGATTGGGCGTGGCCCTTCGAGCGGCGCACGATCGCGTGGATGCGGGCGACGAGCTCGTCCTTGTGGAAGGGCTTGGTGAGGTAGTCGTCGGCGCCGAAGCCGAGGCCCTTCACCTTGTCCTCGATGCCGGCCATGCCGGAGAGGATCAGGATCGGGGTCTTCACCTTCGCGACGCGGAGCGACCGGAGCACCTCGTAGCCCGACATGTCGGGCAGGTTCAGGTCGAGCAGGATGATGTCGTAATCGTAGAGCTTGCCGAGATCGACGCCCTCCTCACCGAGATCGGTGGTGTAGGTGTTGAAGTTCTCGGACTTGAGCATCAGCTCGATGCTGGCCGCGACGGACGCATCATCTTCGACAAGCAATACGCGCATCACGGCACCTCGGTGAGGCGCTGATCATATTCCGTCATGGATACTGGAGTGTTAATGGCAACGAGCGCCGCCCGTTCTCTGCTAGGGACGGCGACGCTCGAGCGGCCGTCACAACGCTGTGAGCAGGTTGATGAGCGTTACCGCAGTGTGCTGATCGTCTTGTAGTGCTCCGCACCGGCCAGGGCCCGCAGCTTGATCGCCTTCACCCGGTGATGCCGAACGTGACGGAGCAGTTCCTGAGCGGTTTCTGGTCCGCCTTCCTGCCGCTGGCGAGCGGCGCTAGCTGCCAGTTCGTTTGCGATCGCCTCAGCAATGCAGGCAGCGGCTATGCGGTTGGGCGGCTTCCGGCTCATGGCGTTCTCGCGTGGCAGCGACGGCCATGATCGTCTGCTGGATCCTCTAACGACTCGTTAACCATGCGCTCTGCATAGGTGCTGTCCGACGACTGGCGAGAGGAAGGGGCGACCGCGGATGTACCGGCGCCCCTTCTTCAAGCGAGAGCCACTCAGGCCTGAGCGACGGTGGTTCGGCAGGGCGGCGTATGGACGTCCTTGAACTCCTCGCCCTCTCAGCGGCTGCCATTGGCTCGCTGTTCAGCATCGGCATGCTCATTGTCGTGATCTGAGTTGCAAGCTCGATCCCTCAGGTCCGCGCGACGGAAGTCGGCCATTGTGAGCCGTTCGTAATGGGGTTGCTGGCCCGGAAGCAGACGCTCCGAGGAGCTGCGTGGATGCGAGGAGATCCTCCGGCGTGGCCGTCCCCATCGCTATAATGTGGGTGTAGCACTGGCAGAAGGCACCTACCTGCGCTCGTAGAGCCGAGGACCGCCATTTCTGAGGCCATCGAACAGAATGAGGAAACGCCTCGCTTCACCATCCAGTGGCAGGATGCCTTCCGCCTTCGCTCGATCGTCCCGGCCCACCGAGACATCCTCCAGCGTGGTCAGAAGCTCCGGGCGAGCCTGAGACTTCAGCTCAATAGCGTAGACCCGGAACGGGATGTCGGGTTGCTGGAGCGTCGGCCCCGACAGGATGAGCAGGCGTCCGTCGTCGAGCGCGGCGAGGTCGCGGATCCCGACACCTTCGCCGAGTTCGATCTCGATGCGCTCGCCCCTCGCGCCGGAGGGCGCATCGCCGGACGCGAAGAGTCCATCCGCCCGGACCGCAAAGACGAAGGCCTTGCCGCTGATTGAGGGCGCCCGCAGGCCGAAGAAGAGGTGATCGCCGATCGCCGCGACGCCCTCGATGTTCAGTCCGTCGTGCTCCTTGTCGAGATCACGTCCGTAATGCGGGCCGACGACCGGATCCCGCCGCAGGATTTCGTTCAGCCGCCACGTGGTCTCGACCGAGCCAAAGTCGTTGCTAGCCGGGACGCCATCCGGATCGACGCGCAGGCGGGCCAGCACGAAGGCGGACTTGACCGCGGTGCGGTCCTTGCGGGCGCAGCCGTGCGAGCCCACGACGTAGAAATAGGGAGCCGCGTAGGCCACGCCCTCGCCGTCGAGATCCTTGAAGCCGCCCTTGCCCTGCGAGCAGCCGAGGCGCTTCGGCTTCCTGCCGTGGATTGTGCGCCTCCTCTCCTTGTCGATGAGAAAGACCAGATCGCCGCCCTGCAGCCGCTCCTCGTCGAGCCTCGCGAGCTGGGCGTAGGTATCCTGGTCGTTGACCACGAGGCAGGAGCGGCGTCCTTGCGCATCTGGCGGCAGGCAGGCGATTCCGCTGACGTCGTGCGCCGGCTCGAGACCGTCCTTGCCGTCACTCCTAAGCCCCTTGGCCGCGAACTCCGATCCTGTATAGGTGAGGCTCTCAGAGACGGCGGGCATGGCTGCGAGAAGCCCCAGCAGGGCGAACGCCGTCGCGGACATCGGGCGCAGCGTCATTCGGGCAGTCTCCTCCTGCTGTGCGGCGCTGGCGAGGGCTCCCGCCTGGCTGCATCGTCTGGGGTCGCCGATCAGGATTGAGAACTCGTTCCGCCAACCCGTCAGTTTGTTCGCAATGGTCGCTGCATCGAGGCGTGCTTCTACGTCCCTCATCGCTACTCCAAGGCCTCTTCTTCCCTCCCAGTGAGCGGTGGCTTTCGGTCGGCTTCCAAATTCGCGTGCCATAGCTGGTCAAACCGTGGCATCATGGCCTCGCTACCTTGGAGGTTGGTCATGGCCTCAGAGAAGAAGCGCGGAAACCGCGAGGCTAAGAAGCCGAAGAAGCTGACGCCGAAGACGATTGCGGCTGCACCATCCTCGAAGGACATGGTCAGCGCCGCCGTTAAATCGGCCAGTCGGAAATAGGCAGCGGGTCCACTTCGCGAACCCGACGGCTGCGGCCGACGAGGTGCCCCCCAGCGCCTGTAAAACACAGTCCGGTTTTCGTCTGGCCGTACGGCCAAGTGGCTGGCTGAAAATGCGCGTGTCGACCGAACCGCATCGAAGCCCGGCCGCCGGGGAGATCTCCTCGTGCAACTCAGCTTCAGAGCAACCGCCGGTGCAGTGCGGAGCGGTGCTCCGGTAATCGTTGCGGGTGCCGGAGTTCAGCTGCCCCACGGCGTAGGAGACCACGTTGTACCGGTTGAAGAAGACGAGCCGTCCGCCGACTCGATGCAGCCGAGTCCAGGGTAGGTGCGCTCTATCACTCCCGCGGATGTGAACGCGTTGTCGGGCTCCGCCTCAAAGGCGGCGAGAACAGCACGCTGGATCTTGCCGGCCGCGGGGCTCATGAGCGTTTCCTTCTCTGCAGCGCTTCGCTTGGAGAACTCTCCTTGCCCGAGCTGCGGAGGGCACTGCGGGATCAGGGCAAGGCGCAGACCGTTGTCTACCCATCAGCTGGTCGCAAGCCAGCTCGGCCTCAGCCCGCACCACGGGGCGAGGCTGTTGTCTGCGTGTGTCTTCAGCGGCGCCGGCTGCGAGGAGGTCGCATGATGAGGACAGCTGCAATCCTGATCGCGTTCAGCGCAGCCGTCAGCACAGCGCAGGCAGCGCCACTTGGACACCGACAGCCGACGCCTGAGTCACTGGGAGCCGCGGGCGCACCAGCAAGCCCACCCGTGGCGAACGCGCCGGGTCAGGGTGCGAGCAAGGCTGCTCGAGAGACGGCCGAAGCGACAAAGCGCAATGACGCTGCGCGCACCGCACGGGACAAGCGGTGGGACGCTCACACGAAGCGGGCCATGGGCGGCATCTGCCGGGGCTGCTGAGCAGGTGAGGAGTACGACAGGACCACCCGCCGCATCACCATTCTGAGGGCCAGCATTCGGCTCGCGCCGCTCCTATGTGCGCTGTGAACGCTCGCACTCACGCCCGCCTATGCCGCCTCGGTGACGGGTCAACGTCGCTCGCCCCGCAGCACCAGACGCAGCGAGCGGGCAAGCTCGTCACGGCGAAGGCTTGTTGAGCACCGGCATCTCACCCTGGGCTATCGCCTGATCTTCGTCGAGGTTCCCGGTGCGCAGGTACCACGCCGCACGGTTAAGGAGGCGATGGGCGTTCACGAACTGCCGCTCGTGCGCACGCCCATGATCCGCAGGACGCTGGCTACCGCGGGCCGACCGGGGGCGAGGATCGCGCAGCTCAATAGAACCTGAGCGTGGCGCCACGAGCGGCGGACGAATAGGGGCGCGAACGCCAGGATGATCGCGGCGAAGCGAGTCGGCAGTACCGGCATGGCGGTGTCTCTTGGCGGGGACGCCACCACCCTAACCGTCAGCCTGCTTCGTCACCTTGCCCCGCTTGCCAGCCCGTCGCATTGGCCAAAGTCGAACTCAGACGAAGTGACGGAACACGACCTCAACCACCTCGGTCTTCGGGGTGGTTTCATCGCCGGCACCGATCTCGGGGCGTGCCATGTCGACCGGGATGAGGACGGTGATCAAGGCCAGCAGCCGGCGAATCGAACGAACAGCGGACATACGAACCTCAGGGGCTTGGTCAGGAGCGGCGTGCCAGATCTGGCAGCAACTGGGCATTGCCGAGCGGCGGCATGCCCCTTCCGCACTCATCAAACTGTGATGTGCCTCACGCACGCCGCAGAGGTCGTGCTACTCCATGGGCGTTCTCCTCGACCGCCCGGACTTATAGATCCCCGGGGGTCGGTCGGCCGCGTGAGCGTCAGCGAGGGCAGCATCGAGCTTATGCCGCTGCGCTTACGCCCCGTTTCGGGATTTCTGCAGATGTCCCATGATTGCGCTTATGCTACCGCCCCTCGCGGCGCAGAGCCCCTCGTCGCGCTCGCGCTCGATTTCTGAGAGCCGGATCAGCAGCGCCTCGACCTCGGACTGCAAATCTCCGGCGCCAACGGCCATTTCGACGCAATGATCCTGAGCCTCGGCAAGCTGGGGTGTCGCTCGGCGTTCGGGGTCAGGTTGCAATTGCGGTAGCAAGGCACTCGATAGACACTGCGCCTCCGCTGATGTTCCGGTGACGATGCCCCGGTGTCCGATCCCCGAAGAGGAGCTCCTGGCATGGCCGAGCGCTTGGAAGCGGGTCGGCTGGCGGCCAGCAGCGGCAGTGATGGAGTAAAGTCCGTCAATCTCGCCCTTCAGGGCGGTGGAGCTCACGGTGCTTTCGCTTGGGGCGTTCTCGACCGCCTGCTCGAAGAAGATGGTCTCGCCATTGAGGGCATCAGTGCAACAAGCGCCGGGGCGATGAATGCTGCGGTTCTCGCATATGGATTGACGGTCGGGGGGCGCAAAGGCGCGCGGCAAGCCCTCGACACGTTCTGGCGAGGGATCGCGCAAGCAGCGCTGTTCAGCCCTCTTCAGCCCTCGCCATGGGACCGGTTCTTCGGCAACTACGGACTTGAGACATCGCTCGCCTTTCCGTTCTTCGATGCCCTGACGCGCATCATCTCGCCGTACCAGTCCAATCCTCTGAATTATAACCCGCTCCGGCAGGTGCTGGAGAACAGCATCGACTTTGCCGAGTTGCGGCGCTGTTCCGCCGTCAAGCTCTTCCTCTCAGCCACCAATGTGCGGACAGGCAAGGTCCGGGTCTTCGGCTCTGGTGAAATCAGCGCCGATGCGGTTCTGGCCTCGGCGTGCCTGCCATTCCTGTTTCAAGCCGTCGAGATCGATGGTGAGCACTATTGGGATGGCGGCTACATGGGCAATCCCGCTGTCTTTCCGCTGATCTACGAGTGCGACTGCGCGGACGTCGTCCTTGTGCACATCAACCCAATTTGTCGCCCGGAAGTGCCTATCACCGCGCCGGAGATCATGAACCGGATCAACGAGATCAGCTTCAACTCATCGCTGATGCGCGAGATGCGTGCGATCAGCTTCGTCAACAGGCTAATCGAAAATGGTATCCTGCGTGGCAATGAGATGAAGCTGCTGCGCATTCACGCAATTGATGCCGAGGACGTCATGCAGACGTTCGGCGTCGCCTCGAAGCTCAACGCGGACTTGAATTTCCTGCTTCACTTGCACGGTGTCGGGCGGGCACGGGCAGAGGCGTGGCTCGCATGCGAGTTCGCCGAGGTTGGTCAGCGTTCGACCGTC
Organism: Methylobacterium segetis; assembly: GCF_004348265.1. Classification (GTDB taxonomy): domain Bacteria; phylum Pseudomonadota; class Alphaproteobacteria; order Rhizobiales; family Beijerinckiaceae; genus Methylobacterium; species Methylobacterium segetis. Next base: position 6,046 of record NZ_SMNT01000061.1, read on the forward strand.
GATCTGCAAGCCAAGTACCTTTGATACACGGAAGGTCTCGGGCGTGCCCATCGCCTGCATCAAGTCGCCTCAGTCCGCATCGCCGAAGCGAACTTCCGCCGACTGAACATTAGGATCTGCCCTGCACGCGAATGCTCACCACGAGATGAACTCACAGGCGCCGAGTTGCGTCGCATGATGTGCTGCGCAAGGGGTTCCTTGCTCGCCTTGCATTTAGAGCTTGTGCTCTCACTCAGCGAGCCATTCTCCAAAGTGTGATTTGCCTCACATTAACAGGAACCAAGAGCGCGTACAAACAACTCGCCATGACAATCCTACTGAAGCGCTTCAGCTCACCGCTGGAGCGCTTTTTTCTTGCTCAGCATTTGGCCCTGCACGGGCTGAGCGTGAGCCGGATCACAGAAGGTGGCTGCTGCGGCTCTACAAATCCTGATGCTTCCCTGGACTTTCGATCGGCGGAAAGCCGCAGCACAAGCTGAAGAAGCCCTCGCCGCCGACGTTCTTCCTGGCTCAACCCACCCAGCATGGAGTGATGCACAATGAAGTCCGCATCTCACGAAATCGGCGCTGTGCTCTCCAGCTGTCGCTCCGGATTTATCAGCGTGGCTGTCACCAGCGGTTTGGTGAACGTGCTCTATCTGACCGGCTCTCTCTTCATGCTGGTCGTCTACGACCGCGTCCTCCCCAGCCGGTCAATCCCCTCCCTGGTTGGCCTCGTGCTGCTGGCTCTGATGCTCTACGCCTTTCAGGGCATGCTGGAGGCTATGCGCGGCCGGATGCTCGCCCGGATCGCCGCCGCTCTCGACGATTTCCTGAGCCCGCATGTCTTCAAGCAGATGGTGTACGGCCCACGCGAGGGCGCGCCTGCAGGCAGCCGATATCTGCCCATGCAGGACCTCGATCAGTTGCGCGCCTTCCTTTCAGGCTCTGCGCCGGCCGCACTCTGCGATCTGCCCTGGATGCCGATCTACTTCGGCGTCTGTTTCCTCTTCCATCCCCTTATCGGAGTGACGGCAGTCGGCGGCGCTCTGTTCCTCTTCCTGATCACCATGCTGGCTGACCGGCTCACGCGCCGCCCCTTGAAGGTGGTGAGCGAGCACGCCATGCAGCGTAGCGCTGTGACAGAGGCCGGTTGCCGCAACTCCGACCTCCTCATTGCCATGGGCATGCAGACGCACTTCGCAGCCCGCTGGAACGCGGCGAACCACAACGTCCTCCTCGCTCAACAGCGTGTGTCGGATATCTCCGGCGCCGTCGGTGCTATCTCCAAGGTGTCGCGCATGGCACTCCAGTCCGGTGTGCTCGCCATCAGCGCCTATCTCGTCATCACCGGTGACGGCAGCACGGGTGTTCTCCTCGCCTCGTCCCTTCTCCTGGGACGCGCTCTGGCTCCGCTCGACTCGACCATCGCGAACTGGAAGACCGTTGTAGCCGCGCAGCAGGCCTGGAAGCGCCTGGGCGAGGTTTCTGCCAAGGCAGCTCCGCCGAGCCGAAGCGGGGTGCTGTCTGTGCCATCACGCTTCTTGAAGGTCGCGGGTGTCAGCATCGCTCCGCCTGGTGCACAGCGTCTGACCGTCAAAAACGTGAGCTTCGCTCTCAAAGCTGGGCAAGCGGTCGCAGTCATAGGGCCGAGCGGATGCGGCAAGTCGACGTTGATCCGTGGTCTTCTGGGAGTATGGTCAATTCATCAAGGCGCCATTCAGCTCGATGGCATCCCATTCGAGCAATGGGCCAAGGCCGATATTGGCCGGTATGTTGGATATCTACCTCAGGAAGTCGCCCTCTTCGCTGGAACGATTGCTCAGAACATCGCCCGCTTCTCACCCGACGCAAGTCCAGAGGCGGTCGAGAAGGCAGCGAAGGCTGCCGGGATCCACGAGTTCATCCAGGCAATGCCCGAAGGCTACGAAACCGAGCTTGGTGAAGGCGGAGTCGGGCTGTCCGGCGGACAGCGGCAGCGGGTGGGGCTGGCGCGCGCGCTGTACGGTGAGCCCTTCTTGGTCGTGCTCGATGAGCCGAATGCGAACCTCGACAATGAGGGCGATGCGGCTCTCACACAGGCTATTCTCGGTGTGCGGGCTCGAGGCGGTGTGGTGATCCTCGTGGCGCATCGGATGAGCGCACTCGCTGGGGTGGATCTAGTCCTGAGCATGAACGGCGGCCAAGTTCATTCCTTCGGCCGTAAGGATGAGGTTCTGCAGAAGCTCCGTGGAACGGGCGCCACGAATGGTGTTGCCACCAAGAAGCCTGCTCAGCCGCCGTCCGCTTCAACAGCCAACCCCTCGACAGAAGCTGTGAAGAAGATTGCTTAGAACAAAGACCACTCTATCTTTCAAGACAAACAAAACTTAATCTAATAACAAGCCTTGTTCCTGAAACATGCAGCCCGCGCAGCACTGACGCTGCGCGGGCTTATTCATATTGACGTGCCTATCTGCGTCTCGGCAGGCTTGCCAGTGCCCTGGGCGTCCGAGTTGATGACGGGTGCGTGTGAGGACGTGCTCACCTGCCCAGCACCTGCAAGGCACTGTCGCAACGCGCTGCTGCGACGAAGTCTGCGCGAGCATGATCAGCACCTCTCCGCACAGAGCAGCAATGGTCAAGCTTACGCTCGCAGCAGCACCGTCCTTTTATCCCTTTCCCGGGTTGAGGGCATGTCTGGACCATACGTGATCTAGGTCACAGAAAGATCCTCTATAATGCATCAAAAACAACTCGCCGATCAGAAAGACGGCGACATCAGATTAGAGGGAATACGGATATGGCTACGTTCATCGGAGACAATAACCCCGACATCGTGCGCGTGGGCATCGAGAGCTCGAACGATGCGGACTTCATCGACACCCAGGGCGGAATTGACGTCATTGACGCCGGCGGTGGCGACGACGTCGTGTTCGCTGGTGAAGGCGATGACCGCGTGAAAGCGGGCGCTGGCAATGACTTCGTTCAGGCCGGTGAAGGCAACGACCTTGTTGATGGCGGTGAAGGCGACGATGAGGTGTTTGGTGAGGGCGGCAACGACACCTTGAGCGGTGGCACTGGTAAGGACACCCTTAACGGCGGTGAGGGTAATGACAAGATCGACGGCGGTGACGGCGACGATACCCTCGATGGCGGCGCGGGTGCCGACAACATGCTCGGCGGCGCTGGCAACGACACCATGACCGGTGGCGAGGGCAACGATGAGCTGCGTGGTCAGCAGGGCGATGACGTCATCAGCGGCGGCGCCGGGAATGATGTCCTGCACGGTGGGCCGGGCAACGACAAGCTCGACGGCGGCGAGGGCAACGATGAGCTGGTTGGCGGCCCGGGCGTCGATGAGCTGCGTGGCGGAGCGGGTGCGGACAACTTCTTCGCTGGCGGCGAGACGGGCGACGTCATTCACTTCGGAGCTCAGGATGGGGCGCAGGACGACGCCTTTGTCGACCTGACCCAGCTCACCAACGGTGAGACCCTGGTGATCAAGGACTTCGAGGCTGGCGACCGACTGTTCTTCAATGCGGACAATGCCATCTCCAACACGCAGTTCGCCAACATCCAAGGCGGTGGCGGAGCGGATACGATCCTCACGCTGAACAACGGCGCGCACGTGATCCTCGAAGATTTCGCGGGCGGCCTCGTCGACGGCACCAACGTCATCGATCAGGCTGGCGTGACGTTCGGCAACCTCGCCTAACGATCAGTCCCTGCATCTCGGAAACCTGAGGGGCGGCTTCGGCCGCCCTTCTTTTTTTAGGCATGTCGCGAACACCGGCGATGGGCTGCAGAGATCAGCGGAAGTGCTCCCGCTCGGGCGAGGTCATCGAGGAAGGCTCGAGCCGGACCGCCGGAGCACCGCCACAGAACCTCAGGGGGCACTCCGAACGGCCGGACGTCACCCCCACTGCGGCTGAGAAGCGCTCATGTACGAGCACGTAGGCCACGGACACGGCTTCGTGAGGCGCGTCACAGTCACCGTTCTCCAACGGTGAGAAAGTCGGGACCAGAACAGCAGGAGGCCCCGATGACCCTCATCGTTCTCGATCCCCGAACCGGTACGCAGGTGATGATCGTGGTGCCGATCAAGGCGTCAGAGCCGCGGGCAACACCCGCAGCAATCCTCAGCCATCCTCGCTTCGCTCGCGCCTAAGCACAGTCAAGGATTGACCCCGATGGAAGTCGAAGCCCTCGATCGCCCCGCCGCTCTCAAGGTGTGGCATGCCGTGGCCGAGCGTTTCTTGCCGGCCGAGCCGGAGCGTTTCGCAAGCCTGCGCGAGGCGATCGCCGCGGCTGCGGCTGCCCTTGTCGAACCCGAACGGCAGCCTTGGATCGTCACGGAAGACGGCGATCTGATGTCTCCGAATTGGATCCGCTCCCGATTGAACTGACCTTACCGGAGGGATCAGGACCGCGGGTACCGTGTCTGTGTGACCGGGCTCACAGAACCCCTCTGGCGCTGATTTAAAAGATCTCTATCCACTCGGAGCAGGCATCTTCCGCTCAAGATCATCTCTGATCTTCCGATACCTCCTCCGCCGCGACCCTGTTCGCCCAGCTGCCAACCGGCGTCATAGCCGCCTCCAGCAGGAGAGTGTCCGATGCCCACCACCATTCCGGCGAATTTCCCGCCTCTCTCAACCGGCGAACGGCATCACCGGAGCGCTTCACCCGGCGCCGCGGTCCGCCACCAGGTTCGCCTGACGGCCCTCATCATTGCCGTCCTCGGGGGGGGCGTGGGCGGGTGGGCGAGCTTCACGAAAATCAGCGGCGCGGTCATCACGAATGGCCAGCTCGTCGTCGACAGCGACGTCAAGAAGGTTCAGCACCCAGTCGGCGGCATCGTCGGCGAGCTGCGGGTGAAGGAGGGCCAGCGCGTCAAGGCGGGCGACATCCTGATCCGCCTCGACGAGACACAGCCTCGATCCAGTCTCGACATCGTCCTGCGGGCCCTGGATGTGTTGGCTGCCCGCCGCGCCCGCGAGGAGGCCGAGCGCGACGGTGACATCAGCATAGCATTTCCCTCTGACCTTCAGGCACGGGTTGCTTCCGACCCGGCAGTGGCGACGCTCCTCGACAGCGAGACGCGCCTGTTCCTCTCTCGAGCGAAGGCGCGCAACGGTCAGAAGAGCCAGCTCCGCGAGCGCATTGCACAATTTGAACAGGAGATCGCCGGGCTGACGGAGCAGGTCACGGCGAAGACGAAGGAGATCGCCGCGGTCACGATGGAGCTGAAGGGCATCCGCGAGCTCTGGCAGAAGAACCTCGTCCAGATCTCGCGCCTGACGAATCTGGAGCGCGAGGCGGCGCGCCTCGAGGGCGACCGCGGCAAACTGCTCGCAGGGCTCGCAGGCTCCAGAGTCAAGATCAACGAGGTCGAGCTGCAGATCATGCAGGTCGACCAGGACATGCGGAACGAGGTCAACAAGGACCTCACCGACATTCGCGCCAAATGGTCCGAATACGAGGAGAAGCAGACAGCGGCCCTCGACCAGTTGCGTCGCACGGATCTGCGCGCGCCGCAGGACGGCATCGTCCACCAGATGACAGCGCATACGGTAGGCGGGCTCATCACACCGAGCGAGCCCGCGATGCTGATCGTGCCTGAGGCCGACGAACTCACCGTCGAGGTGAAGATCGAACCGAAGGATATCGATCACGTCCGGGTCGCTCAGGACGCGATCCTGCACTTCACGGCCTTCAGCCAGCGGACTACGCCCGAGATCAACGGTAAGGTGGATCGGGTTGCAGCCGACGTGGCCCAGGATCCGAAGACCGGGGTGTTCTTCTACAAGGCGCGCATCCGAGTTCCGGAGGCTGAGCGCGCGCGGTTAGGCGAAGTCCAACTGGTGCCCGGCATGCCGGTAGAGGCTTTTCTGCAAACCGGCGAGCGCACTGTGCTATCCTACCTCACGAAGCCGCTTGCTGAGCAGGTCGCGAAAGCGTGGCGAGAACATTAGAACGCGTGCTGGCGGGCACACGGGCCGGCAAGTGGGCGAGTCCGCCGTATCGCATAGCGTGCTTCCGGGAATCCTGAGGCGCACGGTTGGCGGTGTCGCTTGCCTACAAGACGGCGTGCGCCGATCTGATGGAGCACATTACCGGGGATCAAGGCTCGCCGCAGCCGTTCGCCCGGCTGGGCGTTGAGGAAGCGCCCGACCTTTATGAGGCGTTCAGCCTTTGCTCGTGTGATGATTGGGATCCCGAGGCAAGCTGAGCTACCTCGACACAGATTCTTGATCGACAGCAGTCAATGCACCGGCAAAACGGCGCTGCCGCTCTGAAGTCCCTGGCCGGTTCTCACTCCTCACGACGCAGGCAGGTCCGCGTCGTTGAAACGCGTGCAGCGTTGGCAAGCTCGGCAAATCGGTCATCCGCTCGGCGAAGCCGCCGGCAGAGCTCGCGGTTGATATTCTGCATCACCATCGCGTAAGCGTAGATGTCAGCCTTGTAGTACGAGTATAGGCTTCGGGCTGTGAGCTCGTACAGCACGAGCGGGCTCTCTGCGACGAGGGTGGCTGATCGGTTTTGAACTCCGATCAGCGTCATTTCACCGAAAAAATCGCCTGGGCCGAGACGATTGAGATCGATCGCGCACCCAGAAGCTCCCAGCTTGCTCACCACGATCTCTCCGGAATGGACGATATACATAGAACGGCCTGGTTCTCCCTCTGTTACCACAGTAGCGCCTGCCTCGAAGTGGCGTTCGACTAGCATCGAGATCAAGAGGTCGAGACTCGAGCCTGAGAGGCCACCGAAGAAAGGTGTATCGATCAAGAACGCCCTCAGCTCGGGCGAACTGACAGCCATCAGCCTATTACACTCCCGCGCCCGGAACTCGGGCGCCTCGCATCTTTGTAGTCTCTCCGTCCGTGCGCAACTTTTTTTGCACGTGCGGCATGAGCGCGACCGGAACGTTCGGTAGACGACCAATGGTCGTCCATAATCCACCGTGAGGGGACGATCGGCAGGTGCGGCGTTCCAAAAAGGCTTACCCTAGGTAGGAACTCATACAAACAATTGCTGTTGTTCGCGTTTTCTTCCTGAGTTTGGGGTTTCCCGCGTAGGCAGAGTGGTGATGGCACGGCTGTTCTGGCTCTCGGATGAAGCCTGGCCCGGATCGAACCTCACTTGCCTCACGGTCAACCGGGCAAGCCGCGCGTGGATGATCGGCGGGTGATCAGCGGCATCCTGCATGTGCTGAAGATTTGCTGCCGCTGGCAGGACGCGCCTTCTGCCTACGGTCCGCACACCACGATCTACATTCGCTACAATCGATGGTCGCAGCGCGGTATCTGGCAGAGCCTGTTTGCCAAGATTGCTGCCGCAGGCCCTGTCCCCGACGAGCTGATGCTCGACGCTTCCGACGTGAAGGCTCATCGATCGGCCGCAGGCGGAAAGGGAGCCTGGAGCCAAGCCATCGGCCGTTCGCGAGGCGGCTTCACGAGCAAAATCCATGGCTTGGCCGATGGTCGTGGCGGACCGGTTGCGCTCGCCCTGACACCGGGCAACGTCGCCGACATCCGCATGGCGTTGCCTCTGCTGCGCGCCATCGTTCCGCCCAAGCGCCTGATCGAGCGCCTATTCGGCCATCTCAAGACCTGGCGGCGCGTCGCAACACGCTACGACCGCTTGGCGTGCAACTCCTTGGCCGCCGTCGCCCTCGCCGCCTGTGTCCTCGCTTGGACCTGAATGAGTCCCCTACCTAGTGGCCCAAACCCGACACTTGGAACCCACAGTGAGGGGCTGCTTGCGACCCGTTGCAGAAGCGCGGAACGTCCGCTTGTAGGTTGCTTAGTGAGGCAGGGATCTACAGCCGGAACGGGTGGTTATGCGGCTGCCGCCGAATCGTGCAAGGAGCGAGTTGTTTACGTATAAATTTTACGCGCCGTCATGAACTGAGCCGCATAATCCTCCCGGGTCGAGGATCGTTCAAGATGTTCAAGCGGCTCGCGGACCGCGTTTCATTGCGCCGTCAGATCAGTTTGCTCGCCGGCTCCATCGGTCTCGCGATCGTCGGCGTGACCACGATCGGGTCTGCGCTGCTGGCGCGCGGGCAGGCCACCGATATGGCGCAGAACGCCCTCCTTCAGGTTGCCCAGTCGATGGCTGATCGGCTCGATCAGGACATGGCCGAGCGTCTACGGGAGATCCGCAACGTCGGGGCGCTTGAGCCGCTGCAGCCCTACTGGCTTGAGAATACCGGCAGCCTTCGCAAAGTGTTGGAAACGATCCAGAGGTCGCTGCCGGATTACGCCTGGATCGGGTTTGCCGATCGCGATGGCCGGGTGCGTGCCGCCACAGGCGGCCTTCTTGAAGGGGCGAGCGTCAGCCAGCGGCCCTGGTTCAACGATGGCATCAAGCAGGCCGCAGTCGAAGACGTGCACGCGGCGGCCTTGCTGGAATCCGCGCTTCCTCCCAACAGCGACGGGATGCCGTTCCGGTTCGTGGATGTAGCGGTCCCGATCGCCGATGCCTCGGGCCACATCGTCGGTGTTCTCGGAGCTCACCTCAGTTGGCGATGGGCCGACATCGTCCGGCGCGAAGTCCTGTCGTCTCGCAGGCCTGAGCTGAAGGAGGATGTGGTCGTCCTCGATCGCGCCGGCCGGGTCCTGCTCGGATCCAACCCCGGAGCGACGCCGTACACCGCCGCGGATCTCGCATCCGGCCATTTCATCGTCCACAGCGCTGAAGGCGATCGGCTCGCCGCGGCCGCCGCCACCCGCGGACGAGGCGACTACCCGGGCCTGGGCTGGATCGTCGTTGCGCTGCAGCCGGTCGACACGGCACTGGCCGGGGCGAACCGTCTGACCGCCTTGATCCTCCTGCTCGGGCTCGCCACGGCTGTACTCGGCGTTGTCGCAATCTGGTGGGCCGCAGCACGGCTGACCCGGCCCTTGGCGCAGCTGACGGGAGCCGTCGACCGCATCGGCCGCGAGCCGAATGCGAGAATGACGCGCCATGTGCACGGCTCGCCCGAGGTTCTGCGCCTGTCTGCCTCGGTGAGATCGCTGCTGAGGCGCATCGGCACCGCCGAGGCGGAGGCGCGCCTCGTCGAAGCGGAGGCCTCACAGGCGGTTCATGCCGCTCAGGATCGCGTCAGACGTCTCGGCGCCGATCTGCACGCGATGCAGGTTCTGGCCGAAACGGACGCGTTGACAGGCCTGCTCAACCGGCGCGCGTTCCTGCCCTTGGCCAACGACGCGATGAGCTACTTCAAGCGCTACCGGCGTTCGATCTGCATCCTGATGATCGACATCGATCACTTCAAAGGCGTCAACGACCTGTATGGCCACGCTGCGGGCGACGAGGTCATCCGCCAGGTTGGACGCATCATCAGCGAGGCGATCCGGACGACCGACAAGGTCGCGCGGTTCGGTGGCGAGGAGTTTGTGGTTCTGCTCCGCGAGACCGATCTGAAAGGCGCGGCCATCTTCGCGGATCGGATCCGCCAGACGGTGGCAAACACCGTGTTCGAGCCCGAAGGGCCATGCCTCAGGTCGACGATCAGCATTGGCATGGCCGAGGCTGAGTTCACCGATGGTGACATCGACCACACGATCGAACGGGCAGACTGCGCCCTCTATGCGGCCAAGTCCGACGGGCGCAACTGCGTGCGATCGTTTGCGGCGACAGCGTCGCCAAGTCTCCGGGCGGCCGCATAGTTGTCTCTCGGCAGCATGATGCTGATCTGGCTGCGCCTATGACCGACCCCAACCGCTTCGTACCGCCCTGGCGCGTCGTCGAACTTGAGGACGCCTACCGCATCGAGGATGCGAACGGCCTCGCTATCGGGCACCTGTTCTTCACCGAGGATCCTGACCAGATCGCCCACACCGGTCGCCTGTCGAAAGACGAGGCGCGGCTCGCTGCGGCAAGAGTCGTTGAGATCTCAGACTTCGAGCTTGCCCTGAAACAGCTTCGTGCGGAGCACGGCGCGGTGCAGTCCGCCGCGCGTCAGGCGAAGCGGTGAGGCCATGCACGCGATCGGCAGAGGTCCGTCGGTCCCGCGCCGCCTCCGCAACCTGCGCCGGAGCTGCGACCTGGAGGGCCTGGAATGCGAGCCGGCCACGGTCGCCAACGCGCGCCAGAACGGAGCCCGCGGCATAACCGTGAAGTGCGCCTGCAATCATGAGGCGTTGATCCTGTTCGAGCGGCTCCGCCCCGACGAGTACGTGCCAGACGTGGCGCTGCGCTGCCGGTGCACGGTATGCGGTGGGCGCCGGATCGAGAGCTATCCGGATTGGTCTGGCGGCTGGCGCTGGAAGGCGCAGGGCTTGGCCGAGAAAGCACCTGAGTGACTGCCGGCAGGCGGCCTCTCCCGATCCCAGTTCGCAAGGTGCTGGAGGCGCTGACCAAGGAATTTGTCTCAGCGGCCCAAATCACTCGGCTGGAGCAGGCAGGCCAGGGGACGGAGTTCACTGAAACTCCGCCCTCCCGTTGCGATCACATCAGGGTATTGAGCTGCATCTGCTCAGCGGGGTCGACGTTTGCGTAGCCTGTCCCGATCACTGAGGCGGCGACTAAGGCGGCGAGCGCGGCGATAACGATCGCGAAGGCGCGCATCTGGCTCTTCAGGGTGAGTGTCATGCAAACCTCCTTTGGTGGCGAAGGAGGCATGCTTGAACGAGGCGGCTTGGTCTGTGATCAGGGTCATAGACCCGTCAAATGTGCAGGAGCCTCAACACCCCCGAGGCGCTGGAGCGGCGTGGGCTGGCTGAGCGGGGCGGGACAAAGGCGCTGCCGAGGTGGCGGGCTATGAGTGCCCTGCGCAGCGAGGATGACACCTGAGAAGCAGGCTGAGATTGCGCGCATGACGGCGGCGAACTGAGGGCGTGAAGGCGACGGTGGATCGATCACGGCAATGCTGCTGTAAGCAGCGCCACCCTGTATCCCTTCGTGTACATGTTGTCTAAGAACAGCTTCGCAGCCCGCCTACAACTTCGCTGAGGCATTGAACCTCCTTCGCAGTGTCTCTCTCGTGCTTGGTTTGAGCGGCTTTGGTCAAGCTCTGTGCTTGCAGCGGAGAGTTACATAGTGGGGACGCTGCACGAAGCTTCGCAGAAGCTTTCGGTGGGAGGATATTCACTAATCCCACCTGGGCCCGTTGAGCGCGAAGCACTGAAAAGGTGCATCGGACCGAGTCTCTGCGAGATCAAGGTTGAGGGTTTTCCTGGTGGGCCTATGAAAGTTCTCTCTGTCGAAGCCGGCAGCCAGTCCACTGCAGCTAGGAGCTTGTTGAATTACATCTCTCGGAGATCTGCGCAGTGGGCTTTAATGCTCTTTAATGTCGATGATCGTGACGCGGACAAAATTTACACAAAAGGTTTGGCCGAACTTGTGATCCGCGCAAACCGCAGGGCAGACGAAGCGCCAGAGGAAAGCCCTGCGCATTCCCCTTGGATGCACGCGCAGGAATGGGACGTGCGTGCAGTCAGGATTGACGTCGATGATCTCGGAGGCGGGGCAGCTCTGGGAATGGCTAGATATCGGAATTTTGCCGAGGAAGATCCGAAGCTGCAGATTCTGACCTATGACCTGCGAGAGACTCCCGAAGGATGGCGGATCGCTGACATCGTTTTTCCGGAGGCGGTGCTCGGATTGAACCGCCTCTCAGAGCCGCTGAAATCCGACCTCGCCGACACCCGGCCTGCGCCGCAGGGTAGCCTGCCATCAACACCCAAAGCGGTGACGGAAATGCCCCGAGCCGCTCAGCGGGATGAGTTCTTTGAAGCGCTCTTTGGACCAGGACCTGCGACTAACAACGCCTCGGCAGCGGCACCTGTCGCGACGATGCCGACCCCGCCCCCGACGAAGTCTGGCATCGCGGACCGCCCACCGCTCAGCGGGTCGCAGGCTGCACGGAACTCCGCCAAATTCAAACCCTTGGTGCCGGGCAGCCCCATTGTGACCCGAGGCCGTTGCCACATGGACGAGTGCTCGTGGGCAAAGTGGATGTTCGTTGACGTCAAGCCTATGCCAACCGGTGAGGTGCGAATGGACATCACGCTGCTCGGCGGATCATCGCCAATTGTGGATCGCAAGCGTCGGGGTGTTGCTTGGAGCAAGCGGCCACACAGTGTGACGGTGTTATGTTCGTATTCGCAGCCGTCCATATCGGTCGGCGGCCAGAAAGACGTCCTGTCTCTGAAGCCCAATGAGAGGCTGCCCGGCTTCCTGACGTCGTCTGAAAACCTCTACTTCGAGGCATGTCACTCCGACATGAACGAAGCGAGCGACCGGGCGGCCAAGTACGGCTACAACGTTGACGCTGATGGGTAGGCGACCCAGAACCGGCTTGGACGGGCAGACAGGCTGTGCTGACGAAGAGCGCGCGGAAGCCTGAGGCCGGCAACGCCACGCATTAGCCCATCGCGGGAGGTCTACCATCTGGGCCGGTCGGCATCGGCACAAGAGCCAGCACGGTCCCATGCACGTCTAGGATGGCAACGTTCCAGTGCTGGGGATCGCGGCCACCAGCATCCCGTTCGCTGATGATCCTGTGCCAGATCCCGATCGCGTGGGTCCGGGCCGCATCCATGTCGGGAAGATCGACGCCCTTGTGATCCCGGGTGACGTCATCACCGTCGTGCAGCACGTCGAAGAAGTACCAGGGCATGGGCGTTCTCGTCGGCAGAGAAGTTCTGCCGGCGTCAACGCATGATCTGGCGTGGAGTGCTCGCTCGATTACCGCGGCTTCCTCAACCTCGGCCGCGCAGGCGGTGACGTGGGAGACGCAGTCCGGAAAGCGCCTAAGAGGAGACAATCTGAAGAGCACGGCGGCCTCTCTCGTGGTCGCCGCAGTCCCAGTCGGGATACGTGGGGTGAGTCATGGGAAAGTTATTACCGAGAGGCAAGACCCTCATCCACCTGCATGTCAACGTCACCAATGCCCCACAAAACTGACGCGCTTGATCGAAAACAAATAAGTAATTATCTCACATACTCTTTCGATAAATCTCATTTTTCTATGTTCATAATATAAATACGGAAATATAAATGTTTGACGTCCGACGCATCAATCTATATCATCGTACATCAAATCTAATCGGAGGCGTGTCATAGATGATTTTGAAAATATTTACTACCGGTCTAATTCTGTCGACAAGCACAGTATATGCACAGACGCTCGGAAAAACACAGTCGGGTGGCCGAAATGTCCAAGATCCAGGAGGCAGAACCGGGATATATTATCCTTCTCGCCCGAACTATGGGCCACCCATGAATACAACCAGTGGATACGATCCGCACCGGAGCAGCATCTCGGGCAAAGCAGACGAGAGCAGCGGCGGGCCCAAGCGTGACTTTGGAGTAATGCCGGCAAACTAACTTGGCTCTTTTAGGACCGGGGCGCCCTTTCGAGTTTGGCGCCCGGGCCGACATGATTATCACACCAGCAGCATGTTAGCGCCTCTCTTACGTTGCTCGCTAGAGTTATTTGCAGGTGCAATCTCCAATCTTCTTTCCTGCCTCCTGGCTTTCACATAAGCCTGCGCAAAACTCGCGATTAATTTGCGTGTCCATTTCGTCCAAAGCCATGCCAGGACCGGGTCCAGCGCCAGGTCGATAGTTCGTCACCGGCTGAGTCGCAACACATTTTAGGTACGAGACTATGCCTTGTGATTTTTTAAGATCATCACATGTTGATAGAGACTCAGCTTGCGCCCTGCTGGCAATCAGAATTGAGATGATAATCAGTAATGAAGAGAGTCGCATGGCTACATTCATCTAACGGGAAATTTGCTCAAGCCCGCATTTGCTGCCGCGCTGCAATCTCCTCCAAAATTGCTGAGGTTAGCGAGAGCATAAGCATATGCTAGGGTCGCACACACGTAGGTTCGCGAGCATTCGTTGAACGCGCTCAGTTGGCTGGTTACTGCCCGCCCTCGAGAGCAGGAGGAGGCAAGTTCCGCCATATCGGCGCGTCCTGAGCCACCGCTCTAGATGGAACTCAATAGATCTGCAGACTCGCCGCATTGAATAGCATTGGCGGCCATTTGCGACATATTTGCACGCATGCTTGACGCACAAGATTGTGCGTGTGCTGAGTTCGAAAAAGACAGCACACACACAATTGCAGCCGAAATCAATACTCGCATTTTGGTCTCCGCGTTGGAGATTCAAACACTAGTATTTTAATTCGTTTTAGACAAGTGGCGCTCGCAAGATATGTATTTATTTGCTCAAAAACGAAATTCTGCGGCGACTTGCGTCGTAAGGAAATTATAAAATTTACTCGCAGCGTATTCAAAAGACTTCTATTTTAGATTTATATCCGTTCTCTATTAGTTTATAAAGAATACCTAAATGGGTCATGAGCTAATGACAATCTTTTGTGCTGGCGCCTACCTGCGGCCAAACTCTCTCGTTGCTTGAAGCAAGCGCGAATCAGAGGCTTCGCCACGGCTTGGCTTCAGTGGGACGGTCCGCCAGCAGGTCCAGAAGAGCGGCGACGATGAGGGTGGCGATCGAACCACCAGTGACCCAGTCGAGTTGCTCATCACCGCGCTCAAGCCGAACCCGAACTTCCTCACGCGTCACTTGAGCAGTAAACCCCCAATCTGGAAGCACATTATTGAGAAGGCGGACAGCTTCCTCGTAGGAAGTGAGGAATGCGCCAAGGCGAAGGCTATGCACGGTTATGTAATAGTATTTCTTGAACTCTTCCGGTTGCGGCCTTTGACGAGGATCGGGGCTATGCCCTTCGTCATTCAAAAATATTACTTGAGTTGTTAAAGCCATTCGCGCGCCTTTGGATTCAATCAGAGGCTCAAATAGAGCATCGACGATCTCATCGGCCGCTTCAACCTGCCGCCAGCGATAGTGATATTTGTCGAGGAGACGTCCGCGTAGTGCTTTCAGGCGAGATGGATCTATGATTCTGGGATCCGGCGGCCTTTCTGGATAGTGGTGACCCCAATATGGGGCGAGCTTCGCATCGACCGCGGCCTGATCACGCTCGAAATCTTTGTCGGCAATGCGCTTAGATCTGCGGCTCACGTCGAGGAGTTGAGTCAGCCATTCTGGTAAAGGCATCGAGCCTGGGCTCCCTTTGTGATCAATTCCTAAAGCGCTCGTCCAAGCATAGCCGCGTTGCATCAAAATATGAGTGGTCAAGCTGTCGTGTGGCCTCGGTCGGGTATGGGCGCCCTTCGCATTCAACAGCGCAACTGCTTCTGGCCACGACCGCTTGGTCGCCGCGATCGTTTTGACGTTCTCCGCCTAGAAATAAAAGCGATAAGCCCCGCGAGCCGAAGGGCTGCGGGGCTTATGAGCCAGCTTCGCCGCTCTCCGATCAGTTTGTCGTCAGCTGATCGACCGTTGGAATATGATGGATCGGATCTTCAGTAACGAGCCCCATCCGCCGCTCGATCTGCTCGGCGAGCGGCTTCACCAAGTAGCTGATGATCGTTCGATCGCCGATGCTCATGTGCGCCTCGACAGGCAGGCCGGGCAGCAGGACAGATTTGCCGAGAAGCGCTTCCTGGCCCTCGGACGGACGGATCCGGACGGTGTAGTACGGGGCCCCCGTCTTCTGATCCTGACTGACATCCGCAGCGATCCGCATCACGCTGCCGCCGATCTCAGGTGTCCGTGTCTGGTTCAGGGTGGGGAAGCGCAGCGAGGCGAGCTGACCAACCTTCACGTAGGCGATGTCCTGCGGATTGACTTGGACCTCGACCACCCGCTGGTCAGCTGAGGGTACGATCAGCATCGCCGGCTCGCTCGGCACTACCAGCCCGCCGATCGTATGAACCTTCAGCTCCTGCACGAAGCCGTCCTGCGGTGCCCGAATGTCAATGCGCTTGAGCCGGTCCTCAGCCGCCACCCGCTTCTCGACAAGCTCTGACCAGCGCCCCCGGATCTCGGACAACGATTTGCCGACCTCCGTGCGCATGTCCCCGTCCACCTGCAGGATCTGCAGTTCCGTCTCGGCTACCTTGCCCTTCGTCTGCGCGATCGAGGCCACGACCCTGCCTCGCTCTCCGGACAACCCGGCCGAATTGCGCTCCAAAGCGTTGAGCTTCGCGAACTGCACCAGGTTCTGGGCGAAGAGGTCACGCACCCCCCTCAACTCATCGTTGATCAAGGAGATCTCGCGCGCCTTGGCCACGACCTGTCTCTCCAGACCGCCGATCTCTTCGCCGAGCTGCGTGACCCGTTCGCGCAGCTGCGCCTTCTGGCCCTCGCGTGCGGAGAGCCGCGCCTTGAACAGACGCGTCTCACTCTCGATCAGGTGCCGCACCGTTGAATCGCTGACTGCGCGCGTCAGAAGATCGTCTGGGAACGTGATGCTGGACGCACCATCCCGCTCTGCCTCCTGTCGGGCTTGTTGCGCCGCCAACTCGTCCAGCGCTTTGCGCACGATGTCGAGTTCGGCCCGCGTCTGCGTCTCGTCGAGCCGGATCAGCACCTGACCGACCGTTACGCGCGCGCCCTCCCGCACGAAGAGCTGCCCGACGACCCCACCGGTCGGGTGCTGGACCTTCTTCACGTCGGACTCGACGACGATGCGGCCTGGGGCGATCACGGCGCCCGAGAGGGTAGAGACAGAGGCGATGCTGGCGGTCGCGACGAGGAAGGCGCACGCACCCAACCCGACCATCAGGTGCCGGCGGATTGAGCCTTGGGTGGAGGGACGCTGACGCGCCACCGAATCAACGCCGCTAGATTGTTTGTTGGCCATGATTTATCCGCGCAGTCGCTGGAGTTCACCGTAAGGCAAATCCGGTCTGCATCAAACGGCATCCAAACGGGGCAGCCCTTGTGCATCTGAACAATGCACTGCCTGCGGAGCAGCTAAGCGGAAGTACTGCAGCCTTTGGCGGGTGAAAGCCCGACGAACTATGAGTTGCAAGGCGAACTGCGCGTACACTGCCCAGACACGACTGAGCCCGCCATAGGACGAGCGCAAACGCCCGCTCGAAGTTGGCGGCAGCCATAGTGAACTCTCAAGCTTAGAGAAATAAAGGATAAGTTGTGCAACCTACGTGCGCTTGCGGACGTAAAAGCGGAACGACCGCGAGCGAGTGCGGGCAAGATCCGGGACTGGGGGAGCGCCGAGCTCTACGGTCGAGGTAATGGCTCAGCTCTTGCGGTAGCCGATGAGGCCGACGAGAGCATTGAGCGAGATGTTCCAGAAAGATACGAGCCGCCGACGCATTTTGAGGCCTGCTGAGACCCTTACGGTCCTGATTGGCACCGTCCTTCTGTTCGCGGTGGCGGCCACAGGGACAGTGATGCTGACGCTCGACGTTGTTGCCCTCTTCCGACACTGAAGGGAGCGCGGGCTCGTCCTCGCGCTTTGCAAGGCCGCAGGCCAGAACGAAAACCCGAACTGCCGAGTTTAAAGGCGGCGACCTTCGGAGGCGGCCATGCTCAGCGGTCTCATCTCAGCAGTTTCGAAGAAGAAGCAGCCTGAGGCCTCCCCGAGCGCCGCGATTGCTGCGGTGCCAGCCGATCAGCTCGCGCTCGCCCCGATGGAGCCGGGCTCTTTAGGAGAGCTCTCGCCCGCTCCAGCAGATGTGCTGCCTGCACTCACCGCGCCCGCAGGGAGGCTGTGATGGTCGCCCACAGCTTCAAGAAGCGCTTCGCCGTGCCGATCCTCACCGGCAGGAGGGCGCAGACAGTGCGCGCGATCGGAAGGGTTACAGTCTGGCGCTAGGTGGGGCATGGAAGCCGGTGGGCCGTCACGTGCGCCCACGGAGTGGATGAGGATGGCGGCCTCTCCGTCTCAAGTATCGGCAATGAAAGGTAGATCCCGGCGGAGTGAACGCTCGGCGCCGCGTTCGCAGGATCGAGTTCCTCGGGGACGCCTCCGCATGCCGCCTAGGAGGGCAGCGCCCACTAAAAACGCAGTTTCAGCAGTGGGTTGACGCCGACAATGGACGCGGACCCGTTGATTGGGGTGTTGTTTTCGAAAATAGTGGACGCAGGAAAGAAGAAGGCCAGCCCTAACGCACTGGCCTGATTGATGAATCCCGATGTAGTGGACGCCGAATGTTTGCTTGGGGTTCAGAACGCGGCGCAGGCGAGCGCGCTACCTGATGGCGCCGACCTCCTTCCGCGGTCGCGTTGCCATGCAGATGGGTGGCAAGAACATGACCATGACCGAGGTCTAAGCGGGACACCGGACTGGAGCCTGCGGCGTCGGCAAAACACCGGTTCTGTGAGCCCGCTCGTCGTCTGCCGGCCAACTTGGACAACGTTCATTACGGGGCGCCCGACGTGACAGCCGTAATATACCATCGGCCCTCCTACGATGACGTCCACTCCCGCCTAACCGGCTGCCCCTTCACTGCCATCGGCTCTCGACGGACGCAGAAGCCTCCTCGATGCAAGCCTCGCAGATTGCGGCGATGTGCCGGTGATCAGTGCCGCAGCAGCCGCCGAGGACCGTGATGCCGGGCAGGCGCTTTCGGAGGCCGGCATAGCGGCGCGCGAGGTCCGCGGGGTCGCCGATATCAAGCTGGGTGGCGGCATCGAGTTCAGCATGGCTCTTCGTCGAGGCGTTGGCCCGCAGGCCTCGGAGCCGTTCGAGCCAAGGCTCCTCTTCCGCTAGCACGGCCTCGAAATGCGCGGGGTGAGCGCAGTTGATCATGTAGTAGGTGGGGTAGGCCTCGGTGGACGCATCGGTCTCCTGGATCGCGGAGCCGAGGAGCTGACCCGAAGGCAGGCGGCCATCGGTCTCGAGCGTGAAGGAGATGACCACCGGCAGACCTGCCGCGCGGGCTGCACGGGCAATGCCGACCGCTTCCGCGACCGAGGTCATTGTGACCGCACTCACCATGTCGGCCTCGCTAGCCGCAATGACCTCGATCTGAGCACGATGGTATTCGGCGGCCTGATCGGCCGACATGGCCTTTTCAGGCTCGTAGCCATCGCCCCGTGGTCCGATCACGCCGTTGAGAACGAGCGGCAGATCGGCCCTCGCATGCCGATGCCGCAGGGCCGAGACGAACTGGATGGCGGTGCGGTTCACCTCGGCGAGGGCGCCCGAGTCAAAGCCGAGCCGCTCACCCCAATCAGCGTTGGCCCGCCAAGTCGGCGTGTCCAGGATCATGCCGGTCCGGTACCGCTGGGCGAGCGCGATGTAGGGATCGAAGAAGCGCAGCAGGCGGCTCCGGCCCTCCTCGCTGCAGAGCAGCGGAAACGCCGCGAAGCAGGGCAGTTCGAGCCCATCCCCGAACACCAGGGTGGTCTCAAGCCCGCCGTCGGTCAGGAACGGTCGACCGCTGAGCTGGGGCAGAGCACTACGAAACAGGGGCATTGCGCGCCTCTGGAGGAAGCCGATGAGCCTCAAAAACGGAGTGGGCGGCTGCCATTCCTGGCTGGGCGGCAATCTCGTCCCGCCGACTGCACGAAGTCAAGATCACGATCGGTCGAGCAAGACGACGAGCCGAATGCGCAGCTTGGCGTCAAGACACCGGAGGTGTTTCCTCGTCGCCTCAACGCTCAGGCAGAATGCATTCGCCGATAGGCGCACGATACCACTGCGTTCCGCAACTCGCTCATCGCCGAACGTGCTGCGGGAGCACTGAACTTCGCTTACGCGGGCTACGCAGCGTACCTTCGGATCTGCGGAGAACACGGCACGATGGACTTTCGTGCGCGAGTGACGGCATCCTGAATGGGGGGTGCCGCGCACCGGATGCGACCATGCACTACGAGATCCAGCCCCACAACGCCCGGCCCGCCGGCATCTGGAATTCCGGCGGGGCGCGCTACAACGAGATCAGTCGCGGCATCGCCGACAGCATCGAGCACTGCGTCCTGCGCCTCGATCCGCGGCCGGGCGAGCGGGTGCTCGACCTGGCGACAGGCACCGGCTGGACTTCGCGCGTGGTTGCCAGACGGGGCGCGCAGGTGACCGGCGCCGACATCAGCGCCGATCTCTTGGCGTTCGCCGCCGAGCAGGCCAGGAGCGAGGGCCTCGACGTCACCTACCAGTTGGGAGACGCGGAAGGTCTGCCGTTCGAGGACGGCGCGTTCGACGCCGTCATCTCCACCTGCGGCGTGATGTTCGCGAGCCGTCCCGAGACCGCGGCTGCCGAAATGGCACGGGTCTGCCGGAAGGGCGGACGGATCTGTCTCACCACCTGGCTCGCGGAGGGCAGCGTGTTCAAGATGTTCATGGTGATGAAGCCCTACATGCCGCCACCACCCGAACCAGCCCCGCCCTCGCCGTTCGCCTGGGGCCGGACGGAGCGGATCGAGGAACTCCTCGGCCAGAACTTCGAGCTCGCCTTCGAGAAGGGCGTCTCGTTCTACCGCGAGCCGAGCGCCGAGGCGGCTTGGGAGCGGTTCTCCGGCGGCTACGGCCCGACCAAGGCGCTGGCCGCCAGCCTCGACGAGCCTCGCCGGGCCGACCTGCGCCGCGACTTCATCGCCTTCCATGACCAATTTTCGACGCCGCTCGGCATCTGTGTGCCCCGCGAGTACTGGGTTACGCGCGGCATCCGCCACTAGCCTGCGCTTGGCTGAGCCATGCGAAGCAGGGTCAGCACCGATCCTGTCCACGGGCTAAAGGGCAACGGCACAATTCATCGCCCCGGTCGAGAGCATCACTCCTGTGCAAGGAGGCTGGCATGACGCGTTGCGCGATCCTCACTTTGGCCATGCTCGCGATCGGTCCGGCATCGGCCGATCCCGTGGAACTCTCCGCCTTTCGTGCCTTGGTGCGACCTGCGCCGACCCTGCAGATCGCCTATGGCGAGGCTTCCTCTCAGGGCATCGATGTGTATTTGCCCGAAGGCCCCGGCCCACATCCAGTCGCGGTCCTCATCCACGGGGGTTGCTGGAGCGTCGCCACCGCCGGGCGCGAGCAGATGCGCCACCTCGGCCCTGAGCTGACGCGTCGCGGCATCGCTGTGTGGAGCATAGGCTACCGCCGCGCCGATGAGGCCGGTGGCGGCTATCCCGGAACTTATCAGGACGTGGGCGCCGCTCTGGGCCGCCTCGCTGAAGAGGCAGGAGCTCGCAACCTGGACCTCTCGCGCGTGGTGTTCGTGGGCCATTCGGCGGGCGGTCATCTGGCCCTTTGGGCGGCCTCGCGCAGCTCACTGCCGTCCACGAGCCCTCTTCACGCAACACCCCAGTTTGCCCCGCGTGCGGTCATCAGTCTGGGCGGCGTGGGCGATCTTGCGGCGTTCGCGCGGTTCGTTCCTGTGCTCTGCGGCCCGGGCATTGTCGAGCGACTCGCCCCAGCAGACAAGCTATCGGAAGTCTCGCCCGCAGCCCTCCCGCCAGCAGGTGTGCCGGTCTTTCTGGTCAGCGGCGTGCTGGATCGGCTCACGCCGCCATGGGTCGCGTACGACTATGCCCGCGCGGTGCGAGGAAAGTCCGGAAGTGCGCCGCGGCTCATCAACGTCCCGGATGCCGGGCACTTCGATTTGGTCACACCGCCGGCGCCGGCTTGGCAGGACGTACGTGGTCTGATCGAGGCATCCTTGGAACTCCAGTAAGCTGCCGTCGGGCCGCTCTGCGTGGGCCTGCTCAGTCTCACCCTTACGCGGGAGCGGATCGGCAGGCGCTACGTCCTGACCGGGGTGCGAATCCTGGCTGACCCGTCCGACCCGAACGACGTCGCGCATGTCCAAGCCCTGCAGGACGCGATCAGCGTCGAGCAGCCGGGCGAACCGGGCACCTTCGAGGGGCCGTCCTGGGATCCGGCGAGCCAGAAGAAGGTGCGCGACGCGCTATTGATTCTCGCCTCGACGCTCCCCGACACGAACCGCATGTTCGGCACCAAGGATCAGGTCGACCCGGTGCGATGCCTGATTGGGACCGCCTCGGCCTGGGGTGCCAATCCACAGACGGAGACGGTCTACCTCAACGTCGTCCCGGCCATGAACGACGGCAGCACCGTCTACAAGCTCGCTGTAAAGGACGTGCCGGTCGAGGGGTTCTGGTCGGTCAGCCTCTCCAATGCCGAAGGCTACTACCAACCGAAGCCGTACAACGCCTACTCGCTCAACCCACGTGCTGGCGAAGTGGGGGCTGCGACGCGGTCGCCTTCTTCCTCCAGAGCAGACCATCGACGCGGCGGGAGCGAAGGTCCGGAAGGGGTCACTCTGAGGCCTTTACCTGAGCCGCGCAGAGCGTCCGCTGACCTCTAGCTTGGCCCCGAAGCGGACGGACCGCTATCGGCCAACGTCGGTTCGTTTGCAGTCCAAGGTCGGCCTACTTGAAAGCGGACGCTTCGCGAACCTCTCGTAAGCCGATGAACGAATAGTCCGGGCCATCGGTAGAACGGCGGCCCTCAGGTGAGGCGCCCCGAACTGATTCGTGTTGATTGCCTTTCCGGCCAGCTTTGCGCTTCGGCCTAGGAGCGAAGCCGTATTTGGATCAGGACAGGCCGTAAGCTCTGGGTCATTCAGCCGAAGCGCCGAGCGGAGAAGGAAATGTCGCCATCCACTCCCCAATTGGTCACCCCCAGTGGGACCTTCCACCTCGATGAAACCTTCGCCTATGCCGTCCTACGGCTGGCACTCAGCCTACGTGAGGTCGGGCGAGATCATGAGCTTGTGCGAACCCGCGACGAGGCTGAGATCGCGCGGGCCGATCTGGTGTGGGACGTGGGAGCAGCCTGCGAGCCCGCGGCGGGTCGTTTCGACCATCACCAGCGTGGCGCGCCGGTGGGAGAGGATGGCACGCCCTTCAGCGCAGCCGGATTGGTCTGGCGCCACTACGGTGAAGCCGCCGTGCAGAACGTGCCAGGTCCCCCTGATGCGGCGCAGTTCGACGCGCAGGTCGGCCGATCAACGAAGGTATGGCTCACAAGCGGAACCGATGTTCTCGGCACGGCCCATGCCTTCGCGCGTCAGCGGTCGACATCTCCGGTCCGAGGAAACGGAATTCACTCGGTGGCGGCTCTTGATCCCGGCCACCGATGCCGGATCGACTCGGCGACCCGTGCGACCCCGTTGCGACCCAGCGCGAACGGAGTTCAAATCTCGGTCGAAGAAAACTGGATAAGTCGTTGAAGTGTTTGGTAGCGAGGGAGGGATTTGAACCCCCGACACAAGGATTATGATTCCTCTGCTCTAACCAGCTGAGCTACCCCGCCCCAAGCCGGGCCGCCGATGGGATCGGCGGCCGTCCGGAGAACGGCGGTATAGGGAGAACGGGCTTCCGGTGTCAACGGGCCCACGCTTCCAAACCGCGCGGAAACGCGCCCGCCTCAGAGGCGGGTCCCCAGGATCTCGGCCACCTGCGGGATGTCCTTGTCGCCGCGTCCGGAGAGGTTGAGCACCATCAGGTGGTCGGCCGGCTTGGCGGGGGCGATCTCGAGGAGCTTGGCGAGCGCGTGGGCGGGCTCCAGGGCCGGGATGATGCCCTCGAGCTTCGAGCACAGCTTGAACGCCTCCAGCGTCTCGCCGTCGGTGGCCGAGAGGTAGGTCACGCGGCCCGCCTCGTGGAGCCAGGCATGCTCGGGGCCGATGCCGGGATAGTCCAGGCCCGCCGAGATCGAGTGCGCGTCGGCGATCTGCCCGTCCGCGTCCTGCAGCAGGTAGGTGCGGTTGCCGTGCAGCACGCCCGGCTTGCCGCCCGTGAGCGAGGCCGCGTGCAGGCCCGAGGCGACGCCGTGGCCCGCCGCCTCGACGCCGTAGATCTCGACCTCGCGGTCGTCGAGGAAGGGGTGGAACAGGCCCATCGCGTTCGAGCCGCCGCCGATGCAGGCGATCAGCGAATCGGGAAGCCGCCCCTCCTGCGCGAGCATCTGGCTCTTCGTCTCGCGCCCGATGATCGACTGGAAGTCGCGCACCATCGCCGGGTAGGGATGGGGGCCCGCCACCGTGCCGATGCAGTAGAACGTGTCCGCGACGTTCGTCACCCAGTCGCGCAGGGCCTCGTTCATCGCGTCCTTGAGGGTCTTGGTGCCGGACTCGACCGGGACCACCTCGGCGCCGAGCATCTTCATGCGGAAGACGTTGGGCGCTTGGCGGGCCACGTCGACGGCGCCCATGTAGACCACGCATTGCAGGCCGAAGCGGGCGCAGAGGGTCGCGGTGGCGACGCCGTGCTGGCCGGCCCCCGTCTCCGCGATGATCCGCGGCTTGCCCATGCGGCGGGCGAGCAGGATCTGGCCCAGCACGTTGTTCACCTTGTGGGAGCCGGTGTGGTTCAGCTCCTCGCGCTTGAAGAACACGCGGGCGCCGTGGCCGGGCTTGGCGCCCGTGCGCAGGTGCTCGGTCAGGCGCTCGGCGTAGTAGAGCGGGCTCGGCCGGCCGACATAGTGCGTCAGGTAGGAATCCATCTCCGCCTGGAAGGCCGGGTCGGCCTTGGCGGCCTCGTAGGCCGCCTCCAGGTCGAGGATCAGCGGCATCAGGGTCTCGGCCACGAAGCGACCGCCGAAGATGCCGAAGCGGCCGCGCTCGTCGGGGCCGGTGCGGAACGAGTTCGGGGTGGGGGCGATGGTCACGGGCTGCACTTCCTGAGAACGTTCGGCGCGTCGTTCCGCGACCTCTAAACCCGGGGCGGCCGACCTGCAACGCGGCGCGCTGCGGCACCCCCGCCGGGGCTCGGGCGCTCAGGCGCTCCCGCGCGCGGCCGCGACGAAGGCGCGGATCCGGTCCGGGTCCTTGAGGCCGGGGCCGGTCTCGACGCCGGAGGACACGTCGACCGCCTCCGCGCCGCTGCGCCGGAGCGCCTCGGCGACGTTCTCGGGGGTCAGGCCCCCGGAGAGCATGGTGCCGGCGGGCAGCCGCACGCCGGCAAGGAGGTCCCAGTCGAAGGCGACGCCGTTGCCGCCGGGCAGCGCCGACCCGGGGGGCGCCTTGGCGTCGAGGAGGAGCCGGTCGGCGGCGGCCGCGTAGGGGGCGAGGAGCTTCAGGTCCTCGAGGCCCGCCACGCCCACCGCCTTCATCACCGGCCGGCCCGTCCGCGCCCGGATCGCGGCGACGCGCTCCGGGCTCTCGCGGCCGTGGAGTTGGATCAGGTCCGGATCGACCGCCTCCAAAGCCGCCGCGACGAGGGCGTCGTCCGGATCGACGAGGAGGACGACGCGCTCCGCCCGGCCGGCGGCCGCACGGGAGAGGGCGCGCGCCCGCTCCAGCTCGACATGGCGCGGACTCTTCGGGAAGTGGACGAGGCCGATCCAGTCGGCGCCCGCATCGAGGGCAGCCGTCAGCGTCGTCTCGGTGCTGAGGCCGCAGATCTTGACGCGGATGGCGGACATGGGAGCAGCGGAGACCTCAGCGGGGCGCCGGCAGGGCGGCGCGGTCGGAGCCCGTGCCGTAGAGCCCGCCCGTCTCGGAGGACGGCGCGTAGGTCCTCAGGCGCGCGGTCTCCCCTTCGAGCCGGCGGATCTCGCGGCGGCGGTCGCGCGCCTTGCGCCGGGCCTCGCCCTGGCCCGCCCAGGCGCCGATGCCGCCCACCACGATGCCGATCGCCACCGCGACGAACAGGATCGCGTAGAGGGGCAGGCTCAGGCTGAAGACCGGCGCCTCCGAGAAGGGATCGAAGGAGAGGCGCACCGCCTCGCGGTTCGCGACGGCCAGCAGGATCACGAGGATCGCGACGGGAAGCAGCACCAGACCCTTGAGGAAGCGGATCATCGATCTCTCCGAGGTAATCAGTTCGAGGCGGCGGTGCTCTCGCCGATACCGGCCGCGTTGAGGCGCAGGCGCATCTCCTTGCCGGTCTTGAACACGGGGATCGCCTTCTCGGACACGGCAACGGCCGCGCCCGTGCGCGGGTTGCGCCCGCGCCGCGCGTCGCGCCGTTTCACCGAGAAGGCGCCGAAGCCGCGCAGCTCGACCCGGTCCCCCCGCGCCAGGGCGTCGGCGATCGTGTCGAGGATCGCGTTGACGAGGGTCTCGACGTCGCGCTGGTAGAGATGCGGGTTCTGCTCGGCGATCTTGAGCACAAGCTCTGACTTGATCATGCGGCGGTCTTCTCGAAGGATCCGGGTCGGGTGCGGGTGGCCGGCCTCTCAGCGGGCGGAGGCGCCCTCGGGGCGCCAGACGGCCATGAGGCCGCCCTCGGCGATCTCCCCCGCCTCCCGGCCGACCGCGCGGAGCCGCGCGCCGAGCCCGTCGAGGCCGGCGAGATCCGCGCCGAGGCCGAGCGCCGACCAGAGCTGGAAGCCGCTCTCGGAGCCCGGCTTCCAGTCGCGCACGGGCAGGTTCTTGGCCACCTTCCGCTCGGTCTCGAGCCACGCGATCGCCTGACGCTCGCCGCCGAGCTCGTCCACGAGCTTCAGGGGCACGCTCTGGCGCCCGCTGAAGACGCGCCCGTCGGCGACCTTGGCGAGCTCGGCCTCGCCCATCCTGCGCCGGTCGGCGACGAGACCCTTGAACCAGCCGTAGGTGTCGCCGACGACGGCGGCGAGCGCCGCCCGCGCCTCCGGCGAGGTCGGGCTGAAGCCCGAGGGCTCCGCCTTGAGCGGCGAGGACTTGATGGACTCGACCTTGACGCCGACCTTGTCGAGCAGGCCCGAGACGTCCGGGTACTGGAACAGCACGCCGATCGAGCCGACGATCGCGGTCTCGCGGGCGACGATGTGGTCGGCGGCGATCGCCGTGATGTAGGCGCCCGACGCGGCCGTGCCATCGACGAAGGCGACGATCGGCTTCTTCTCGGCGAGCTGGCGCAGGTTGCGGAACAGCTCCTCCGAGCCCGTGGTGGTGCCGCCCGGCGAGTTGATCGAGACGACGACCCCCTGCACGGCCGAGGACTCGCCGATCCGCTTCATCAGCTTCGCCGTGGCCTCGCTGCCGGCGATGAAGCCGGAGACCGAGATGCGCGCGATCTGCGGCTGCACGGCGCCGAAGAGAGCGCCCTCCGTGCCGGCGCGGACGCGGAAGCCCACGGCGCCGGCGGCGACCACGAGGCCGCCGATCCCGAGCACGCGCCACAGGGAGAGCTTGCGGCGCAGGCGCCGGCGGTCGATCAGGAGTTCGGCGTCAGCGGCCATGCGATGGCTGTCTCCCTCGCCTCCGGCGTGCGGCGCCGGACCGTGTCTCGCCCGAGCGACGCGGGGATAGCCCGCGCCCTGCCCGCCCCCGGGCGGCCTGCCCACGCCCCGGGCGGACCGGGGCGCATCGTCGGGCAAGTCATTGGTTTGCCAGGGACTCGCGGGCATTCAGGCCTGCCCGCGTGGCGTGTTCTAGCCTCGTGCGACGCGGACCGGCAAGAGGGCGCGGTGCGGTTCGGCGAGTCCCGTCCGGGACCCGTCTCCCGTTCCGGGAGGGGCGCGCATCCCTGCCGGCGCGGCGGCGCCACGAAAAAGCCCGCGCGGGGGCGGTCCCCGCGCGGGCTGATCGACGATGCCGGGGCCGCCTCTCGGGCGGCCCCGCGCGTCTCACTCCTTGTCGTCGCTCGTGCGGGCCTTCTTGAAGGCCGCGCCGAGGATGTCGCCGAGCGAGGCGCCGGAATCGGCGGAGCCGAACTGGGCCATCGCCTCCTTCTCCTCGGCGACCTCGAGCGCCTTGATCGAGACCTGCACACGGCGGGCCTTGCGGTCGAACTGCACGACGCGGGCGTCGAACTTCTCGCCGGCCGCGAAGCGCTCGGGGCGCTGGTCGCCGCGGTCGCGGGCGAGCTCGGCCCGGCGCACGAAGGTGGTCAGGTCGGTGTCGATGATCTTCACCTCGACGCCCGAATCCTTGACCTCGGTCACCTCGCAGGTGACGACCTGGCCCTTCTTGATCTCGCCGGCTTCCGCGAAGGGGTCGCCGCCGAGCTGCTTGATGCCGAGCGAGATGCG
>NZ_SMNT01000062.1 GCF_004348265.1 Methylobacterium segetis
CCCGGCACCAACGATCCGGGCACGGGTCAGCCCGGCACCAACGATCCTGGCACGGGTCAGCCCGGCACCAACGATCCGGGCACGGGTCAGCCTGGTACCGGTGATCCTGATCTCGGATCTATGCCGCACCATCGCGAGCACTTCGGCAGCGTCAGCCACGACGCGCACAGCGCTGCGGGCGAGGTCTACGCCCTCTACGACGCCGTGCTCGGCCGGGGTTCCGACATGGGCGGGCAGGAGTACTGGACGGGGGCGCGCGCCACCGGGCTGTCCCTGCACGACATGGCCGAGCGCTTCCTCGGCTCCGACGAGGGCAAGGGGCACCACGGCATGCAGGACGACCGCGCCTTCATCGAGAGCCTCTACCACACGGCGCTCGGCCGCGAGGGCGAGGATGCGGGCGTCGAAGGCTGGGTCAGCGCCCTCGGGAACGGGATGTCGCGCGCCGACGTGGTGCTCGGCTTCACCTTCTCGCAGGAGAACCTCGACGGGCTGCGGACGGTGTTCGAGCACGGCGTGTTCACGGCCGACAAGGACGCGAGCGACGCGGCGCGGCTCTACTACGGCCTCCTCGACCGAGCGCCAGACGCAGAGGGCCTCGTGGCTTGGACATCCGCAATGAAGGCGGGCCTGTCCGACACCGCCGCGGCACAGAGCTTCCTCGACTCCATGGAGTACAAGGCGAAGTACGTGGACCTCTCGAACGAGGACTTCGTCGGCATTCTCTACAAGAACGCCCTCGGCCGCGACGCTGAGGACGAGGGCTTGGAAAGCTGGACCGCGGCTCTTGAGAGCGGAGCCTCCCGCGCCGCGGTGGCTACGGGTATCGCTCTCAGCCAGGAAGCTCAGAGCTGCCTGATCTCGCAGATCGAAGAGGGCTGGCACCTCGTCTGATCTGACTGACACGGCTCATAGTAACCTCGAGGTAGGGAGTGAGCGGCGAGAGCTGGCCACTCCCTGCTTTCATCGCGAAAGCGAAACTTTACCTTTCGCGCCAGACTATCCCAACCTATTTCCCGGATACATTAATCAATTGCGGCTTCTGTGCTATCTCCGGCAGAGAGTGTGACAATGCGTACCTATTCGAGCGTCGCCTTTGTCGCGGGGGCATCAGATCGACATCTTAACAGGCTTCGAAAAATTCTTCAGGATGATTGCGCCTGTCAGGAGATCGTTGAGTTCGAATCAATTCTATCTGCGATGAATAAATTAAGAGATAGAAGCGATCTGTCTGTCGTTTTCGTTCGCGTAGGGGAGCCAACCATAAGGCAATTGAACGATCTACGGACTATCAAAGTACTGCACAGACACATACGTATCGCTCTTGTCGCAGATACCGATAGCCACCGGCATGTTCTCGCGGCGGTGCAAGCAGGTATGCATGGATACATCCCGACGCTTCTCGATCCTACCGAATTTGATCGGGCGGTTTTGACGGTCTGGAATGGTCGAATATATGTACCTGCTTCAATAGCCAATACATAGATTATCAAAGAATATAGCATGATTAGCAGGTGCGGAATTACTTCCCTGAATTTTACTAAGAAGGAACAAGAAATACTTCTGCTTATGCAGAGAGTATTGAAGAATAGAGAAATTGCTGAGAGAATTAGCGTCTCGGTATCTACAATAAAGTTGCACAATAGCGCGATATATCGGAAATTAGGCGTGCTGAAGCGTGCCGATTTTGTTCATTGCTAGAGATAAATGTTGTGGACGAGACCCGCTGTCCGCTGGAAGGGGTAAGCCTCCCCTCAGCGGGGCTCTCCCTGGTTAGCCCCTGGTCGATGTCCCCGGCCTGTGAAGCGCATTGCGGGTTCCTCCAAGTTATGGCCGCCACAAACGAGCGAGGGCAGCGGCGGTTCCAGTACGCTAGCCTCTGAGCCGTCGCGCGCCAATTGGGCCCATGGGGCTTCTTTGCGGAGTGGGAAGCCAAGAGGAAATTTTCGCTACGCACTCATATTAACCATGCGATCGGCATTTCATGGCGCCGCATCTTACATTCGCTTCCGCTGCCAGCAGTAACAGGCGCCGAGGCTTCAGATCATTAACAGTCGGCCAGATCCTCGCAGATCGCAAGACTTTTTGGTGGAACCAGAGAAGTCTTGCCAATGAAGCCAAACTATGTATCAGCGTCATCATGCAGGCTGAGGGCTGCGCCGGAGAATTTAACATCTCAGTCGTGCAAACGGATGCCATCGCGGATGCTCTGCAAGTCGCCGGAATCGATTTCACGACCACTGGGCTGGTTGGGCCCAATGCTCGCCGAGTCTCCGTCAGTTCTGAAATGCGATCCTGATCTCGTCGATCACCATCGCCGACTGAAACATCAGCGTGAACAAGGCGACCTGAAACAGCGCGGGACGGCGGAGCGCTAAGCGGTTGGCGAAGCCGAGGATCGGCAGCGTCGGCAGAAGCAGGCGCACACACAGCGCCACCGCGACGCCGATCAGGACGCCGCAGAGAATGTCGCTGGCGTAGTGGTAGCCGACGTAGATGCGCGGCAGACAGGTGGTCAGCACCGCCCATCCAAAGCAGAGGCCCCCAAGCGGGCGGGACAACAGCCAGACCGACGTTGCCAGGGCGCTTACGATCGCCGCGTGATCGCACGGAAACGAGGTGCCGCTCTCGATTACAGCCGTTACCAAGCTGGCCGGGACGCTGTCGAGTTGCAGCAGGTCCGGTTCCGCAACCAGGTAGGGACGGCCGCGAAAGGGAAGAAGCATGCGCAGCGTGCACGCGATGATGCCGGCGGCTAACATCGCGATTATCGCTTCGATAGCGGCTCGCATGCCGATGACGGTCTCGACCACAGCCTCGCGCGAACCTAAACTGTTGCCGGTGCGGAACCAGAGGTAGACCAGCACGGCCATCAGCGGCAGCAGCCTGATGGCAAACAGAGCCGTGCAAGCGAGGGTGACGGCATCGAGGAAGGGTGAGCGTCCTGCCAACTGGCCGACGACGCGCAACATCAACTCGTCCAGCGCGGTCAGCATGCAACCCTCCCATGGCTGGCTCACCGCCAGCTCAGGCTGCCAGTGTTTATTGGCCTGAAGGAGATCGGAGCGCAGCGCTCTTCACTGTCATCAGGCATACAGAGGCTGGCACACGTGACGCTGCCAGCAAACGGCCGAAGGTGGGAGCGTCCATCCGACAAAGGTCTGAGCGTGGCGGAGAAATTCGATTATCGCGGGGCCTAGTGCCGTGATGAGCACAACGGTCCAGGTTCAGACGCTGCGTTCCGATAGGGCTTGCGCGTCGCGCATATCTCAGCTTGTCCGTTGGGGTATGCCCCAGCAGACACATGGAAAGCGGTTCAAAAGCGCGTCCGCTAGAGCGCCTTTGGTTCAACGGACACATCGATTTGCGAGCACCAGCCCAGAGGGCATCGATGTGAGCCATCGGTCATGTGGTGCCCGTCCCGATCACCGCGCGGCCTCGGAGCATAAGGCGCATCTGAGGCCGCGGATGTCCGTGGCTCGTCATCTCAAGGCCTCCGCGAGACTCGTTTTGGCCGAAAACCGTGCTGTCGGCGCCGAGATTGCAGAAGCGATGGTGGACGAGCTTGCCCCTGCCACCTGTGCTCACTGGGGAGATGACCTTCCTCACGTGCGTCGGAGGAGCCATTTCGGGCGCCGTGAGACACCGCTGAGTCATGCGGAGGTCCGCTTCTGCTGCTCTGTTGCGGAAAGCAGACCGGCAGCTTCCGGCCAAACCCGGCCGGCAGCCTTGCGCCCATTCCTGCCATCGAGCTGACCCGAGCAGCGTCTTCGAAGCGGACATTCGTCAGCTGAAGGTTATGGAATTCGATCGCGGTTCCTCTCGGGAGACAGCCGCTGGTCCGGCCCCTCGGGCCGCGCCTCGGCGCTCCCTCGGCCGCTTGTCGAATCTGCGCCGGTACACCCGCTCCGGACGCCGGAACGATGACGACGATCCGCCGCCCTGTCCGGCGGCCGTGATGCCGCGCCCGCGCACGCCTCCGAATGCTGCTGCAGTGGCCCTCTGCATCCCAGCGTAGCAGCAAGGAGAGCGCTGCCGGTTCGACACATGGGACGTCAGGTCAGGGTCAGCGCTCGTTCGCGATCCCTGCTCCCTACCGGAGTGCAAAATCCGAAGGTCGTGAGACGGTTCTTCTCCGCAGACGATCGCGATCTGGCCTACTTCGGCCGGAACGGCCGCACCTGCCTGCCGCTCGTGCAGTGGTTCCTCCCGAGACCGTAATCGACGACGGACTGGGGGCCTCTCCTCCTCTTGGGTTGCGAAACGAGCCCAGCTGCCGCTCGATGACGGGCCCAGAGGCGAGGATTGAACGGTTGGCGATTGAGTGGTCGCCCTCCAATGAGCGATGTTCAAGGACCCGTGGTCTCCGACACCCGCGTCGAGCGGGAATTGAGCTTGCCGAGGCTGGCGCCGAGCTGTTTCGCAGCTTCGGCAATTGCGGCCCCAACGCCCGTGAACCCCCGCCGGTCAAGCGCGCCCGCGAGATCACTCAGCGCGGCCTCAAGCTGCCGCGTCAGGACGTGCTCGCCGAGGCTTGAAACGGCCCGCTTAGCGACATCGGCCAGCCGCTCCGCCGTCGGCTGCGAGACATGGTCGAGGAGAATGGCGATCGTCCGCAGAGCGTCGGACAGCGTTTGCGCCTGCATCGATTCCGAGGCCACGATGATGATGGTCTCGAGGGCGTCGGTCGCCTCGGTCGGCGTCCGGTCGGCGTAGACGAGGGGCGAGATCGGATCCTCCTTCGGGTCAGCCTCGCAGGGGCTCCACAGCGAGAGGATGTCGCGCAGAGCGTGGATGACCGCCGGCCCGGGATGGGGGTTTGACTTGGCGGTCGAGGTAGCGGTCCAGGCGATCGTGGCGAGCTGGTGCAGGCCGTAGCTCGCGTCCCGGTCGAGGTTGCGCCCATCGTCGAACGTGACGGCACCGATCACCGCTTCCTCGATCCGGTCGCGAAGGATAGGGGCAAGGACGGCATGCGGAGCGACTCGCAACGCGAATGCGGGATCGCCGACGGCGAGCCGGCTTCCGAGCGGGACGAGCAGCTCCACCTCCACGCTTCCAGGAGCGTGTGCTTCGACCGTTTCGCGAATCCGCGCTTCCCGGACGTCGACGATGTATCCGCTCTGCGGCGAGCGGATGGTCGAGGCCAGGATCCAGTACGGCCGCGGTGTTCGGCGGGTCCTGCACAGGAGTTTTTCATCGTGCACGCGGGCATGCAGGACATGATGGTGGATGAACTGCACGATCCGTTCCGGTCGCATCTGGTCGATGGTGTTGTAGATCATGACAATGATCATGCAGAGCGCGGCCATCGTCATGCTCAGCGCTAGCATCGAGCCGAAGACCGGTCGATGAAACTGGCTGTTCGTGAGCAGGGTCAAAAGAACGAAGACCGAAAGCCCGACGAAGTACCCGAAGTAGAGTTGGTTCGCCCGCCGCATCATGAACTGGTCGGTGACCTGGGTCGTAAGAGCGGCCGAGCCCTGCTGGACTGCGATCAGCAGGAGCGAGAAGGTGATCGACGTCACCGTGACGATGCTCGACGCCAGCGTCGACAGGAGGCTACCGATCGCCTGATGATCGCCGAACAGGTCCCCGAGCCAGGCGAGCCCAGCCGGTGATCGGCCGTCCGACCAAACGCGGTCGGCGAGATAGATCACTACGTTGAGGACGATGAAGCCGACCACGATCGCGAGGGGCAGCGCCAGAAACTGGCTGAACGCGCGGCGGGCGGCCGCCAGGATGCGGCTCGGTGCAGACCTGAGAGGGGAAGGGTTCACCATTCTACAAGAACGGCTCAGCGGGCCATCGCGTTTGGGGGACCACTCCGGCGTCGCTGAACCTCGCCGCAGTGAGCATGGTCCGAGAAAACTGAGCGCCCATTTCCGTTGATGTCCTCAACGCGAGCCGGACATCAGTATCGCAATCCAGCGGGTGCGGGGGAACTGCTCGCAGACGATGACGAACGCTACGGTCAACGGGATCGCGACCAGCATCCCCGCGACACCCCAGACCCAGCCCCAGACCGCGAGGGCCACCACCACGACGACGGGCGAGAGCGACACGCTGCGTCCTTGCAGAACCGGATAGATGACGTTGCTGACGGTGAACTGGATCGCGCCGAAGCCGACGAAGATGACGATCGGCAGGACAGAGTCCGGGAACTGGACCACCGCGTAGAGGCTTGGCGGGACAATGCCAACGAGATTGCCGACGACGGGGATGTAGTTCAGCAGGAAGTTCAGCGTGCCCCAGACCAGGGCCAGGTCGAGTCCCATCGCGAGCGCCCACAGGGCCGAGGCCACGCCCGTGATGATGCTGGTCAACGTCGTGGTAGCGAGATAGCCGCGGATCTTGCCTGCGATCTCGTCGGCGGCATAGGCCACCTCGCTCCGCTTATCGGCCCCGAACGCCTCCTGAAGCTTTCGCCGCAGGGTGGGAATTTCGGGCAGTCCGAGGACGACCAGAAGGGCGATGAAGGCGAGGTAGACTGAGATCGTGTAGGCGTTGCCCAGCAGGTCTTGCCCGACGGCAATGAGGCGGGCGTAGCCTTCCTTGCCACCGAGCGGTAGGCCCCAGCGGTCGGCCCAGGCCGTCGCGGATTCATAGGCGCTCTCGAACTCGGCCCAGCGCCGCGCGAACGCCTGTACGACCTGGGCGGCCGAGAAGTAGAGGGCCGCGATGAACCCCAGTGTGGTGACGAGCAGCACCAGGATTGTGCCGAGGCTGCTGACGCGTTCCGGCAGCACGCGGCGGAGCCACACCTCCACAGGCCAGACCGCCGCGATGACCACGGCCGCGACCGCGATTGGCATCGTCACGGCGTAGGACGCCCGCAAGGCCAGTAACACGAGTGGGACCGCGATCAGGGCAAGCCAACCGTTTCGCACCCTGCCGCCCATGCTTAGCCGCTTCCATGGCGAGACGGGACACAACTCGGCCATCTCGCCTCGAGCTGTCCGATCTCAGCGTGCATAGACATGGCCGAGCATCGCGACTTTCGACGGCCGGAGCGCGGTGCTCGGCTGCGGCGCCGGCGCGGACGGGGCCGCACCGACCCTCCGCGCGATGCGCGGTTCCTCTTCGCTCTGGCAGACCACGAGCCTGCGCTCCGTCCGGATGATCCGGTGGCACTCGCATGCGGCATGCTCCAGTTCCGGACGATCGAGCACCCTGATCCAGCCGCGGCCGCGTCGAATCAGCCCGGCAGACTCCATCTCCCCCAGCGCCGTCGTCACACCGGCCCGACGCACCCCGAGTGAGCGACTGAGGGAGCGATGCGTGAGGGGAACCTCGTCGCCGTCGAGGTGCCCAAGCGTCAGCAGCAGCGAGCTGGCCAGGCGCTCGCTCAAGCTGTGGTCGTTCTGGCAAACTACGAGTTGCTCGCTCTGGATCAAGAGCGCTTGCACGTGGGCCAGGAGAAGCGAGCGCAGGTGCGAGTGGCCGCCCATCGCGCGCCGAAGATCCTCTGCTCGGATGCGCAACGCCTCGCCCGGCACCTGGACGACGCAGCGATGCGGCGCGCGCGCGGTCCCGAGTACCGCGGACACGCCCACAAGGTCATCGCGGCCGAGCGTGCCCACCTCCAGGCTGTCCCGCCCGGCCCTGCGGCAGAGAAGGGACACCGTCCCGCGCTCGATGAAGTACACGTACGCGGCCGCAGCGTTGCGCTCGTGCAGCACCTGGCGCCGTCGAAGTGCGACCCGCTCCAGTTGATGACGGATAGCAGCGAGGTCGTCGTCCGGGAGAGAGGCGAGCAGGGTGTTGCGGGGCCTTGCTCCCTCGCGAAGTCCGGCCGGAGGGCGCTGAGATCCGGTCTCGACTCGCGGGGGCCGTGAAGGATTTATCGGGAACTCATCCGGGTCGATCTCGGCGCGACGCGCAGCGGTCATCATGTGGATCCTGGCTCGGAACGGCGGGCGGGGCCGGCCGCGGACGATGGAAGGAGGGACATCTCCCATCATCCTCGCGCAGGAATCGTACTGTTCCCAGTCGGGCCTAACCGCGAGTCAGTCAGGAAAAACCTGACGCTGGAGAGCGTTAAACCTGACACCCTCTAGTGCCGGCCTGTGACATCGTAGCAGAGGAAAGGCAGCCCTAGGGTGGCGCGCACCACAGATCTTCTCCGACTGGGCTCAAGCGTTGCAACCAGCACGCGCTCGAACCTTCTGGCGGATCTGGCCCGCGAGATCCACCTGCACCAAGGAGGCGAACGGACCCGGAGCCGATGACGTGAAGCGCGAATCCTCCCCGGGCAACCGCCTGCTGATCTCGCTCGCCCTTGCGGCGGCCATTCCGATCCTGCTCTTCAGTGGCTGGGTGGCCTACGTCACGGCGGAACAGGGTCGCGCTGCTGCCCGGCACGCGGCCCTGGAAAGCACCGCGCGCGTGGCCGACCGGGTTTCAGCGGACCTGGCCGCACAGGTGCAGATCCTGGATGTGCTGGCCGCCTCGCCGGCTCTCGACAGCCCGAGCCTGGAACCGTTCCACGAGGAGGCGCAGCGCCTCAAGGCCAGCCGGCCTTTGTGGGAGACGGTCGAGCTGGCGGACGCTTCCGGGAACCAGATCGTGAACCTGCTGCGCCCACTCGGCACTGTGCTGGGACCCACGGCCGACCGAGACAGTTTCGACGAGGTCCTCCGGCTCAGGCGAGCGGTTGTCGGCGGCATCGGTCCGGTCGGAACCCTGTCGGGCAAGCGCCTCGTCGCGTTGCGCGTCCCCGTCATCCGCGACGGGCAGCTCCGGTACGTCCTCACGGTCGCGCTCGCGACCAATGCAGTCAGCTCGATCCTGAGGGATGCCGGTGCGCCGGCCGGATGGGTGGGCGAGATCGTCGACAGGCGCGGCAACATCATCGCGCGCACCTCTGCCGAGGCGTCCGAGCTGGGTCGGCCCGCCAGCCCGGCTCTGCGCGCGGCGATCGCCCGCGCGCCGGAGGGCTTCTACTCCGGTCCAACGCTGGAGGGCAGCGATGTCGAGACGGTCTACCGCACCCTACCCGACACGAGCGGCTGGTCGGTGCATTTCGGGGTACCGAGCAAGGCGCTGAACGCGCCCGTGTCTCGATCGTTCTACGTGCTCGTAGCCGGCGGCTTGGCGAGCCTCGCACTCGCGGCCGGATTGGCGGCGCTGACGGCGCGCGACATCGCGCAGCGACGGCGCGACGAGGAGACCCGGATGATGCTGGCGTTGCGGGTAAGCGAGGAGCGCGGAGCGTTAGCCGTCGAGGCTGCGGAACTCGGCACGGTATGTTGGGATCTTGCTCGCCAGGAGGTGGCCGGGTCGGAGCGCACGCGGGTTCTGCTCGGCTTTCCTCGCGCTCCGACGGAGGCGGGCGAAGCGCAGTGGTCGTTCGCGGCCTTCCTCGCGGCAGTGCACACGGATGATCGCGAGCGCGTCGAGCAGGCGTTGCGCCGCTGCGTGACAGAGGATGCGCAGCTCGACAGCGAGTTCCGCTCCGTCCGTCCGGATGGCGGTGCGCGCTGGCTTCGAACGACGGGCCGTGCCCCGTGTTTCCACCACGGCGACCGACCGAGCGTGATCTACGGCGTGATCGCCGACGCCGAGCCACGCAAGCGCGCCGAGGCCGAACGGACTGACCTGCTGCGGCGCCTCTCGGATGCTCAGGAGAACGAGCAGCGCCGCATCGCGCGCGAACTCCACGACCAGGTTGGTCAGACCGTCACGGGGCTCTCGCTTGGGCTGAAAAGCCTCGAAACGCGGCTCGGGAATGGGGCGTGCGAGCCGGACACGGTGAACCAGGTGCGCTGGCTGCAGGCTCTCGCCGCGGAGATCGGACGCGATATCCACCGCGCGGCCCTAGATCTCCGGCCGACCGCGCTCGACGACCTCGGCCTGCACAAGGCGCTCGCTGCCTACGCGGAGGAGTGGCGCCAACGCCACGGCATCGATCTGGACCTTCAGGTGCTGGGCAGCGAGACCAGGCTGCCGGCGGATGTGGAGACGGCTGCCTACCGCATCGTCCAAGAGGCGCTAACCAATATCCTCAAGCATGCCCGCGCCCGCGGCGTCAGCCTCGTGCTGGATCGGCGGGCCGACGGGCTGCGCGTCATCGTGGAGGACGACGGAGCGGGCTTCGATTCGGACGCGGCCAACGGACACACGATCCACGGCTCCGCCGCTCACGGCAAGATCGGGCGCCGCCTCGGCCTGTCCGGTATCCGCGAGCGCCTCGCCCTGCTGGGGGGCACGCTGGCGATCGAATCAGCACCGGGATCGGGCACGACCCTGTTTGCCGAGATTCCGTTGCCCCCCGAAGGAGCCGAGCCGTGAACCCGATCCGCGTCGCGGTCGCCGACGACCATCCCATCGTGCTGGCGGGCATCAAGGCCCTGCTCCAGGCTGCGCCAGATATTGCCCTCGTCGGCGAGGCGACTAACGGAACGGCGGCGCTCGACACGATCTGCCAGGCCTCGCCCGACGTCGCAGTCATCGACATCTCGATGCCCGACATCAACGGCATCGACTTGGCGCGGCACCTCGCCGAGCGCTGCCCGCAGGTACGGCTGCTGGCCCTCACCGTCCACGAGGACCGAGCCTACGTTCAGCCGATGCTGCAGACCGGAGCGCGGGGTTATCTGCTCAAGCGGTCGGCGGCGGAGGATCTCCTGCGCGCCGTGCGAGCCGTCGCGGAGGGCGGCATCTACCTCGACCCGGCCGTTGCCGACAAAGCACTGCCGAGCACCAGCCGGCCCGCGGCCGAGCCCGGTGCTGAAGAGGCGCTGAGCCCTCGCGAGGAGGAGGTGCTGCGGCTCACCGCCCAGGGCTTCAGCAACAAGGAGATCGCGGCCCGCCTCGGCGTCAGCGTGAAGACAGCCGAGACCCACAAGGCGCGCGCGGCGGAGAAGCTCAGCCTGCGCACCCGGGCGGACATCGTCCGCCACGGTGCCTCGCATGGCTGGCTCGACGAGCTCGCGCATCGTTAGGAGCAGCACCGAACATCACTGCCCTCATCTATGACCAGAGCGCAGCGCGGCTCTTGTCAAACCCTCCGCCCCCCTGGGCGTGGCGATGCGACACAGGGTGAGCAGAGAGCGAGCGGATGCCCGCAGCGCTCAGCTCGGCCTCAACCACCACAGCCACGGTCGTGAGCCAGAGCCAGACCATGAAGCCGATGATCGCAGTGGGGGAGCCGTAGATGGCGGCGAAGCGTTCGGCGTGCGCGGCGTACCAGGACAACAGGAGCGAGCCTCCGATCCAGAACACCGCGGCCGCGAAGCCCCTCAGGAGGTCAACACCCCACGGCTTTCCATCCCGCGGCGCGGAACTGCGATAGACGCCCGCGAGCAGCAATGTCACGACCAATATAAGCGCTGGCCAACGGAACAGTCCGAACGTGCGAGCTTGGTCCGACGCAAGCCCCACGGTACCGAACACGGCCGGAAGGATAAGGATCACGCTGATCGAGAACACCAGAAAGGCGATTGCGCCGAAGGTGCAGACGAGGGCGACCAGCGTGAACGTGATGAAAGCGTGCCCCCTCGCGCCCGTAGATGCGATCCAGGGCGCGGAAGATTGCCTTGGTGCCCTTGTTGGCTGCCCAGCTCAGCGCGACGAAGCCCAGGTAGGATGCGGGAGCATGAAGCCCGAGCTCGAGCCCCGTCCCTGAGGCGAAGCGGTCGATCTGCTAGGCCAGCAGATCCACGGCCTCGGCCGGAAGGATGGCAGAGAGGGTGGAGAGGAGCGCGTCTGCCCGCCCGGCCGCCGCAACGAAATCCAGGATCGAGATGATGGCGGCGAGACCGGGGAACGCCGCGAGGAGCAGAAAGAATGTGACCCCCGCGGCGGCCGTGACGATCTCGTGCTCCGCGAAGACACGTGTCAAGCGACGGGTGGCGGCGACCCAGCGCCGGAGGATCGAGATACGGTCGTCGGAGCCGTCCCGTGAAGGAATTGACGCACTCTCCCCCACGGGAGCGTCTCCCGATCAGGCTCGGGCGGCTGTTCGACAGGAACCGCCGGGCTTTCCGGCCCGGCGGCTAATGCGGGGTCAGCCGCGGTACACCGAGAACTCGGCCTGCCGGTTCTGATCCGCATCGCGGTAGCCGCGGGCGTTCCGGTCGAACTCGGGAACGGCCTTGATCTGCTCATCCGTCAGCCCGGACACAGTCAGCCGGCCGTCCCGCACCTTGATCCGATCGAACGGCAGCAGGATCTGCTTCTCGCCCAGCCCCAGGAACCCACCATGGCCGATGACGACGTACATCTTGTCGTCCACGCCCACGAGGACGCGCTCGATGTCGCCAAGCTGCTGCCCCTGAGTGTTGTAGATGTCCTTCCGAAGCAGGTTCGAGACCTGGAAGCTTCGCGTCGCAGGGTTCCCGGTCGTGCCCGTGACGTCAGCCGCGTTGACGTTCGGTGCGGGCGGCACGGCCGCAACTGTCAGAGGTGCCAGCGCGGACGCCTCAACCTCGGTGTACTTGCCGGCCTTCGCGTCGTAGCCCGGCATCGCCTTGATCTGCTCATCCGTCAGGCCGACGATCATCAGGCGCCCGTCGTGCATCATGAGGCGATCGACCGGCAGTACGATCTCCTTCTCGCCCAGACCGAACACGCCACCGTGTCCCACCACGGCATAGAACTTCTTGTCCTCGCCGCGCACGAGGCGCTCGACGTCGCCGACCTGCTGGCCGCGCCCGTTCATGACGTCCATGTCGGTGAACTCGGAGGCTGAGACCTGGCGCACCTGCCGCTGCGGCGAGCCCCTGTTCGCCTGGTCCTGGGTCATCGCCTCGACCCGGACCTGCGGTCGGCCCTGCGCGCGGTTCACGACGATCTTGGGCTCCGCGCTCTCGTAGTGGATCACCGGTTGCTGATCGGCACGCTGCACATGCACCTGGGGCTGCGCCGACTGCACGACCTGAACCTGCGGCTGCCCGCGCGCGACATTCACGTCCGGCTGCGGCATGCGGAGGGTGATCTCGGGCTGCGGGATGGTCACACTGACGACCGGTTGCGGCTGCCGTACCGTGATCTCCGGTCTCTGCTGCTGAACTGTCACGCTCGGCGTGCCCGGCTGGACGAGGATGTCGGCGCCGTCCGCCGTCCGTTGGCCCGTGCTCGGAACCTTGACGACTGCAAGAAGGGCGGCGGGCAGTGTGACGCCGGCCTGCTGAAGGCGGACGGCACCGTCGCGGCAGGCCACGATATTGTTGTCACGCTGGTAGGTTTTGGCTTGGTCGACCGAGATCGGCGAGGCGGGCTTGGCATCGCCGCGCCGCTCCAGGAAGCTCACGAGGTCGCGGCAGAGGTCGGCCTGGTTCGCGCCCGGCGCGGGCGGGGTCGTCTGCGCCAGCACCGCTCCGGGGCTGACGGTGAAGAACAGTACAGTGGCCACCGACCCAAGACGTGAGCATGTCATGCTACTTCTCCACTTTGGCTTTGTGCGACGTGGAACTGACCACGCGCTCAGTCGACCAAGCTTTTCAGCAGAACATGGTTCGGGTTTGTGTCCAGCGCTGTACCGACTTTCCGCCCGTCCAGGGCCGATCCCGCAGATACTTCGGTCGACGGTATTGCCTCATGCGGATACGAGGCCGCCCGATCAGGGCGCACTGCCTTGCAGATGAATTAATGGCACCCGTAGCGCGTAAGCCGCCGAGGCGAGGGCCAACGCACACCGGCTGGCGCGAGCGAGTGGTCTCGATCATCTCGACGCAACCTGGGGCAGGCGGAATGGGTGCTCCCGCCGCCGATGACGGCTGGATCTCCACACCGAGGTCCAGGGAGATCGCCATGAAGTTGGTACACTAGCGAGCCATTTCGGCGGGCCTCGGTCAGCGAGGCCGGAACGCAAGTATCTGTCCTCCGTTCAACGAGCAGTCCCGCAACATGAACGGAGATTTCGACCATGAGAAACGTGTCGGCATTTGCTTTGACGGCGGCCCTCTTGGCATTCGGCGTCGCACCTTTGCAGGCGGCCGAGAAGGACTGCGCGAGCGAGATGAAGAGAGTGGACGCCATGATGCCGGCCAACCAGGACGCCGGCAAGGCTGCGATGGCTAGGGCCGAGCTGAAGATTGCCTCGGAAAAGGCCGCGAAGAAAGATGAGCAGGGGTGCATGATGCATGTGGGAAACGCCGAGAAGGCGATCAAGCAGTAACTTGGAATTGCCCCAGATCAGATCAACTCTGACAGCGTAGTTCATCCCTTCGTAGAGGCGACTGAGTTTCGCTCCCCCAAGCAGCCGTGGCTCATCGGG
This sequence comes from Methylobacterium segetis, assembly GCF_004348265.1. Lineage (GTDB taxonomy): Bacteria > Pseudomonadota > Alphaproteobacteria > Rhizobiales > Beijerinckiaceae > Methylobacterium > Methylobacterium segetis. The sequence goes on from NZ_SMNT01000062.1 coordinate 14,222, forward strand.
CCCGTACGACTGCAGTTGCGCCTAGGCCTTCCCTCCGAGACGTAGGATTGGCCCTCTGATCACCAACACAGGATGGCTTTGCATGCGCACGTTCGCACTCGTTTCTTCGACCGTTCTGAGTCTTGGCCTTCTCACAGCGGTTCCGGCCGAAGCGGGGCCATTCGGAGGCTACCACAGAGGCCACGCGCATTTTGGCGGTCACGGCTTTCGACATGCCGGTTGGCGTGGCGGTTACAACCATGGTTACCGCAGGATTGGCTGGCGCGGAGGGTACGGCTATCGCCGCGTTGGCTGGCGCGGCTATGGGTATGGCTACAGGCGGCGTGGCGTTGGCCTGGGCCTTCTCGCAGGGATCACCGGGCTGGCGGTTGGTTCAGCGCTTGCAGCCAATAGCTATGGTTATGGCTATCCGGCCTACAGCTACCCTGCTTACGGCGGGTATTCGTGGGGCGGCCCGGTCAATGTGGGCTACCGCTACGTGCCGTCCTACGGGTATGGCTATTACGGATACGGGTACTGAGCTTGAGGGGCCGCCGCGTGGCGGCCCCGTTTATCACTGACCGTGTACGCCGATCGCTCCCCTGACCGCTCCCGTCGAGAGGGCGTTACAGCGCTAGCATGCAGCGAGGGCTCCATTGCGTCGAACGAGAGCCGACGGCACGGCGATCACGGCAGGGGCGCTGACTTGACGGTTGCTGGCAGACGGTCGGGCGAGATCTGTCAGCCGGTTGGACTTGGCGTGCCTGAAGAGAAACAGGGCTGCGGCCGCATCCCCATGAAGCCGCAGTAAACTTGATCGTGCTCCCGGCTTGGCTTCGCGCGACCCATGATTGGTCCGCGAAGTTTGGCCCGTCGTCGCACCGGGTGCGACGGGTGCTGGAGTGATCGGGGCGGACCGGGCTGTCGACGGCAGCTCCGTTCAGCTCTCCGGGGCGGTGTGCGGGGCAGCGCTGACGACAGATGCGCCCGCCGATCAGGACTATGCTTGCGCGGCACAATAGCCCTCCAAAGCCCGTGGCAACTCTTCGGTGCTGAAGCGGGCTTGGGCTGATACCCCATACGGCTTTCCCGATCCGAGTGCGGCAGGTTGGTTCGACTGCCTGCCTCGTCACGACGATCTGGCCGGGTGGGTCCGACGGATCTCTCGGAACGAGGCCTCAGGAATTAGCGAGGAGCCGGCTCTGCTCTCGACCACCCTGCTCACCCTCTTGGCTGCCGCCGTGCTCGCGCTGGCACACGTCGTCACACCGTCGCTGCGCCTCCTTGAGGGCACGCCCCGTAGCGCTTGGCTTTCCATCGCAGGGGGCGTTTCCGTCGCCTACGTGTTCGTGCACTTGCTGCCCGAACTTGCGGCGGGCCAGGAGGCCATCAGCCAGATTACGGCGGTGTCGCTCGCCGAGCGGCACGTGTACCTGATCGCGCTCATGGGCCTCCTCGTCTTTTATGGGCTCGACCGCTTGGCCAAGACCTCGCGCTCACGTCGGCAAGGTCGACCGGTACGCGGCGGCCGCGGTGCCGAAGCAGCCGCGGAGGCAGACACCAGCCCGCCCGTGTTCTGGATCCACATGGCGTCGTTCGGTGTCTACAATGCGCTTGTCGGCTATCTCCTCCTCCACCGCGAGGAGATGACCTTTTTGTCCCTCGTGTTCTTCACCGTTGCGATGGCACTGCACTTCGTGGTCACGGATTACGGCCTCAACGAGGACCACAAGAAGCCGTATCATCGTCTGGGGCGCTGGATCCTAGTTGCGGCCATTGTCATCGGCTGGGGAATTGGATCAGCAACGGAGATCTCGCAGGCGGCTATCGCGGCACTCACGGCATTCCTGGGAGGCGGTGTGGTCTTGAACGTGCTCAAGGAAGAGGTGCCCAGCGAGCGTCAGAGCCGATTCTGGGCCTTCCTTCTCGGGGCTGTCGGCTACGCGGGTCTGCTGCTCACGGTATGAATGCCATCGCCTCCGCCGCCGCGTGTGCGGCCTGCGTCGATACTCGGCGCTCGGCTACCGCTTACCCATCGTCTACGAGCAGGGAACGGGGCCAAACATCACAAAAGATTTTGCTCAGCCAAGTCCCCTGACCTTCCAAAAACAGGGCAATCCCAGATTCACCCAGCCGGTCGAGCGCGACCCCGCGAGTCCGGAGTCGGATGCGGATGGTGCATGCGAAATCCGGTCCGCTCGCGGACCGAACCGCATAGCCATGAAGACTGTCGGAGCGGTACTGTCGGCCGCCGCATGATTTAGTACAGCCCGTTCAAGATGATGCGACTGGCGGACCGGATTCAGTTCCTCCGAACCCTTTTCCAGTCCGCCGAAGGAGAGCCGATCTTTGGCGGCGTTTATCGGAGAATCCGGGTGGAGCGAGAGGTCTTCGCGACGAGCACCGAGCGCTCCACGCTCAACACGGGGATAAATTTCGCGATGCAGCCGCAGAACGAGCGCGCAACACGTGTTCAGATGCTCCGGGCGAAGCTTGACGACGCGATCCCTTACGACCTCCGGCCCTTGTGGCGGGAGTTTCTGGTTGCCTTAGACGCCGAGGCGATCGAAACCCGCGAAGCGCGTGCAGGCGAAGAAGAGCACCGGCAAGGCGCCGACGAAGCGAGACAGGACGCGCGTGCCTCCGCGAGTGGAGCGTGTTGCGAGTGAACGACGCTCACCCATCGCGCGAGCGTTCGGGGTGGAGCTGGAGCCGGAGTCCGGCCCTCAACGCGTCTTTGCCGTCGTCATTCGACCGACCCGTCCGGATGCCATGCGATCTCTACCGCAGCCTGTCGATGCGAGGAGTGACGACATGAGCAGCGATACAGCCCTTCGCGATGTCAGCGCCAACCACTTGAGAGACATCGTCACGCAGGCCGTATGCGACTGCCTGAACCGCGGCTTAGGGCCGGATGCAGGCCTAATTTATCGTCTGTGGATCTACGAGCGTACGGCTCGCCAGGCTGGCTTGGAGCGTCAGACGATTCAGGTGATTGCGTCTGGTCGACGCCTCCTGAATCCAGTCGACCTTGCATCCCTGGTCACCTCATCTTCGAAAGCGGCGGTGCCCGCTTCGAAGAGCCTGCCGCATTGCGGAATGTTTCTTAAAGTCCGTGGTCTTAACGTCCTCACATGCATCCCATGCGAGGGTGAAACGAACACATCCAGGCATCTTGCGCGACATCCTTGCCGCGAACCTTCGGCGGCTCAGAACCGAACGAGGCCTCAGTCAAGAGGCGCTTGCCGGCATATGTGGACTTGATCGCACGTACGTCGGCAGTATTGAGCGTGGCCAGCGGAACCTCTCGATCGACAACCTCGAGCGCCTAGCCACCGCGTTGCGCCTTGAACCCTGGCAGCTCATCCGAAAGCTGGATCGCGTCGATTGACGCGCCTGCGGATCTTCGTTCGTGAAACAGGTTGAGTATCACTGGCCAAGCGACCCTTCGCGCTCGCCGACTGGCACCGTTGCTCCCTGGAACGCCGCCTCCAGATGTCGTCGACGATCTTGACCCTCCCGTCCTCGCCGCACTCGAACTCGACCCCTGCGTCGCTAAACGCCCGGACGATCGCCTTCAATGTCCGGTTGCGCGGTTTGCTTCTGTCGGTTTCGATCGCCACGATCGTGCGTCTGACGAGCTTTGCCCGCGCCGCAAGATCATCCTGCGTCCAGTCGAGCAGCGTTCGCGCGGCACGCAGATGACGGGCATCGGGAGCAGCGAAATTTCCGCTTGATGATCTGCTCGGTTTGGGCATTATAGTCATCAGTAGCGGGCGCGATTCGACGCGATGCGTCACGCACCGCAAATCGACCTTTAAGGGCCGGCGGGTCCCGAGCGAACTCGGGGCACCGAAGATCGGCCGAAGGAATGCTTCAGTCAAGAAGACGGAGCTCATTCCTTCGATGAAGGCGTACGCACACCCGACGCACTAGGTTGCGGAAGGTGCGTCGGAATCTCTCGATCGTATCCAGCCAACGGCCGCCCCTCGACCGGCCGGGATCGAGGTTCCAGTATGTCCGCCACCACCCCATCCGATCCGGTACCTCCGGTGCCCGCTTGCCCTCTCGACTGGCGACGGCATCGCGGACGTCGGGAAGTGAGCCGGCTGATCCGCCAAGTATCCACACTCGCGCGGGCGTTCGGCGCGGTCCGCGTTGGAGCGGACGATGTCGTACGCTGTTTGTACGACTGCTCGGGACTTGGAGAGGATGCTGTCGCCTGCGTGGGCATCGACGCCTCGGATCGAGAGGCGACGATCATTGTGCCGACAACTCGCACATGGTACCGCCCGCATCTGCGCACGCTCGTCGATTGCCTGTGCGCAGAAGCTCATGGTCTCGGCAGAGACGTGGCGGTCGTCTCGCCGATCGAAGTGCGCCGACAGCCGAGACTCGGCGGAGCGGAATGCGTCCTTCGCTCGATGAAACCGCCCGCGGCCGGCGATGCGAGCACGCTAGCCCGCAGTATTGCGGCCAGGGGTGGCGCGGCGAATCTCGCAACCTGCGCGGCCGCTCTCCCCGGCCCATACGCCCTGGACCGGATCTTCGGCCTTATGGCTGGGGGGCTGCTATCGATCGACCTCGATATCGAATTGGGCGCCGAAAGCATCGTGCGCCTGCGGGAGGCATCCTGGCCGTTCCCATGGGATGCCCTCGGCTGGCGGTCGGCGAGGCAAGGTCAAGACATCTGGAGGAAAGGCGAGCCCTCCGAATCGCGACGGCGCCATTAGCAGCGGCGAAATCAAGCGCTCCAGGTCATCCGGATCGTCCCTTCGGCCGGTGCGGTCCGAAGCGGCACCTTCGGCCGATCTTCGACAGGAGGATGTCGATGCCCGACGGTGGGATCGTGATCGACTTCGAAACCGGGCTCCCTGTGGTTGCCTCCGCGTGTGAACACAAGAGCGCGCGATGGATCGCCGGCAAATTGGCGAGCGCGCTCGGGCGTTCGTGCGGAGACTCTCCGACGAGCAGATCGGTAGCGGTCAGGTTGGACGAACTCTCAGGCGTCCACGACGAAACGATCGGCCGCCTGACCGCTCTTGCGCTGAACGGAACTCTCACGCCGGCAACCGCCGCGAGGCTCGCCCTTCAACATGCCCGCGAAGTAGGGCAAAGGCCGATTCCGAAGCACTTGCAGATTTCGGATCCCAACGGCCGCTGCCGCCGCCTTGAGCTGACGCTCTCCGGCAGCCCGTTCGATCGGTTCGCATTCCGCCTCCGGAACGGAGAGGCCTGGGTCGGCTTCGCGCCGGCGACGTGCCTTGACCGTCTCTTGGAGGTGTGCCCAAGCCACGGACGAGCGGTTTGCCTGCTGGTCGGATGCGATGCGAAGCGACGGACCGTCGTCCGCATTCTCAGGCTCGGCGATTGGCGAAGCGGCCTTGAGCGCGTGTCATCCGCGGCAGGCCGGCAGACCGCGCAGCAGCTTCTGGTGCTCGGTGGACTGCCCTCTCGGGGGCCGGGACGATCCAGTGCGCTCGCCGCTCTCGCGACTGCCGTCCGGAACGCAGGAAACACCGGACTGCTCGAGCCGATGGGGCGCAGCCGTTCCGCCGAGGCGGCAACTCCGTCGCGCATCGTGCTCGACCTGCTGATGCTGATCGAACTCTCGCTGCCAGGTCTCGTCGATTTCCCTCCCCCTGCCCACGAGCCGGTGCCATGACCCGGAGCGACCGAAAAGTGCCGGAGCAGCGTGCCATAAGCACCGCGGCGGAAGGTCCGATCGGCAAAGCCCGTCTCGCAACCATCGCCCGGCTGCTGCATCTGCTCGAACCGCGGCCCGTTCCCGACACCCGCCGTCCAAGCTCGGGCTCGCTCGACAGTCGCCTCGTCGTGGGAGCCTTCGCGGAAGCGGCGGAAGGCACGGCATTCCTGGGCCCTGAAGTCGTCGGGGCCACAGTTCTCCTCGGCGATGCGCTCGCCACGGTTCCGGATCTACTCGGCCGGATCCTGAGGGCTGCACCCGTGGTCGTGGTGGAGGTCCCGAGTTCCGACTGGATCGAGCCGATGACGAGAGCCGCCGCCGCCTGCTTCGGTACCTCGGGGAGACACGGGCGCGGTCGTTCGCGGGTCGATGCCGAACACTCCGGCGACGCCTCGAACGGGTGCCACGCCGTTGTGATTGCGGAGCGGGGCAGCGGCGCCGGCCGTTATGCCCTGGACGGCGACGCACGGGCGACATCGGCCTTCCGAGACCATCGCCCGCTGATCGGCATCAAAGCCGCCGCGGGTAGGAACCTGCCGGAGGACCTTCTGCAGGCTTGCGAGGCGACGCTCGTCGCAGGTGGTTTCGATCAAGACACAGTCGAACTCGTGATCCGGCACGTAGTGGGAATCGGTCCTTCGCGGAAATTTCCGGCAGAACTCGCTACGGCAGTCGGGCCGCGCGATCTCCGCATCGCAGTCCATCGCTGCCGGGGAGCGGACGGCTCGGCTCGGCGCCTTGCGGATCTGATTGCGTACCGTCGTGCGTCCGGAAGGAGCGAGGACGGTCCGGCCTTGGAGGATCTCCCTGGCTACGGCCCAGCCGCCGAATGGGGCCTCGCCGCGGCCGCAGATCTGGCGTCCTTCGCCCGAGGCGAGTTGGCCTGGGCCTCCTGCCAGCGCGGCGCCTTGTTGATCGGATTGCCCGGTACCGGGAAGTCGGTTTTCGGCAGAGCGCTCGCCCGTCAAGCAGGCGCGGCATTCCTCGCAGGTTCGCTTGCGCAATGGCAATCGACCGGCGAGGCCCACCTCGGCACGACGCTCAAAGCCATGCGCCAGTTCTTCGACGATGCGCGAAGAATGGCTCCCTGTGTCGCGCTGATCGACGAACTCGACTCGTTCGGCGATCGTCGCGGGTTCGCCCATCGCTACCGGGACTACTCCATACAGGTCGTCAACGGCCTCCTAGAATGTCTTGACGGTGCCGAAGGCCGACCGGGCGTTCTCGTGGTCGGGACCACCAACAATCCGGACGGCATCGATCCGGCCATCACGCGTTCCGGCCGGTTCGATCGCCGCATCTTCATTCCGCTGCCATCCCTACAGGATCTCGAGGCGATCCTGCGCCACTACCTTGGCGGCGAGTTGGGCGGCGAGAGCCTTGAGAAGGCTGCACGGTCGGCCACCGGTGCTACGGGTGCCGATTGCGCAGCCTGGATCAGATCGGCCCGGAGCCGGGCAAGGCGCGCCGGACGCGGTCTCACGCTCGAAGATCTTCTACACGAGATTCGGGCATCCAGTCCGGCGATTTCCGCGGCCGTCGAACGCCGCATCGCCATTCACGAGAGCGGGCACGCCATTGTCGCGCAGACCCTCGGGATGCAGATCGACGACGTGGTTCTCCGGTCACCGGATCCGAGCGGTACTGGCTTCACAGTCTGCAGATCTCTAGACGCAGCCACCCGCGAGGGCATCGCAGACGTTCTCACGGCGCTTCTCGGCGGAAGAGCGGCGGAAACCCTCGTGCTGGGTGCGCCCTCGACGGGCGCCGCCGCCGATCTCGCGGCGGCGACGGCACTCGCCGACGACATGCACCATCGATGGGGCATGGGAAGCAGGCTCGGCGTTGCGGTCGCGAAGAGCTCCACCCGGAGTGTCCGCGTCGTCGAGCGTGAATTGCGCCTAGCGTTGGACAGAGCGACCAGAATTCTCGTCGACCGCCGCGAACAAATCGACGAGATGGCGAACGCCCTGATTGAACGGCGAGCGCTTACGGGGGCGGAAGTGTCGGAAATGCTTCGCCCGGCAGCTGAGGGTGCGGACGGCTTCCGCAGGGATCGGTTCGGGAGCGACACCGTCGCGTCGCAGCAGCACGACGCCAGAAGCGCCTGTGCGGACGAACGCGCGGCTCCCGGGAGCCAGGATCGATAATAGCCGGGTCATCAAGCGCGGCGCTCCGGATGTTCACGGTGAGCGGCCTGTCGCGGGCACGAAGCACCACACGCTGACCGCGCCGACGGAGGCTCGGATGAGCACGCAGCATGACTTTTGGATCGAACACGGGAGCATTTCCATGAACTGCGGCCTTCCACCAGCAGGTATGCGAGCGATGCGGCGATGCGGAACGCCCCGATCCTTCCGCGGCCTGCTCTCCGGTACCCGGGACGACGGCCTTCTCCGCATCGAGTTCACATCCGGCGCCATCACGCTGCACCAATGTCCGATGTGGACCATCGATGAACTTCTGCTTCAGCCAGCCCTCCTCGGGCCGGGGCTCTACATCCTTGTCGGCATGGGAGAACGCGCCTCGAGCCGGCCCCGTGCTCTGATCGGTGAAGGCGGTCTGCTCCAGGAGCGCCTGACCGCCCACTCGACCGACCCGAGGCTCGACTTCGTGTGGGATGTGGTCGCCGTGACAGGGCCGCGTGTGATGTGCGAGACGATCCGCCTGATCATGCAGCGCAGACTGATCGACGAGATCCGTCACCACGGCTGCGTAGACATCGCGAACAGGCACGACGCGGAACGGCATTCCGGCTCGGAGTTCGACCGAGTCGCGGCCGACGAGATCATGTGCGACCTGCGCCCGCTGCTCTGCCTCGCCATTCCGGGTCTCGTCTCGACCGTCGAGCCTGTGGTCGTTCCGATCGGTGCGCGCACTCCCTCGCCACCGCGAGGCGTCGACCAAGCAGCCCCGACCTGGACCAAACACGAGCTTCGATACCGTGGCGCCAACGCCATCGCCTCCATTGGCGGAGGATCGACCATTCTCCATCCTGGTTCGACGATCATCGGAGCGGTTCAACCGAGTCCGCGCTGGTTGATCGTGCAGCGGAGCCGATTAGCGGTCGACGGATTGTTGGAGGACGTCGGCGACGGGAGATTGGTGCGGGTGAAATCCTTCATCACCTTCAAGTCGGTCGGCGATGCCACGTCCTTCGTCACGGGTGGCGCATCCCTCTCGGCGAGACTCGCCTGGATGCTGCTCGACGACACGTAGACCTCCGTGCATCTGCCGCGGCGAAAGCCCGCCATTGGGGTACGATATCGGACAACGGACTGCCGGGTCGGCGGTTCGCGGGGTGCCTCCGCGGGCAGCGAGGAAGGAACGGAGCGCGCAGAGGACTTGCACATAGTCGCCTGAGGCTAAGCGACTACTGGCGCATTTCGTGGGACAGCCGGCCCAAAATCCCTTCCGACGTATGATCCGCGAAGGAGCAGATTTTGCATTTAGTCCTATACTAGTAGAGTAGTCATACCTCGCGGGTCGACCGCTGGGGCGCGCTCATTGCTTCCGCAAAACGGCAAAAACTCTCGTCCTTTCAGTATGTTGGCGGCGTACTGGAGACGCGCCGGCCATGGACATCGCGGGCAGAACGCGACAAAAAGGGAGCGACGACGGTGGCGCACGGGAAGGATATCGTACCTAGCAGGCTCTCGAGCCGGCCGCACCCGGCGGATTGGGATCCCGAGGATCCGATCACATTGCAGGAGGCAGCATGTCTGTTCTGGCCACAGGGCCCCCTGACGACGAAGTCGCTCCGGACCGCGGTGCGCGATGGGCAACTCGCCGTGGCGATCGTGGCCGGCAAGATGTTCACCTGTCCCCGGGCCGTCAGGGAGATGATGACATTCGAGCGCAGAGTGCAGCTTGGCGAGGTTTCAAGCTCCGGAGCGCCGCGTGCATCAACCTCCGGCAGCCAGGGTCTGGACGACGACCACGAGGCTGTTCTGGCTGAGGTCAGGCGATTCCAAGTGGCGGATGAGCAAGGATGCCGGCCACACGATGAGGCGGCCGTCAATCGACGTCCGAAGAAGCCTTCTGTCCACTCGCGTGCGGGACGGCGATTCGCGACGAGACGATAGCCACCGATTCGAGAGCTCGTTGCGCGGTACAGCCACTGGGCTGCGCCCAGGGGCCGTCCGGCCGGGACTGACTGCGAGAACGACGGCGGCGAAGACGGCACGCAGGGTCCAGCCCCGGCCTGCAGCAATTTTGATCCCCTCGCCTGACGAGGAGTTGCGCCATGAGCATTCATGCCATCGGGGCCTTCCTGCGCCCCGCTCCCGGACCTGAGAGGAAGCCGCCCCGCTTGGTGAAAGGCAGGCGGCGCGGGAAAAAGCGGTTCTGGAAGATTCGGCACGATGGACAGAAGGAGATCTCCACGCGCTGCGTCGTTGGAAAGGACGACGAGAAGGCGGAGCGCAAGTTCCTAGAGTTTCTTCTATCCCGCTCGATCAAGTGCCAGGCGGACGACGATTGGCGCCGCATCAAGATCGAGGCGCTCCTGCGCGATCATGCCACCGCGATCGAGCCGACCAAGGCTACGCCTCCCAAACAGCGGGAATATCTTCAGTCTCGTCTCCGCCGCACCAAGAAACTGATCGAATTTTTCGGTGAAACGAAGCTCGGCGAGTTCGGCATCGCTTCGGGAAACGCCTATATCGCTTGGCGCACCAGCCAGCAGATCGCCACCCAATCGTCCGAGGTCGCTCCGGACGCGCTCAGGCGCGTGTCCCCCAACGAAGCTGTGAAGGATCTCCGCGAGTTGCGCCGCGTCTTCCGCGTTGCGGCGCAACATCATCACATTCCCGAGCCGGTCGTCATGCCCCTGCGGGCGGAAGAGAAAGACCTGCGGATCGGTCTCACGCGCAAGCAGGTTGCACAGCTCCTCTGTGCCTGCCGCGGACGCGTCTGGGACTACGAACGGAATGGCTGGCGTCGTGAGACGATAGCCGATGATGCGAGTGGTCTCAGGATCTTCGGCCGATTGGACCTGGTGCCTAGGTCACCCGCGCTCGCGCGTTTCGTCCTGATCGGCGTCGGCACGGGCACGCGGCACGCCGCGTTGAGGCGCCTGCGCTGGAATAGGCATGCAACGGACGGTTCGCCCGATCTGAAGCGCGGGATTCTGCACCGGAAAGGCACAGGTGCGAGGGAGACCACGAAGAGGCGGAGTCCCGTACTACTGCCGAGAATGCTGCGGGCTCACCTCAGACGATGGCACCGGGCCGACAGTGCGGCGAAGATCGACTTCATCATACATACGCGCAGGGGTCGGCGCTACCAGGTGGGATTGTTCAAGCAATTCGAAGCCTTGGTCCATCGCGCAGGGCTAAATCATAGGCTAAACAAGGCAATCGAGGGAAACATCACGGCGCACAATCTGAGGCATACGATTGCCCATTGGCTTCTCGATAGTGGCGCGTCCGAAATAAGCGTCGCCGACTTCTTAGGATGCACTGTGGAAACGCTCGCTAGATATTACGGCAGCCGTGCCATCAATGGACACATAGCCGTTGTCGACTGCATCAACGACCTCAAGGAAATGATACCCGCGGCTCCAGATGAGGACGACGATGTCGATTGACATCCACCGTCTGGAATTCTCCGGCAGGGCATCGAGGTTTGCAGCCAGAGGCACGATCGAACGTGACCAGCTGATCGCTCTGCTGAATGCTGAGACTTGGCGCAACCGCCGGACCGTCTCGGAATGGGTGCCGTACCGGAACGCGGCAATCGTCGCGCTTTCGAGTCTCTGCGGCGCGTCCCCCCGCGAACTGTCGCTGCTCAACGTCGGCAATTGGCGACCGGGGGGGCGGAGCGTTCTATCGATCCCGCCCTCGGCGGCAATGGGCGGCCATTGGCGCAGCCGCGAGATCCCGGTCCTGGAGACGGCCAGGATCGTCGTCGGCCGCTATCTCGGCCGCCATCCGGGCGCCCGCGATCTTGCATCTCCGTTGCTGATCACGAAGGCGGGGACGCGCCTCGGCCCGAAGTCCCTCAACCACTTGGATCGGAGGGCTCTGACGCTCGGAATCTGCCGCCCCGGTGAGAGGTTGACGGGCCTTCTCCGGTCGTCGTTCGAACAATGGGTCGGTTCTGCAGGCGCCGAGGATGGTGCGGAGGAGGCGCTCCTTGGCTACAGCCGCTCGGAGTTCGGCGGCGATGGGAAGCCGCCGCCCGAGCGGCATCTCCGCACGCTACTGGAGCGGGTCCATCCCTTGGCCAAACCCGACCGACGAATCTGGGCGAGTGCCGGCAGTCGATCTCCGGCTCCGGCGTCCGAACTCGACCAATCTCACGAACTCCTGGCCTCCCTGCGCGGCGGACGCCGCTGAGCCTCGGGGCTGCCTCACGCGCTGCGGGAAGAGCCGGGAGCGTCGGCCTGCGGGGCAGCGGTGCGCAAGCTTCATCTGCGCCGCGCTGCCGGACCAGCATGAACGGTGGGCCGGAATTGCCGCCGGCTCTGTTCGGACTTGCGCCGCCAAGACTTCCGGGCTCCCTGCGTCCTCGCCCGATTCTGCGCGACCGGACCGCGAAAATCTCAGGCGTTTCCGCGCACCAGCCAGTCGATGCAGCGGAGCCGATCCGCCTGATGGGCGACGGCGAGTGAACCTCGCCGGCGCCGGTCAGATGTTGTATCCGGGGACTGCGGGCCATCTCCGATTGTCCGAGCGGAGACGAGTTGCCGACGTGCTCTGCACCGCTTCCCGTTTGCGCTTCCGGCTGTCCCGCGGCCGGGGCGGCGCCGATCCACAGTGCGGCGTGGCCGAGGAGCACGATGTGGCACGCCGGAAGGCGTGGTCCGGCTCGCTTCCGGGAAGGCATCGGCGCCGTGCCGGTCGCATTTGTACCGACGAGGCGGGCGATGCGAAGCCGAGCGATGAACCGTCGTTGCAGCGAGCTGATTGTGGAGGTGTGGTGTGGGAGTACCGCGCATGCGGCGAATCCAGGCAGGTGAGTTGGCAGAGAGGTTCGACGGAACCAGCCGCCAGCGGCGGGACTGGGAAGGAACGGATTGCGCGGCCGCACCTTCGGACGGCGCCGATCGGCTCCATGCGACCCGCCCGACAAACCTGGGTAATCTATGGAATTTCTGCAAATTCCCGAGGGGCTGACCAGGAACATCTTAATTTCTGCCAGGGAGGTTGGCAGGGAGGTTTATCCAACTGTCACAGCAACCCGCTCCGGCGAGGTGTAGGCAGCAGTCTCTCGTTCAGCATGCTCCGAGGTTTGAACCGGAAGGCAGACAAGAATCCAAAGGCAGAGTGCGGGCGGCAGTTCAGGACAAACTGTGGAACAGAGCCGCCCGCCAAGAGCGGAAACACCGGCTAAGGCCCTTCTCCTGCGGGGAGGATTGGGGAGAGGTTTCGTTCCCTTCCTCCACCCTGCGAGGATGGCGGCATTCGGGATGTGCCTGTCAGTCGTGAGGCCTGCCGCTTTCGAACCCGCACAGCGGACGGTGCGACGCCTGAGCAGAGTGCCTGATCACGAGGGCCAGTTCGTCGACCTTCCCGAGGCGAGCCATAGGCCTTTGCCAGGGAGAGACTGCCAACTCGCCTCCCAAAGTTGATTTGAGATTAGGCAGCCGACCTTGGCTTTACATGCTTGCGGGGATGCCGGCGGCCACAAACTCAGAAGATTGTGCCCACCTTCGCCACATGACGGAGGGGTTACCCAGGCCTTTTGACAGCAGCGCAACGAAAAATTGCTGAAAAGCGCCCTCCTTGACGGCTGGACCGTACATCTAGCCCCAGGTCTCAACCCGCTCAAGCTTGCTGTGCCCAGGGTACCGGGATGCCTCTGGACGTAGAGAGTGTGAAGGAGTGGAGCTTCTAAGACTTCCTGCTGTTGGCGCTGTCACTGAGAAGGGTAGAGGCAAGGATCAACCTTGCGCAGCGGACTGCAAGAGCCCTCAAAGGAGCCTAGCAGATGCTGTGCTGCGAAAAAGTTACGGATGCAGTGAAGGAATGGGCCGTTATGTCTACCACCAAGCCGACGTGAGGTATTCCCTCAAAGAGGAACGAAAGCAGCCAGCAGAGGTCCGGGTCGATCGTCGCAGACCAACGAAAGGAACGACAAGCCCGCGGCCAATTTCGGGATAGGGAGTTGCTTTGAAGAAGAGGCTCTCGACGGAAATGGGACCCAACCGAGACCCAGCCGCCCGGCACTTGAGCCTACGGCCGAGGCGAGACCATCTAAGTCGTTGAGAAGAATGGTGGGCGCACTAGGGTTCGAACCTAGGACCCGCTGATTAAGAGTTCTCGCAGGCAGCGGGTAAGATCGCCTACCGGGGGGTCCAGTTCTCTGCCAAGCAACGGAAAATACTCGCTTTTATCCGCGTCGCCCGCTAACCTTGGCCTTGCGATCGGATCCGAACGGGTCCGAGCGAACCTGCAGAAAACCTTATTCCGCTGGAGCCTGGGTTCGAACAAATGGTGAACAAGAACGCCCTTAAGTTGACCCGCACCTCGATCGACCGCCTGCCCGCTCCCGATCCGAGCGGTCGTCAGCGCCTCCTCTTCGACGCTGAGCTCAAGGGCTTCGGCGTGCTCATCTCCGGGAATACCCAGGCCAAGAGCTATGTGGTCCAGCGCGACGTGAATGGCAGGACGAGACGCATCACCGTCGGACGCACCAACATCCTCAGCTTGGAAGAGGCGCGCCGCAGAGCCATCGGCCTCCTGGCTCAGCTCGCAGGCGGGATTGATCCGAAGGAAGAGAGGCGCCGGGCACAGGCGAATGCAATCACACTGAGCGAGGCGCTTGAGAGCTACCTCACGGCACGCAAGGTACTGAAGCCAAGCACCGTGCGCGACTACCGCGCGAACGTGGACCGGTACCTGACAGACTGGAAGGATCGGCCACTGCGCTCGATCACCCGCGAGATGGTCGCAGCCCGTCACACCCTGATCGCGTCACAGATTTCGCAGCGAGCAGCTCCCAAGGGCCGCCAGCGACAAATGGGCAGCGCCGTCGCAGGAACCAGCCTTGTCTCCGCTGCGGGTTCCAGTTCAGCCAATGGCGCGATGCGCGTGCTGCGCCTAGTGTTCAACCATGCTCTTGCAGTCAACCCGGAGATCGGCAGCAACCCAGTCGGCCGGCTGTCGGCGACGAAGGCATGGTTCAAAGAGGAGCGGCGGACAGATCTCGTGCGGGCGCATGAGCTGCCCGTCTGGTATCATGCCGTCCACGATCTGCCCAACCCGGTGCAGCGCGACTACCTGAAGCTCCTGCTGTTCACCGGGCTCCGGCGGAATGAGGCGGCCTGCCTGACGTGGGACCAGGTTGATCTGCGAGCGCGGCTCCTCACCATCACCGAGAACAAGGCCAGCCGCCCGCTGCAACTGCCACTGTCCGATCACCTCATGGATCTGCTCGTCGCACGTCGCGCGTTGGGGCTGGCAGGACCTTGGGTGTTCCCGGCCAACAGCCGTTCAGGGCACATAGAGGAGCCGCGTGCGGCTCTCGAGGCGGTGGCAGCCGTATGCGGCATCTGGGTTTCTGTGCACGGCCTGCGGCGCACGTTCATCACGGTTGCGGAGAGCTGCGACCTCTCAGCCTACGCCCTTAAGGCACTGGTCAACCACAGCCTCGGGCGTGACGTCACGGCAGGCTACATCATCAGCGATCCTGAGCGCCTCCGCGAGCCGATGCAGCGCGTCACCAACCGCCTGAAGGAGCTAGTTGGCTTATGCGAGTTGGCCGATAACGTGAGTCCACTCCGTACTGCGTCCTGATCATCGCACCTGCACCAGGTCGCAGAACGCGTGTGTCGCTGATCGACGCAGACATCCCAGAATGTATTAAGATCGGGACTCGACAGACTGGCCGCCCTTGAGCATGCCACGAATTCAACTGTCGCAGGTTGGCGCTTCAGGAGCAGAAATAGGAACGCTCAGACGGGGGCTTGCATGGAGCATCGGCAGTTTGGGCGGTCTGGGCTGAAAGTGCCCGTGCTCGGCCTTGGAACGGCGACCTTCGGCGGCATCGGCGAGTTCTTCGAGCGCTGGGGGCGGACGGATGCCGCTGAGGCGGAGCGCCTCGTTGATCTCTGTCTTGAGGCGGGCGCCAACTTCTTCGACACTGCCGACATGTACTCGCAGGGCGTCGCGGAGGAGATCCTCGGCCAGGCGCTCAAGGGTCGGCGGCACCGCGCCCTGGTCTCCACCAAGGCAACGTTCCGCTGTGGCGAGGATGTCAACGGCGTCGGCTCCTCGCGCTATCACCTGATCCGCGCCTGCGAAGCCAGCCTGAGACGGCTCGGCACCGATCACATCGACGTCTATTTCATGCATGGCTTTGACGCGCTGACGCCCGTCGAGGAGACGCTGCGCGCGCTTGACGACCTCACCCGCGCGGGCAAGATCGGCTACATTGGCGCCTCGAATTTCTCGGGCTGGCAGCTCATGAAGGCGCTCGCGACCTCCGAGCGCTATGGGCTCGCGCGCTACGTTGCCTACCAGGGCTACTACTCGCTGATTGGCCGGCACTACGAGTGGGAGTTGATGCCACTCGGGCTCGACCAAGGGGTCGGGCTGATGGTGTGGAGCCCGCTCGGTTGGGGGCGGCTCACCGGCGAGATCCGCCGCGACCGAGCAGCGCAACAGGGTCGTATCGCTGCGGGCGGAGCGAGAGGCGGGCCGCGGGTCTCCGACTCTTACCTATTCGGCGTGCTCGACGAGCTCGTTGCCGTCGCAGAAGAGACGGGCAAGACCGTGGCACAGGTGGCGCTGAACTGGCTGCTGACGCGCCCTACAGTCTGCAACATCGTGGTCGGTGCGCGCACCGAAAAGCAGCTGAAGCAGAACCTCGGCGCGACTGGCTGGACGCTCACGCCTGAGCAGTTGGCACGTTTGGACGCAGCAAGCCAGGAGCCGCCGATCTATCCCTACTGGCACCAGAAGGGCTTCGACGAGCGCAACCCGAAGCCGACGGTGTGGTGAATGAGAACAGCGATTTCTTTCGCGCTGAGATATCACCTGCCGAAAGTTCTAGGCGCCCGCAGGATGCCACTCGGTCCAGCGAGGCGAGCGGCGAACACGAGAAGCTTGAGCATGCAGGCGCTGCCATCCCATCTCAGGATCAAGGACAAACAGGTAGGTGCCTTTCTGCTCGCCGCCTGACCGATTGCCTCAAACCGCAGCGTAACGCCTGTTTGCCGGCTTGGATTTTGACGCCAGCGACCATCGAATCGAAGCTCTGCGTTGAGAACCGCGTTACTGGCCGTGCGTGATCAGAGCGCATTGTTCACAGTTTGGGTCATCCGCTGCCTATTGTTCCCCAGCTCGGCGCACGCAGCAGACCGGCGAGGCTGACGATCTACACCGCGAGCTAGAAGGAGCAGGTGGCCGCCACGGCAGAAGCCGTCGCACAGCTGGAGCAGGCGCTGCACGAGCGTCGACCTGTCCGAGGTGCCGGGCTCGTGCATCATTCGGATCGCGGAGGGCAATACCTCGCGCTGCGCTACACGGAGCGGCTCGCCGAGGCCAGCATCGAGCCCTCCGTCGGCAGCGTCGGCGACTCGTATGACAATGCCTTGGCCGAGACGATCAATGGCCTGTTCAAGACCGAGGTGATCCACCGGCGCAGTCCGTGGCGGACCCTCGAGGCGGTCGAGTTTGCCACCCTGGAGTGGGTCGACTGGTTCAACAACCGGCGGCTGCTCGAACCCATCGGCAACGTGCCTCCTGCCGAGGCGGACGCGCGCTACTATGCTCAGGCCGAGGTCCAAGCCTTGGCCGCCTGACCCAAGCCAATCAGCCTCCGGAAAACCTGGAGCGGTTCAGCCATCCCGCTGCTCGATCAGCTGCCGGGCGTGCCCAAGTGGGTGGTGGCCGACCGGGGTTACACCAGCCATCGCTTCCGCGAGCACATTTGGGGCATGGGCGCACGGCCTGCGATCCCGCCGCAGCGGCACGAGGCCCCTGTCGCCTGTCCGGATTGGATCTACACCAACCGCAACCGGATCGAGCGCCTCTGGGCGCGGTTAAAGGAGTGGCGCGCCGTCGCCACCCGCTACGAGAAGACCGCCACCAGCTTCGCCGGTGTCCTCTGCCTTGCCGCCGCACTCGACTGGCTCAAGCCATAACAGGCCGTAACAGACGGTGAGCGCAGTCTTCATCTCTTCGGCTTGTCCTTACCATCTATATAAGCAAGGCTTGGAGGGAAGCGGGCCGTGCTTTGTTTTAAGAACAGGGCTTCTACTCGGACAACCTGCAGCGCCGACCAGTTTTTGCCGTTTGGGGCAGGCTCACCCCGAATATTTAAAACAGAGGCAATTTCAGTTGGGGTATTAATTCCTCCAGCGCGAAGCTCCGCAAGTATCGGCGTCAGCCGCTTCACGAAGTCGAGATGAGCTTGATCCAGCGCGCGATGACTTCCGGATGTTTTGCGGCCCATTTGCAATCAAACAGCATTATGACACTCAAAAAATAAAAACGCGCCGGTCCGCGGGGACCGACGCGTCGTTTATCGCGCAGATTATACTGAGTGATGTCTCAGTACTTGCGGATCAGCGGAGCCGGGGCCGGAGCCGGGGCGACGGCCGCGGTGTAGAGCGGCACGATCACGCGGAACCAGCCCTCGGTCGCCTCGGCGCCGGCGACGCGGTTCACGATGTGGCGGGCGGCGTAACCCTGGACCGTGAAGGGTCCGAAGTCGTAGCCGATGAGGCCGCCGAGAGCGAAGTAGCCAGCGCGCGCGCCGCCGAGGGCGACGGGCGAGAAGCGCGAGTTGTTGGCGAGGTCGGTGGTGCCGTAGCCGATCGCACCGATCTCCCACTTGCCGAACTTCTTGGTCGCCGTCAGGTCGAGGTTGAGGGCG
>NZ_SMNT01000063.1 GCF_004348265.1 Methylobacterium segetis
CGCGCCCCGGCCCAGGTCGGCACCGTGGGGCGGCTCCTCGCCGCCATGCTGGCGCTCGCGGCGCTGGCGGCCGCGCTCTGCGTGGTCATGGGCCTCGCGAGCCCTGCCGTCGCGGCGGCGACCGTCGCGGCGGTCGTCGGTATGACCCTGTTCGAGGCCTCGACCGAGATCGCCCGCACCCGGCTCGCGGCGGGCTCCGTCGCCCTGGCGATCCTCGCCCGCGCCGTCCTCGTGCTTGCCCTCGGCAGTCTCGCGCTCGTGCGGACGGGCGATCCGCTCGCCCTCGTCCTCGCCGTGGCGCTCGCCAACGGGCTCGCGGCGCTCCCCGCTCTTCGGGCGGTCGCGCCCCTCCTGCGGGGCCGGGCCAGCGCCGTCGAGGCGCGTCGCCTCATCGCCTACGGCTGGCCCCTCGTCCTGTCCTTCGGGCTCGCGGCGCTGGCCCAGACCATCGACCGGATCATCGTCGGCCGCAGCGTCGGCCCGGAAGAACTCGGCGCCTACGGCGCCATCGCCGACTTCCTGCGCCAGGGCTTCGTCGTGTTCGGCGAGAGCATCGCCCTGGCGCTCGTCTCGATCGCCAAGCGCGAGGTGCGGGCCGGGGCGCTCGGCGCGGCCGAGGCGGTGCTCGCGGACGCCGCCCGCGCCATGGCGCTGGTCGGCGCCTTCGGGGCGGTGTTCGTCCTCGCCTTCGACGACGTCCTCGTCGCCGTGCTGCTCGGACCCGGCTACCGGGCGCAGGCCCTGGCGCTCGCGCCGATCCTGCTCGCGGCGAGCATCCTCCTGATGGTCCGCTCCTACTATTTCGGGCAGGTCATCTACTTCACCCGCACGAGCCACCTCGACGCCGTCGCCTCGGCCGCGCTCCTCGTTACTGTCGGCGGCCTCTCGGCGCTGCTGATCCCGCGCATGGGCGCGATGGGCGCGGCGATCGCCTTCGCGGCCGGACAGGCGGTCGCCTGCCTCGTCTTCGTGGCCGGCGGGCGCCGCGGCACCGAATCCTTCCGCATGCCGGTGCCGGGCGGTGACATCGGCGGCATCCTCGCCCTCGCGCTCCTCTCCTGGGGGGCGATCCTCGGGATCGGCCTCCTGCCGGGCGGCCAGGGCGCCCCGGCGCGGCTCGCCGGCCTCGCGATCCTGATCGTGGGCTTCCTCGCCGCCGCGTGGCGCTTCAACGTCGTCGGCCTCGCCGACCTCCTCGGCCGCCGCCGGGCCCTCCGATGATCCGCGACGCCGCCCTGCCCGGCGGCCTCGTCGCCGCGCTCCGCCCGCTCGGGCCGGATGCCGGGTTCCGGCGCGCCTGGCAGGCCCTCGGGGAAAGGCCCTTCCTCGCGAACCCGTTCTACGAGGCGGGCTACGCGCGCGCCGCCGCTCCGGCCTACGGCGCGGGCGTGCATCTCCTCCTCGTCGCGGACCGGGTTCCCGAGGCCCCGGGCGCCCGGCTCCTCGCGCTCTGGCCCTTCCGGCGGGTCCGCGCCCGCTGGGGCCTGCCCCTGCCGGTCCTGGCCGGCTGGATGCACGACCACGGCGTGCTCGGCGTGCCGCTCCTCGACGCGGACGAGCCCGCCCGGGCGCTCGCGGCGCTCCTCGCCGCCCCGCGCGCGCTCGCCTTCAGCCCCCGCCTGCTGATGCCCTACCTGCCGACGGAGGGGGCCTTCGCCGACCTCCTCGCCGCCGAGCGTGCGGCGAGCGGCGCCCGACAGGCGCGCGTCTGGGCGCATGCCCGCGCCCTGCTCGATCTCGACGGGCTCGAGTACGAGGCGCGGGGCGCCGCCCTCGCGCCCCTCTCCGCCCGCCGCCGCCGGAAGCTGCGCGCCGCCGCCGAGGCACTGGAGGCGGACGGCGAGGCACTGCGCCTCGACACCGCGGACGAGCCTGCCGCGCTCGCCGCCGCGCTCGAGGACTTCATCGCCCTCGAGGCCGCGGGCTGGAAGGGGCGGAGCGGCACCGCCATCGCCTGCCGGCCGCCGGAGGCCGCCTTCCTGCGCGCGATGACGGCCGCGCTCGGGGCGGAGGGGCGCCTGCGCATCGACCGGCTGCGGCGGGGCGAGCGCACGCTCGCCGCCGCGATCCTGCCCCGGACCGGCGCCGACCTGTGGTTCCTGAAGATCGCCCACGACGAGGGGCAGGCGCGCCACTCGCCGGGCGTCCAGCTCGTCCACCGGCTGAGCCGGGACTGGCTCGCCGACCCGGCGGTCCTGCGGGTCGATTCCTGCGCCGCGCCCGACACCGAGCTCGCCGAGATGTTCTGGGCCGGGCGCCGCCGCCTCGCCCACCACCTCCTCGAGGCGCCGGACGGCGACCCGCTCTTTCCGCTGGCCGCCGCCCTGGAGCGGACCCGCGCCCGCATCGCCGAGGCGCGCGTCAGGATGCGAGCCGCCCGGCAGGCGGCAGGGATTGAGTCGGGAGCCGGCTCGAACGCCTCCGCGGGGCCTTCCGCTCTCTCCAGCGCTTGCCCTCTGGCCAGCGTGAGACGCATCACGGAAGGCGCCGGTGGCCCGTGCGAGCCTCGCGGACATGTTGGATGAGAGGAGACCGTCATGGTCCTCACGGTGTTCGATCCCCGCGCCGGCACGCAGATCAGGATCTGGGTCCCCGCCATCCCCGCGACGCCGCAGCCGGTTCCGGCGGCCGTCATTCGCCATCCCCGCTTCGCGCGCGGGGCTGCCCGCCTCCCTTGACCGAAGGATCGCGGCCCCACACCTATCTCCTTGAGATGTCGCCTCTTCTCAGCGCCCGCCGCGGCGCGGGGAGAGAGCGTCCGGAGGCTCCGATGAAGCGCTCCAACGAGCGACGTGCCAAGTGCGCCATCCTGCGCGAGCTCGACCGGCTGCTGGCGAGCCGGTCGCCCGGCGCGCAGGCGCGGACCGGCTGAGCCGGCTGCCCTACCGCAGCAGCCAGAGGGCGAGGCCGATCGCGACGGCTGCGAACACGATGAACCCCGCGAAGGCCGGCAGAACCCAGGGGCGGCTGCCCTGCGGGTCGGCCGCCGCCCGCACGTGGGGCGCGGCGGATTCCTGCTGCCGGGCCGCCGCGATCCGATCCGGCCCGGCCGGACGGCCGGCGGCCTCGTCGTCGGTGCCGAGCTGCGACAATCCGGGATCGTAATGCTCGACCTTGTCGCCGGTGCGCCCGCTGTCGATGTCGGCCTTGAGCTGGGCCGTGGTCGGCCGGCCGGAGGCCGGCGTCGCCGGGGCCTTGAGGTCGGCGGGCGGGGGAGGGGTCTCGGATCGGAGCGCCATCGTCGTCGTTCCCAAGCTCGTCGGTCTCAAGCTCTCCCGGCTCGCGCCGGATCCTCGAACTCAACGCGCCCGCGGGCGGGACCGATCCGGCTCACTCCTCGGGACGGCGGAGTGCCGCCTCACCAGCCGAAGCGGGCGATCTGCGCGAGACGGGCCTCGGCTACCGCCGCATCCCTGCCGATCAGGGCGATGCGCTGCGAGAGGTCGTAGCAGGTCGGCGAGAAGCCGAAGCTGAGGAGCGGGATCGCGTCGCTGCGCGCCCGGTTCACCGAGGCGATCAGGCAGGCGATGACGGACTCGGCCTCCGGCGTGCCGAGGCAGTCGGCTCGCGGGCTTCCGAAGAGCGCCCGGTTCGGCAGGGCGAGGGACACGACTGTGCCGCCCCGGCGGTCGGGCGCGGGCGGCACGGTGTAGCTGCGCACGAACAGGGCACAGAACAGGAGCACGGCTCCGACGAGGGCGATGGCGAGGCGCATGGGAGGACCGGGGCGGGACGCAGCGCGTGAGATAGGGCAGCCGAGGCTTCGCGGCAGCGGGCGCCCCGATCTGGCGAAACGGTGCCGGGAGGCCGGGCGCGCCTTCGGAGCGCTACGACAGGCACATCTTGAAGTAGAGCTGCCGCGTCCGCTCCATGGCCCTGTAATCCTCCGGCCGGCTCGGGCTGAGGAGTTCCGGCCCCTCCGGAACCCGCCCGAAGAAGGCATCGGCAAGATCGGCGACGAAGCCGCGCGGGCCGGTATACAGGCCCATCCGATTTTTCACGTCGACGGAGCCGCAGACCACGGCGCCCTCGCCCCGGCGAAGGGCGGTGACCCTGGCATCCGGCTCCTTCAGGTGCCGGGCGACCATGTCGAGGATCGTGCGGGTATCCGCCGGCCCGATGGCGGCACCGGAGCCGTCCTCCACGGTCTGGGCGCGGGCGCCGGGGAGCGCGGCGAGGAGCAGGATCGGAAGTATCGGCAAGGACAGGATCCGGAACGTCCTTCGAAAAATCTTATTATGATCGAAGATCAAGTCGGTCTCTCCTTGCGCTTACCTGCGTCGGACGACGATCGACCGATAACGCGGTCTGATCGCGCGGAACAGATCATTTTCGCAAGGGGGCGGCCGTCGATGCCTCTGAGGTGAGGGCGGCTCCGGCGAGACGGGACCGGTGCGGCTCGACGGGCGGGAGGCGGGGAGCGCCCTAATCCCCGCGCTCGAACCGGCTCTGGCGGAACACCTCGCGCCCTGCCCCGTCGATCACCCGCACCGCCTCCGCCGGCTCGCCACCGCGCTGGGGCACCCGCGCCCGGGCGAACAGGCGCAACGCCCGCTCCCGGGCCCCCGCAATGTCGCTCGTGCGCACGGAGACGCGCGTCTGCACCTCCGCATCGTCGGAGCCGAGGATCTCGATGTGGAAGGTCTCGCGCTGGTTCACAGGGTCGCTCGGGGCTCTCGACGGGTCTCGCGACGCAGGAGATAGGGTCTGGCCAACGTCGGCGCAGCCCGGCCCGGGCGGCCGAGAGGGCCTTCCTTTCCGCACATTTACACGCAAGAGTTGCGTAATCCCGTCGCACGGGACGATCTCCAGGCTATCCGGAGGATGCGCGTTCCGATGAGTGCCACCGCTTCCTCGCGTCCCACCGCCGGTCCCTCGGCCCGCGCCAGGCCCGCTCTCGCTGCCGTCCTGCGGGCCCCGCTCTGGCTCGCCGAGCTCGCCACCGGCGCCAAGTCCTTCGTCGACAATCCCATCCTCGGCTCGGAGCGCCTCAACCGCCTCGGCCTCCACACGGCGCGGGTGCGCCTCGCTCACGCCATGGCGGACCGGCGGCGCCGCAAGCTCGCGCATCTCGCCTCGGCGGAGGACCGGGACGCCTTCGCCCGCGACGGGTTCATCGCCCGGCGCGACTTCATGCCCGCCGATCTCTACGCCGCCGTCTGCGCGGAGGTCGGCAGCATCGCGGTGGAGGCGCGCGAGCAGCTCCAGGGCGACACGGTCACCCGCCGCATCCCTCTCGATCCCGAGACGCTGAAGCGGATGCCGGCGATGGCCCGCCTCCTGGAGCTTCCCGAGTGGCGGGGCCTCCTGCGCTACGTGTCGAGCTTCGATTGCGAGCCGGTCATCACCGTGCAGGCGATCCTCTCGCACGTCGCCGAGGGGCCGCCCGACCCGCAGACGAACTTCCACATCGACACCTTCCATCCGACCATGAAGGCGTGGCTCTTCCTGACCGATGTGGCGGAGGACGAGGGGCCCTTCACCTACGTGCCGGGCTCGCACCGGCCGACCAAGCGCCGCCTCGCCTGGGAGCGGCGCCTCGCCCGAGGCGCCGCCCGCAATCCCGACCGGCTGACCGGGCGCGGCTCCTTCCGGGCGACCCGGGCGCAGCTGAAGCGCCTCGGCTACGGCGAGCCCGTCGCCTTCGCGGTGCCGGGCAACACCCTCGTCGTCGGCGATACGGTGGGCTTCCACGCCCGCGGGCCGTCGCTGCGCCCCTCGGTGCGGATCGAGGTCTGGGCCTACGACCGGCACAACCCCTTCCTGCCGACCCCCGGCCTCGACCTGTGGTCGGCCCTCGGCCTCGCCCGCTGGCGCACGCGCCTCGCGTGGTGGGCCCTCGACCGGGGCGAGCGCCTCGGCCTTGCCCGCAACGTCTGGCGCCCGGTCGGCGCCGTGACGGCCGACGCGCCGCCGAAGCTCGGCTGACGGGCCGGACCTCCCGCCGCCCCGGCGCGTTGAGTCCCGACAAGAGGGAGGCGCGCGTGGATCCAGGCATTCGGGACGAGGTCGAGCGGCTGCGGGTGCTCGTCGGCGCCTTCGAGCTCGCCCTCGGCCACCTGTTCGAGGCGAGCCCCGGCGGGGGCGAGGCTCGCTCCCGGCTCGCGGCGGATCTGCGCGAACTCCTCGACCGCACCAACGAGCGCCAAGCGGGCTCGCCTGCGGCCCAGACCTACGAGGCGCTGCTGCGCCGTCTCGGCGCCACGGCGCCGGACGATCCCTCCGGCCTCGGCGTCGTGCCGACCCCGGAGCAGGGTCTGCCCCCGGTGGGGCCGGGCGCCTGACGAGGCCCCGACAGGCCTGACGCGCTCACGGCTCCGGCGATCGGCGGGCGCGGCGTCCCAGCTCGCTCTCGAATTCCGACAGGAGGCCGAAGCGGCTGAGCTTGTGGTGATAGGCGAACGACCACCGCTCGTCGGTCCGCCGCGCCTCCCGCCCGCGCAACCCGTCGATGAACGTGTTGAAGCGTTCCCGCTCGGCAGCCACGAGCCGCAACGTCGTGGCGCGCACGAAGTCCGGGGGCAGGGCGCGCGCCTTCATCGCGGCGACCCCGTCCTGGACGGATCGGGGATCATCGTCGACCACCAGGGTGGTGTCCGGGTGGAAGAAGGCATCCCGCCCGCCGGTGCTGCGGGTCGACACGACCGGCAGACCCGCCAGCAGGTACTCGATGCTCGCGTACATGGCGCCTTCGACCTTCGACAGGCACAGGCCGACATGGGCCGACGCCATCGCCTCGTTCACCTGCACATGGTTCATCGGCAAGACGTTGTCCGGCGTGACCTCGTTGAGGATGACGTGACGCTGCGGCAGCGAGCGGACGAACCGGCCGAGTTGGGCCCGTCTGAGTTGCGGGGACCAGCGGCCGAACATCTTCGTCACATAGGCGCAGCTCGGGACGAGGCGCGCCAGCTCGTGCCGCTTCATGGGAGCGAGCTGGGCATTGTAGATCGCGTCATAGGATCGTTCGTGGCCGGGAAGCGGATGGTACATGCTCTCGTCGACGAACATGTTCTGAGGAGCCAAGTGCACGTCGACACCGAGCCGATGCAGGAGCCGCTCCTCCGCCGGCGTGTTGGCCATGACGATCAGGCGGGAGCGGGGATGGGCTTGCCGGAAGCGGCGGTGCTGGAACGCCAGGGAGAGGGCGAAGGTCGGCCGCTCAAGGCTCATCGTGATCGGCGTCAGGAAGACGAAGGGCTCATCCGGATAGCGGCTCGCGAAGTGATGCGCGGCTCCGAAGGGCCACGGCTGCGGCTGGCAGCAGAAGATCGGCGGATCGAGATCGAGGACATGCCCCATGATCGGCGTGGTGGGTGAGAAGGTCCGGGGGCTGCGCGCGAACAGGCCGCGCAGGCCGCTTGCCTGGCTCAGGATGGGAATGCTGAAGAGAAACGGATACTGAAGCGTTCGGAAATTCAACATGCGCTCCCCCCTGGCGCGCCTGTCTGCGGCGCCTCATTCTTATCGTGCGGTCTGATTTTCGGCTTTTCGATCGGTTCGGAAGCGGCCGGGTCTGGGGCGCTCGGAGGCGGGGCGGGGCTCTGGGAGCATGGCACGGAGGGTGCCGGTCAGGCGTGCCTCGCCGATGGCGCCCGAGCTCGGCCCGTCCGACGCGGCAGACCCCCTGCTGACCGCGCAGTCACGCTGCCCGTGCGGGTCAATGGAAAAGGCTGCTTCGGCACGTATTCGGCCCGGAAAGATTTTCGATTTCGGAGCCTTGCCACATCCGATTCATTCCGAACACTGATTTCGATGACGGGATCTCAGCACCCTTCCCGGTGTTGCCGGCAAACAACGCAAAAGGGCGCTGAAGAAATTCCGGCCTGCTCGCTGATGAACGGGATCGATTCTGTTCTACGGCCAGCATCCACCGGCGCATCCGGTCCGGTATCCCGCCGGGGCTGCAGGCGAGATACCGGGCGCCGGGCCTCGCCGGCTCGGGCATGCTCGAGCGGAGTGATTCCGGCTCGGGTGGGGACGACGCGCTGCCTCAAGAATGCGAAGCCTTTCCCATGATCCGCAGATCATGGAGAACGATCCAGGATCCGCCCGATGCACGCCACCAAGATCCTCGCGGCGCTTGCCGTCTGCGCGCTCCTGTTCTGGCTCGGCCTGCGGCTCGCGCGGCGGGCCATCGACGCCGGCATCGCGCGGGGGCGCGAGGCCGAGCGCGAGCGGGTCGGGGAGGGCGGTGAGATCTGCGGCCCGTGCGGCGCGGGGGAGCCGTCCGCGAACCCCTACCCGGGTCCCGGACCCTCCAATCCCGTGCCGTAGGCGTCCGCCATGCCGGCGATTGCGGCGAGCTTGTCCGAAAAGGCCGACCAATCGTCCCGGTCGGCGATCGGTGCCCAGATCGCCTCGACCTCGTCGATGAGCAGGGTGCAGGGTGCGTGGCCCGCGAAATACGGATGGGCGAGGCGGCCCGGCGAGGCGGCCTCGAGGGCTTCCAGGGCGGCGCGCACGGGCGCGAAGCTCTCGGCTCGGTAGAGGGCCGCGACCGGGCTCGCTTGCGCGCGATCCTCGCTCGCCCGTCCGCCGTACCAGTCGAAGAAGACGCGCTCGAACGGCGCCCCGCTCTCGGCGAGGAAGCGCCAGAAGGCGCCGACGAAGCGGTGAGTCGGCTCCTCGGGCGCCAGGGCGAGGCCGAAGCGGGCGAAGAGCGCCGTCGCGAAGGCATCCTGCAGGTGCGGCCCGAAGCCTCTCAGGACGGCCTCCAGCCGCGGCTGCTCGGCGAGCGGCAGCAGGCAGTCGGCGAGCCGGCTCAGGTTCCAGAACAGGGCCTCGGGCTGGCGCCCGAAGCTGTAGAGGCCGTTCGTGTCGAAATAGGCCGCCGTGAAGTCGGGGTCGAAATGCGGCAGGAAGCGCCAGGGGCCGTAATCGAAGCTCTCGCCGGTGACGTTGATGTTGTCGGTGTTGAGCACGCCGTGCACGAACCCCGCCGCCATCCATTGCGCGCCCATGCGGGCGACGCGCCGGCTCACCGCCTCGAGGAAGGCGACGGCCCGGTCGGGAAGGGCGTCCTTCCAGATCTCCGGCATGTAGGTGGTGATCGTGTGGTCGAGGAGGCGGGCGAGGGTGTCGGGCTCGCCGAGTGCCAGGAAGCGCTGGAAGCTGCCGATACGGATATGGGAGTGGCTCAGCCGCACGAGCACGCTCGATCGCGTGGGGGAGGGCTCGTCGCCCCGTTCCAGCGCCTCGCCGGTCTCGATCAGGCTGAAGGATTTCGAGGTCTCGACGCCGAGAGCCTCCAGCATTGCGGTGGCGAGCACCTCGCGCACGCCGCCCTTCAGGGTCAGGCGCCCGTCCGCCCCCCGCGACCACGGGGTCTGGCCGCTGCCCTTGGTGCCGAGATCGAGGAGGCGCCCGTCCGCCAGGTCGTGAAGCTGCGCGAACAGGAAGCCGCGCCCGTCCCCGAGGTCCGGGTTGTAGGACCGGAACTGGTGGCCGTGGTAGCGCAGGGCCAGGGGCTCGGGGAAGCTGCCGGGCAGGGGCTCGAAGCGGCCGAAATGCCGGGTCCAGTCCGCGTCCGTGAGGGAGCCGAGGCCGACCCGTTCCGCCCAGGGCCGGTTGCGGTAGCGCAGGATCGCCTGCGGGAAGCGGGCGGGCTCGACGACGTCGTAGAAGGCGAGTCCCAGCTCCGCGTGGCGGCGGGAGGGGCGGGGCGCGGTCTCGGGCAATGCGGCTCTCGGATCGTCGGGCGCGCGCGGGCGCATGCTCCCTCAATGCCGGCCGGGCGCCCTCCGTTTCACGGGCGGCCTCAACCGCCGATCTGGCTGATCAGGGTGACCGCCCCGAACACGAGGACGGAGAAGACGGCGACGGCGAGAAGGATCAGCGCCGCGCGCGACTCGCGAAGTTCCGGCGACATCCCGCGCTCCCCGGTGGTTGGCGCCCGCGCTCGGCCCGGGCGGACAGGATCTCCGATTGTCTCACCCGCGGCGGGGCCTGTCGAGGCGGCTGACGATCACCGCCGCGGCGAGGTTGAGGGCGAGCGCCACGAAGCCGACGTTGATGTCCTGCACCGGCCCCGGCAGGAAGGGGAACAGGCCGGCCAGCGTCAGGCCGCCGAGGCTCGTCGCCGCCACCGCGGCGACCCCGACGAGGATGCCGGCGAGCGCCCCTCGCGCGGTGAGGGGGTTGTCCCGCATCAGGCTCGCGACCAGCGCGGGCAGGAGCTGCGTCACGAAATTGTAGCCCATCAGCAGGAGCTGCACGATCGTCTCGCCGCCATGCAGCGTCACGCCCACGCTGACGAGGGCGATGAGCGGCACCGAGAGCTTGGCGAGCCGCGCGGTTCCGGCCTCGGAGAGGCCGGGGCGCAGGGGCCGGACGAGGTTGTTGGCGACGAGCGTGCCCCCCGACATCAGGATCATCGAGCCCGGCACGAGCGCGGTGAGCACCCCGGTGGCACCGATCACGCCGACGAACCACGGCGGGAAGCTCTGCAGCGCGAGCTTGAACAGGGCGAGGTCGACGTCGGCGCCCGCGAGCCCCGGCACCTGCAGCACGGCCGCGAAGCCCACCATCAGCACGAACAGCAGGATGAGCTGGTAGACCGGCAGCAGCACGGCGTTGCGCCGGAAGGAGCGGGGATCGCCCGCCGTGTAGATCGAGACGAAGACGTGCGGCCACATGTAGCCGCCGAGCGCCGTGAGCAGGGTGGTCGAGGCGAACCAGGTCGGCGACTGCCCGCGCTCGGGCAGGGCGAGGAAGCCGGGCTTGGCCGCCTCGATCGCCTCGAACATCGCACCGTAGCCGCCGTAATAGTGCAGCGGCAGGTAGATGCCGAGGAAGGCGACCACGAACAGGATCATCAGGTCCTTGATGACCGCGGTCCAGGCCGAGCCGTGGACGCCGGAGACCGTGACGTAGGCCGTCACCGCCGCCGCCCCGATCAGGATCGCCAGCGTCGGCGAGACCGCCCCGTAGGAGGCGGTCGAGACGATGATGCCGAGCCCTTTCAGCTGCAGGACGAGGTAGGGGACGAGGGCGACGATCCCGACGAGGGCCACCACGAGGCCGAGGCCGCGGCTCTGATACTTCGCGGCGAAGAAATCGGGCTGCGAGAACAGCCGGTGCTCCTTGGCGTAGCGCCAGATCGGCGGCAGCAGCCAGTAGGAGACGACGTAGAGGAGCGTCAGGTAGCAGAGAATGTAGTAGGCCGGCCCCCCCTTCCCGTAGGCCCAGCCCGAGCCGCCGAGGAAGGTGAAGGTGGTGTAGATCTCGCCCGCCATCAGCAGGAAGACGAGCATCGTGCCGAAGCCGCGCCCGCCCACGGTCCATTGCTCCAGGCTCATCTCGCGGCCCGAGCGGGCCCGGATGCCGAGCGCCAGAACGCCCGCGAAGGCGCAGGCGATGATGAGGAGAGCGACGCTCATTCGCCGGCTCCCTCGCCCGTCCCGTCCGCGCGGTTCTCAGGATCGCAGAGGTAGATCAGGCCCATGATGACCGAGGTCATCAGCACGCAGAAGACGAGCCAGGCCAGCAGCAGGGGCAGGCCGAGAACGAGGGGCGTGACGCGGTTGAGGAAGAAGGGCCCGCCGAGCATGCCGAGGAAGGGCAGGAGTGCCAGCCATCTGACCCATCTCATCCGCGAACGTCTCCGAGCTTGCCTGCCGGCTTCCGGCCGGCCGGCGCGAGCATGGCCGCGGGAAGGACCGCCGTAAACCGGCTGCGTCTGCGGCATCGGACGTTCAGCCGGCAGGGGCAGGCCGCGGGCCGGCTTCGGCCGGGCGGGAAGGCGCGAACGAAGAGGCCGCGGTCCCGGGGGACCGCGGCCGGCACTTCGGGCGAGGGGCGGGCTCAGACGAGCTGCCAGCCCTCCTCGATCTGCAGGGCGAGGCAGCGCTGGGCCTCCGGGCTCAGGGTGATGCCCACCGCGACCGAGGCGCGCGAGGCGCCCGCCGCCAGGGACCCCGTCCAATAGTCGAGGCCCTCGTCCTCCGCGTGGCGGCCGAGCGCGTTCTTGTAGAGGCGCTCGACGTAATCCGAGTCGGAGAGGTTCGCGTACTTGCCCGTGTACTCCGCGGAGTCGAGGAAGCACTGCGCCGCATCCGTGTCGGACAGGCCGCCCTTCATCATCCCCGTCCAGGCCTCGAGCCCCCCTGCGTCCGGCGCCCGGTCGAGGAGACCGTAGTAGAGCCGCGCCGCGTCGCCCGCGTCCCGGTCCGCCGTGAACACGCCGTGGGCGTAGGCCGGCTGCAGGTCGGCGAGGTTCTCCTCCGAGAAGGCGAAGCCGAGGACCGCCTCGGCCCGCGACATCCCGTTCCCGAGAGCCTGCAGCCAACTCGTGACGCCGCTCTCCTCGCCCTCCCGGCCCAGCGCCGTGCGGTAGAGATCCTCCACGAAGCCGCGGTCGTCGCCCTCCCCGAAATGCCCCCGGCCCTCCTCGGACCGGAGCAGGGCGTCGGCGAGGTCGCGGAGCGAGAGGCCGGAGCCGCGGGCCTCGGTCCAGTATTGCTGTCCGCCCGCGTCGCAGGCCCGGTCGAACACGGCGTCGTAGAGGGCGTAGACCTCGCCCGCGGCGCTGTGCGGATCGTGGGTCACGCTGCCGAAATGCTCGCGGTGGTGGATCAGGGTCGGGTGCTCGTCCTCCCGCCCCTCCGACTCGTGTTCATGCTCATGCTCATGCTCATGCTCGTGTTCATGCTCGTGCTCGTGCTCGTGCTCGGTCTCGCCGCGGACGATCGGCCGGCCGGCACTGGAGTAGGTGACGCTGTGGCCGCCACCCGACACCGTGACGGTGCCGTTCCCGTTCTCCTCGATCTCGCAGGCGTCCGGCGCGAGGCCCGGCGCCAGCTCGATCACGTCCTGCGGGCGCAGGGTGCCGATGAGGGTGTCGTCGCCGCCGTTCGAGCGGAAGACGATCCGGTGCGATGAGGTGAGGCCGGAGATGTCGACCACGTCGTCGTCGGTGCTGCCCTCCAGGGTGATCGTGCTCGCGAGCAGGCTGGTGCCGGCGAAGGTTCCGATCGGGATGAAGGTGTCGCCGCCGCCGAAACCGTTGATGACGATCTCCTCGATGTTGTCGAGTTCGGCGATGATCGCGGCGTTGTCCGTGCCGTTGCGGGTGATCACGATCTCCGTGTTGGCGTTGAGGCCGGTGATCCCGGCGGCCAGGGCCGCCGGCCGCGCGTAGATGCGGAAGGTCTCGGCCGAGGCGTCGCCGGCGATGTGGACGGTGTCGGTGCCGGCGCCGTTCTGGGCGGTCGTGTCGCCGTTCAGGACATCGCGGCCGTCGCCGACCCGCCAGAGGAGGAGGTCGCTGCCCGCGTTACCGTTGACCGTGTCGTTGCCGGTCCCGCCCACGAGCACGTCGTTGCCGGCGTTCCCGTTGAGGGTGTCGGCCCCGCCGTGACCGAGGATGATGTCGGCCCCCGCCCCGCCGCCGGGCGTGACGCCGGTATCGCCGCCGTTGACGAGCGCGTAGGTGACCCCGGCGAACCGCAACTGCTCGATCGTCGAGAGCGTGTCGAGCCCCTCCGCTCCCGTCAGGTCCCTGACCGTGAGCTGCCCCGGAGCGCCGAGCCCGAAGCTGAAATTGCGCGCGCTGCCGCCATAGACCGCCACGTCGGTTCCGGCCCCGCCGTCGAGACGGTCGTCGCCCGCCCCGCCGGTGAGGGTGTCGTTGCCTGCCCGCCCGTTCAGGAGGTCGTTGCCGCCGAAACCGTTCAGCGTGTCGTTGCTGAACAGGGCGGCATTCGCTCCATTGGCGACGTCATCACCGGCCGTTCCGTTGAACGTGGTGAGCACGAGGGGCAGTCCGGTCCAATCGTCGCCGACCACGCCCGTCGGTGCCGAGAACAGCGTCTCCGAGTGGCCGTCGCCGTCCGGGAAGGTGACGCCGACGCGCAGGATGTTGCCGACCTGGCTGCCGAAGCCGAGGACGCCCTCGTTCGGCGTGAAGGTGGAGCCGGCCGCGCCAGCGCCGGTGATGGCGATCCAGGTGGCGCCGCCGTCGGCGGAGCGCTCCCAGCGATAGGAGAAGGCGCCGAGGCCGTTCTCGTCCTGGATTCCCGCCGTGCTGACGCTCAGCGGCTGCCCCTCGGTCGGCGAGACGAGGCCGTTCGTCGGGGTTGGGTCGATGATCACGGGAGCGCCGGTGGCCGGGAAGTTGACGAGCTCCCGCAGGCTGAACTCGCCGTCGGCGAAGCGCAGCCGCTCGATGTTCCAGAGCTTGTCGATGCCGTCCGAGACGAGGCCCACCGTCACGGTGTCGTGCGTGACCCGGATCGAGCCGTCGGCGTTGCGGCCGAAGCTGTAATTGGCCACGACGTCGCCGTAGACCGCGATGTCGGTGTCGCCGACCCCGTCGTCCCTGACCACCTCGCGCACGATCGAGAGCTGGCCGGGGTTGAGGGTGCGGCTCAGCATCAGCGCGTCGAGGGTCGTGCCGCCGAACTGCGCGACCGCGCCGGCCCGGACGACGCCCTGCACGACGTCGCTCTCCAGGTAGACCTTCCTGGCCATGCCGTCGGCGGTGTAGCGCGTCCCGTCCTTCTCGATGAGGATGCGGACGTTGAGCCAGCGGTCGCCGTCGATGACGTCGTTGCCGCCGCGGCCCTCGATCGTGTCGCTGCCGCCGCCGCCGAGCAGGATGTTGCCGTCGTCGAAGGCGATCTGCGCCTCGCGATCGCCCGCCGCCGGCGCGCTCACCCAGTCGCCGAGGACGCCGCGCAGGCCCGCGATCCGGTCGACGCCCGCCTGGGTCAGCTCGTGCTTGACCATGGTGTTCTCGGCCGCCGCGAGGTTCGGGTTCTCCCCGACCTCCGGCTCGGCGGCCGGGTCCGGCTCGCCGCGGTTGTCGCCCTTCAGGAGATCGTTCTGGTCCCACCCCGAGAGCGCCTCCACGGTGTCGAAGCGATCGCGCAGGATGTCCTGCTGGTCGGTGGTGAAGATCGGCCGCATCAGGTCGTCGTCGGCGCCCTGATTGTGGAACTTGTGGATCGCCCAGTCGAAGCCCCACATGCCCTCGTTGCGCATGACGGACTCCCCCTGGACCATGATGTCGTCGCCGGACTCGGCGTCGAAATCGTGCTCGTTCTCGCCCGCGAACATCACGTCGTGGCCGATGATGCTGGAGTTGAAGAACAGCTCCGAGTTGTCGCCGGCCGTGGTGTCGAAGCCGTTGCCCGCCTCGAGCCAGTCGTCGCCCTCGTTGCCGAGCAGGAAGTCCCCGCCCTCGCCGCCGAGGATGAAGTCGTTGCCGGTGCCGCCGAAGGCCTCCTTGCCGTCCGGGCCGGTGATGATGAAGTCCTGGCCCTGGTTGCCGAAGACGAGGGCCAGACCCGAGCCGGCGTGGATGACGTCGTTGCCCTCCTCGCCGTGGAACATGTCCACTTCGCCGATGTCGGTGCCGCGGTTGGTGATGATGTCGTCACCCTCGCCGCCGTGGATCTTGTCGACGCCGTAGCCCGCCTCGATCCGGTCGTTGCCCTTGCCGCCCCAGACCGAGTCGTCGCCGCCGCCGGCGATGATCGTGTCGTTGCCGTCCGTGCCCTGGATCAGGACGTGGTCGTTCGTGTTGACGCGGATGTAGCTCGCGACGGCGGTCGGGTTGTCGACCGGGTTGATCAGGTTGCCCGCCGCGTCGCGGCGCTCGACCATCGGCGAGAGCGCCTGGAGGAAGGGATCGTCCTGCTGCGGGTCGGCGTAGCCGAACCGGTTCTGCTTGGCGTGATCCATGTAGAGCGTGTGGTCCGGCGTCGAGAAGATGTCGCCGGGCAGCGCGTAGCCGGTCTCGCCGAGATCGGTGTTGTTGAGCACGATCTTGGCGAAGGAGTTGTTCTCCAGCTCGTTCAGGAAGTTCAGGCCCTGGACGCGGGACAGGTAGTAGAACCGATCCGCGTTCTGGAGGTTCTCGAGCTGCAGCTCGAAGATGAACGAGAAGGTCGAGCCCAGCATGCCGCCGAAGGCCATCTTCTTCTCGGCCATGCCGCCGACCCAGAGGTCGACGTCGTTGAGGCCGCCGAGCTTGCCGCCGGCATACTCACCACGCGCGTTGAGGAAGGCGGCACGATCGGCATCGAACGCCACTTTCGCAGGGCCTGTCAGCGTCTCGTCGCCGAAGACGAGCTTCATGGCCGCGTCGCGCTTCTCCTCGGCCGTCTTCTCGCGGGTGTCGTTCGGGTCCGCGGTCGCCGTGTTCGCCACCCGGCCGGTGATCGAGCCGTGCGTGCCGTAGGCCGCGATGAAGTTCACGATCGAGGCCGGGTTCTTGAGATTCAGCGCGAAGTCGGTCCAGCTCGTGTAGGGGTCGAGCTGGCTGTCGCCGTTGGCGGCGTCCCGGAATTGCGCTCGGGCGATGTTGAGCGGCGGGATGCCGGTGTCGCGGCCGCGGGCGAGGTTGAGGGCGGCGAGGTCCAGGGGGATGCCGACGAGCTGGTTGCGCAGCACGTGGGTGACGAACTCGTCGATCTCGTTGCCGATCTGGCTCGTCATGCCGCGCACGATGGCGCCGGCCGCGACGTCGTGGTCGATCGTGTCCGAGCCGAACGCCAACGGGTTCAGGAAGGCGTCGAACAGCTTCATCGGATCCTTGACGCCGTTGACGTCGATCTGATCGACGGTCTCGCGCAGCATCGAGTGGCCGAACCGGTACACGACGTGGGCGAACTCGGCGAAGATCGCCGGGTTGATGTCGATCGACGGGTTGAACACGAAGGCGTCGACGTCGGGCTGGACCTTGCGGGCGAACTCCTCGAACACGAGGTGCTGGTACTGCATCTCGGTGGTGAAGCGCGCCGCCTGGAACAGGCGCTCGCCGTCCCATTGCAGGGCGTCGATGGCGCCCTGGGAGGTCGGGAAGGCGCTCCCCGTCGGCAGGTCGACCCGCAGCCACTCGTTGAGGAAGGCGAGGTCGCCCGAGGCGAGCGCCAGCGTCTTGACCTGCTCGACCATGTGGTTGTGTTCCGAGTGGAACACGTGGTGGACGGCCGAGAGCCCGATATTCTCGTTCCCGCGCCCGTCGCCCGTGATGTAGTGGGCGTCGAGGAGCTCGTCGTCGTAGGAGGTCTGGTTGCCGCGGGTGTCGAAGCCGCCCGCGTAGCCGACTACGCTGTCGGCGTCCTTCTGGAGCACACCGGCCAGCGAGAGCACCGGCACGGCGGCGTGCGCGATGTCGTCGAGGAAGGCGTGGCCGGTCCGGACCGAGCCTGCGGTCGAGATCGGGGTGGTGAGGTTGCCCTCCTCGAAGGCGTCGTCGCCGCCGCCGAACTTCCCGTCGGAGCCGAGGCTGCGCACGATCTGCGGCAGGCCGTTGGCGCCGCGCACGAACTCGCCGTAGGCGTCCATCTTGAAGAGCGGAATGTTCCCAATGTCGGCGTCGGTGAGCTCGATGCCGAGCATGGTGCGAGCCTGCTCCTTCACGTCCGCCCAGGTGGCGAGGCCGCGCTCGCCCTGCAGCAGCTTGCCGGTGGCCAGCGGCTTACCGTCGACCATGGCGTACTCGCGCAGGAAGAGCTGGTGCGAGGCGCTCGACGTGTAGGTCTGGTTCTGGTCGACCCAGGGTGTCGTCAGGTTGTCAGCCCCCTCCGGCGCGCGGGTGAGGACCATGAAGTTCGTGGGCGAGCCGGGCTTGTAGAGCGGGTCGTCGGGCTGCAGCGGGATGTAGATCGTGCCGTTGCCGCCCTTGGTCACGAGGTCGAGGCCGTGATCGAAGAACTGGCCGAACAGCGTGAACCAGCTGTTGTAGGGGGCTGACAGGCCCTCGTCCGGCGAGACGTTCGGGATGACGACGGACTGGCCCTCCATCGTGATGGCGTGGTCGGCCAGCAGATCCGCGAGCGCGGCTTCCGCGGCGTCGGCCTCCTCCTTGGCCGTGTCGCGGGCCTCCTGCGCCTGCCCGAGGGCCTGCTGGGCCGCCAGGAGGCTCCCGGCGGTCTGTGACGCGAGGGCCGCCGCGTCCTCGGCAAGCCCCGCCGAGGTGGCGGCCGCGGTTCCGAGCGGGGCGGCCGTGGCGAGCGCCGCGTCCAGGTCCGCTTGCGCCGTGGAGACGGCGCCCAAGGCGGCCTGGATCTCCGCGGACTGATCCGCATCGTCGGTGGCGTCGTTGCGCAGCTCCTCGAGCGCGCTGCTCGCCGCGATCACCGCCTGTTCGGCCGCGGTGACGACGAGAAGCGCGACGTCGTGGGCCGCCTCGTCCGCGCCGGCAACCGCCTGAGCCGCGGTGAGGGCGGACTGGGCGGCGTCGTTGGCCTGCTGCGCGGTCGCGAGCGTCGCCTGAAGGGCGGAGAGCGGCTGGCCCGCCGAGGTGGTCTCCGCGTTTGCCGCGTCGAGGGCCGCCTTCGCCGCGACGATCGCGGTGAGCGCCGTGTTGAGGGCAGCGCCCGAGTAGCCCGAATGGATCAGCGCCGCGTAGATGGCGGCCGGGTTGTTCAGCGTCTGGTCGACGATGAGGTTCGAGATGATGCGAGGATCGGCGTCGACCAGGGTGCCGCCGCCGAGGCCGCGGGTGGGGGGCGGGGGCAGGCCCATCTCGCCGTAATTGCCGTCGGTGAGGACGGCGCCGGGCCCGAAGGTGAGGCTGTCGTCGGTCTCGTTGCGCCAGTAGGGATCGGTGATCCGCGGGAACGGATTGTCGGCCGCGCCCCACTGGTCGCGGCCCGCGATGAGGTTGTTGTAGCTGCCGTCGACCGTGCGCAGGCCGTAGGGCGCGAGCGGGTGGCTGATGGCGAGAGCGGCCTCGGGCGCCGTCGAGGCGACGACGTTGCCGTTCGCGTCCACGTAGATCTGCGTGAGCGCCTTCGCCTGCGTGCCGGAATGCGCCTCCGAATTCGCCTCGGCGATCTTGATCTGCCGCAGGATGAATTCGAGGTCGTGCCTGACCAGAGCAACCATAACAGCCTCCCAGAAGGATGTCCGGGCGGCACGACAGGACAGGGCACGCGCGCGGGTTGCACGCATGTCTCGCTGACATGACAGCTGACGGACAGAATTCGCCGGTGTTTCGGCCTGATGATGCTGTTAAAGAACTTTTAACCTGCCGAACAGACATAAATTGTACTTAAGACGGCAACTCTATTAATAGCTAGATCGTGGAGTTAGTACGAGATTTTCTAACATTTTTCTGGATTATCTGGTCTGCCGGAACGTCGAATGCTCAAGGCCTGCTATGCGCCCTCGTGCGGGAGGGGCATTGGGCCGTCGTGGAGCAGGGCAGGGGCTCGGGTTGAGGCTGGCAGGAACAGCGGCCCGCGAGCGAGGCGACGCTCGGTCCATCGTCCCGGGACGAGGGAAGGCGCGTCGCCGGGCACGCGCTTGCGCCCCTCAAGGCCGAGGTTGCGGCACGAAGCCGGCCTTGGCCGGCCTCACGCCCGGAAAGCGATGAACTGCGCGGACGACCAGACCCGGCTGCCATCCCTCTGCCGGCCTGAGAAGTAGACCGGTCGGAAGCCGAAATCCGCGTTGCGGGGCTCGATCACGAGCGAGCCCGCCGCGTCGCGGGGCAGCGGCTGGTCGGTGAGGCGTTCGAGCGCCAGGAACAGCCCGGTGCCGCCGAGCTCCGTCCGCAGGCTGCCCCGCTCCAGAAGCTCCCGCCCCGTGCACTCCCAGCGAAAGGCCGGCGCGTGGACGAAGGGGGCGGGGCGGCGCGGGTCGCCGACCTTCACGAAGCCGCCGATCGTGCCCTCCACGAGGACGCGGCACTCGGAGAGATCGCCGATGTCGATCTCGATCGCGTCGCTGTCCCCGTAGGTGTCGGAGCGGAACGCGATGTCGGTGGGTCCCGCGCGCCATGCCGTCTCCTCGGCGTGCTCGAAGCCCTGCGCCTGCACGCGGCGGATCGTGCCGTTGAGGATGCGGATACGCCCCTCCCAGCTCGCCCAGCGGTAGCGGTCGCGGATGCGCGCGCCGCCCCAGCGCAGGCGGACGAGGCGCTTCGAGAACCCGAGTTCCGCGTGCAGGTCGCGCCGCCAGATCTCGCCGGTATGGTCGTAGGCCGCCAGCTCCTCCCAGCCCGCATCCCCGAGGAAGCGGTAATCGAGGCGCGCCGGCCCCTCATGGGCGACGGCATCGCCCTGGCGGTGCTGGCCGCACCGCACCAGCAGGGCGCTGCGCTCACCGGTCGTCGCGAAGGTGTGGCGGGCGCGCAGCGCGCGCCCGACCGCGCGGCGGTCGAGTCCGTCGGCCAGGATGCCGGTCAGGCCGCCGCGCACGCCGAAGACCTGGACGCCGGGCACGCCCCCGCCGGGACGCCCGCGATGCTCGTCGCCGTTGGCGCAGACGCCGAGCCGGTAGCCGCGCGCGATGACGTCCCGGTACAGCCAGTCGAAATGCCCCCAGGCCGACGCGATTTCGACGAGGCGCTCGAGCTCCGGGTGGTGCCAGTCCGGGATGTAGCGGCGCCCGCCGACATGCGGGATGACGAGGTGGTTCTCCGGATCGTCCGCGTAGGCGGCCCAGAGATCCTCGACCGGCCAGCGCCCGACCTCGACCCCCGTCCCCTGCATGCTCTCGTTCCAGAGGAAGGTCCGGTTGTGCTCGCCCTTCGCGTTGAAGGGGAAGCCCGGCGGCCCGTCGCCGAGGAACAGCACCTGATGGTCGCCGCCCGCGGTCGAGCTGCCGCACCATTCCTGCACCGCGTAGGCCACGAAGCGTCCGGGCGCGTCGAAATCCTTCACCACCCCGACGCCCTGCTGCCAAGCGGCATCGGTGATCTGGAAATCGTTCGCCGTGTAGCCGTAGACGTCGATTCCGGCGACGTCGCGGGCATAGGCGGCGTTGTAGGCCGGGCTGTTGGTGCCGACCGTGTCGTGGGCGTGGACGTGGAGGTCGCCGTAGAGCGCGCGGGGGACCGGTGCGTCGGCGAGCCCCGTGACGAAGGCCTCGGCCTGTGCCACGTCGCGGGCGCCCGGCCGCGCCACGACGAGACGCATCTCGCCCGAGACGGGCGGCAGATCCTCGACCCGCAGGCGCGCCCAGCCCTCCGCCGGCAGGGCGTGGCTGCGCCCGTAGACCGGCCGCCCCTCGATCTCGGCCGAGATCTCCAGGCTGCCGCCCTGGTCGCGCGCCACGTTGCCCCAGCGGTCGAGGAGGGCGATCGTCGCGGGCGCCGAGGCCGCGCCGGCCGCGCCGGCCGCGACGAAGCGCGGGGCGGCGATCTGCACGCGCTCGGGCGGCCCGGCGACGATGCGCAGCACCGGATCGTCCGGCACCGCCACGTAGCGCGAGGTCCCCAGCGGATCGACATAGCAGCGGAAGCGGAAGCCGTCCTCCACGAAGGTCTGGACGCGGGTGCCGGGTCCTCCGGCCCGCCGGTCGCCGAGGCGGATGACGATGCGGTCGCCGGCATTGAGGTAGCCGTCGACGATGTCGACGATGACGGCCTTCTGGAACGGTCGCTCGTGCCCCTTCTGATCGAATCGCACGCTGAGCGACTGGACCGTCGCGGGCGACTGGCCGGGGAGGAGCGGGCCAGCCTCGTACTCCGCGCTGACGTAGTTCGCGCCCTGCGGGTCGACCGTCTGGAACAGGGCCCAGTCCGAGTAGAACTTGAACGTCGCCTTGAAGGTGGCCCCGTCCGCGATCCCGCAGCCGCCGACCTCGTAGGTCAGCACCACCTCGTGCCAGCTTCCGGCGATCACCGTGTCGAGGTTGCAGCGGACCGTGCCGAGGAAGGGCCGCGCCTTGATCGCCGCGTAGAGCCCGGCGGGTGCGACGTGCGGGCCCAGCCGCTTCCGGCGTTCGGTCTCGTCCTGCGTCACGGCCCCTCCCGGTCAGGCAGCGTTGTCCGGCAGTCTTGCGGACTCGCTATAGCGTCTTGAGCGCCGAATGTCTTGCGCGCCGGAATGAGTTGTACATAATGCAAGTAGATCTGAAAAGATCTTATGTCACCACTCCAAAATAAAGAACAAGCATGTCTTCGCGATCGATTCGGTGGGCAATTCTTCTCCTGGGCATCTTCGGGCTGTCCGCCGCGCGGGCCGAGGGAGTGCGGGTGCGGATCGGGGCGATCCCCGTCCTCGGCGCCGCGCCGCTGTTCGTGGCCGAGCGGGAGGGCTGGCTCGCAGCCGGCGGCCTCCAGCCGAGCATCGCTCTGTTCGATTCGGGGCCGAACGCGGTCCAGGCCGCCGCGAGCGGCACCGTGGACGTCTACGTCGCCGGGATCACGCCCGTCGCGATCGGCCGCGGTCGCGGCGTCGACCTGAGGGTCGTCGCGGCAACGGCCGTCGGCGAGAACGTGCTCGTGGCCGGACCGGCCCTCGCGAAGCTCCTGGCGGACGGTAGGGCACCCGCCGCGGCGTTCCGGCGCTTCCGCGAATCCGCGGGCCGCCCGGCGAAGATCGCGACCCAACCCCTCGGCTCGATCCCGCACACGAATCTCAGCTACTGGCTGCGCGAGGTCGGGAAAGTCGACCCGGCCGACGTCCAGATCGTCACCCTCGGGATCGAGGCGGCGCAGCAGGCGATCCTGGCCGGGGGCGTCGACGCCGCGACGGTGCGCGAGCCGGGCCTGACGATCATCCGCGAGCGCAACCCCGAGATCCGCCTGATCGCCGGCGGCAACGACCTGTTCCCGGGCCAGCCCGGCACCGTCGTCGCGGTGCGGGGCGCTTTCCTGGCGCAGAACCCGGCTGCCGTGCGCGGCCTCGTCACCGCGATCGCGCGGGCCGTGGACCTCATCAAGCGCGAGCCGGAGCGCGCCCTGCCGGCGGTCGAGAGCGCGCTCGGCAAGGGCATCGTCGGCGCCGCGACCCTGCGCTCCGCGCTCGCCTCGCCCGCCACGCAATACGTCGCCGATCCCCGCACGATCGCGGACGCGACGCGCGCCATGCTGGCCTTCCAGGCGACGCTCGGCCTCACCGAGACGGCACCCTCCACCGAGGGGCTGTTCGACACGCGCTTCTTCGAGACGCCGCAGGCCGAAGCCGGCGCGCGCTAGGAGGGCGGCCCGATGCGAACCGAGAACCGCCGCGCCTTCCTGCGGCTCGCCGGTGGCACCCTTGCCGGAGCGGGTGCCACCGGAGCGATCGCCCGGGGCGACGAGCCCCTCGACGTGCCGGACTGGACCCGCAGGCAGGGCGCCACGGCCGCGGCCTACGGGCGGCCTGCTCCGGGCGAGGCGCTCGCGCGCTACGCCCGCACGCCGCCGGCCTTCCCGGGCGCCGTTGCCACGGTGACGCCGCTGCAGGGCCTGCACGGAGTGATCACGCCGAACGGGCTGCACTACGAGCGTCACCATGCCGGCATCCCGGCGATCGACCCGGACCGCCACCGCCTCGTCGTGCACGGCCTCGTGGAGAGGCCGCTCGTCCTCACGATGGACGACCTGCTGCGCTTGCCCGCCGTGACGCGCCTGCACTTCCTCGAATGTTCCGGCAACACCCCCTGGCTCGGCGCGAAGCCCGACTGGACCGTCCAGGACAGCCACGGCCTCCTCTCCTGCGCCGAGTGGACGGGCGTGGAGCTCGCGACCCTGCTGGCCGAGGTCGGCGTGAAGCCGCATGCTTCCTGGATCCTGGCCGAGGGCGCGGATGCCTGCGCGATGAGCCGCAGCATTCCCCTCGACGCGGCGCTCGACGGCGCGATCCTCGCCTATGCCCAGAACGGCGAGCGCCTGCGGCCGGAGCAGGGCTACCCGCTGCGGCTGTTCCTGCCGGGTCTCGAGGGGAACTTGAGCATCAAGTGGCTGCGCCGCCTGAAGGTGGGCGACCGGCCGTTCCAGACCCGCGAGGAGACCTCGAAATACACCGACCTGATGCCGGACGGCAGCGCGCGCCAGTTCACCTTCGTGATGGAGGCGAAATCCGTCATCACCGCGCCTTCCGGCGGGCAGCGCCTCCGCGAGCCCGGCCTTCACGAGATCCGCGGCCTCGCCTGGACGGGCCGCGGGCGGATCGCGGGCGTCGACGTCTCGACGGACGGGGGCGCCTCCTGGCGGGCCGCCGTCCTGGAGGGGCCGGTGCTGGCGCGCTGCCTCACCCGTTTCCGCCTGCCCTGGCGCTGGGACGGGGGCCCGGCGAGGCTC
Source organism: Methylobacterium segetis (assembly GCF_004348265.1). Taxonomy (GTDB): domain Bacteria; phylum Pseudomonadota; class Alphaproteobacteria; order Rhizobiales; family Beijerinckiaceae; genus Methylobacterium; species Methylobacterium segetis. The sequence goes on from NZ_SMNT01000063.1 coordinate 23,969, forward strand.
CTCAGCCGCGCCCGGGACGAGACCGGCTACGTGCAGCCCGCCCGAGAGGTGCTCGTCGCCGTCCGGGGAACCCGCTCCTACTACCACAACAACGCGGTCTTCGGCTGGAGCGTCGCGGCGGGCGGAGCGGTGACCCATGCGGCCTGATCGCGCCCTGCCCGCCCTCCTGATTCTCGCCCTTTCCCTGCCCGGCCCGGCCGCCGCGGAGCCCGCCGGCGCGTTCGGCCTCGGCCGCCCGGCGACGCCGGAGGTCATCGCAGCCTGGGACATCGACGCGCGCGCCGACGGGCAGGGCCTGCCCCCCGGCCGCGGCAGCGTGCGCGAGGGGGCGGCGGTCTTCTCCGAGCGTTGCGCCGGCTGCCACGGCGGCCGCGGCGAGGGTGCCGCCGCCGAGGCGCTCGCGGGCGGGCGGGGCAGTCTCGCCACTGCGAAGCCCGTCCGCACCGTCGGCAGCTTCTGGCCCTACGCCACCACCCTGTTCGACTACGTGCGCCGCGCGATGCCCTTCGACGCGCCGCAATCGCTCAGCCCCGACGAGACCTACGCCGTGAGCGCCTACGTGCTGCACCTCAACGGCCTCCTGCCCGAGGAGGCGAGCCTCGACGCGGGCAGCCTGCCGAAGGTCCTCATGCCGAACCGCGACGGCTTCACCGCCGATCCCCGCCCGGACGTCCCGGCGGGCCGCTGATCCTTCTCCCCTGCGAGCCTTGAGACCCATGCCGACGACACAGACCCCGCGCGGCGCCAGCGCGAGCCCGGACAGCGTCGATGCGGTGCTGCCCGCTCCGCGCCTCCTGGCGCTCGGCCTTCAGCACGTGCTCGTGATGTACGCCAACGCGATCGCCGTGCCCCTGATCATCGGGGCCGCGCTCAAGTTGCCGAAGGACCAGATCGCGCTCCTCATCAACGCGGACCTGTTCGCCTGCGGCATCGCCACCCTGATCCAGACGGTCGGAATCGGCCCCTTCGGCATCCGCCTGCCGGTCATCATGGGCGTCACCGCGGTGGCGATCCAGCCGATGCTCGCCATGGCGGCGATGCCGGGCGTCGGTCTGACCGGGATCTACGGCGCGGTGATCGTTGGCGGCGTCTACGGTCTCCTCGTCGTGCCCCTCGTCGGCCGCGTCATGCGGTTCTTCCCGCCCGTGGTGACGGGCACGATCCTGACGATGATCGGGATCGCGCTCACCCGCGTCGCGGTCGGCTGGGCGGGCGGCGGCGCGGGCAGCCCCGAATTCGGGGCGCCCGGGACCGTCGCGCTGGCGGCCGCGGTGCTCGCCGCGATCCTGCTGCTCGCCCGCTTCGGCCCGGGCTTCGTCGCCCGCATCGCGGTGCTCCTCGGGATCGGCCTCGGCTACGGCCTCACCCTGGCGCTCGGCTGGACGGACTTCTCCGGCCTCGGCGACGAGCCCTGGCTGCGGATCGTGCCGCCGCTGCAATTCGGGCTGCCGACCTTCCACCTCGTCCCCTGCCTGATCATGTGCCTCGTGATGACGATCGTGTTCATCGAGGCCACCGGCATGTTCTTGGCGCTCGGGGTGATGACCGGCCGCCGGGTCGGGACCGAGGACATCCGCCGGGGGCTGCGCGCCGACGCCCTCGGCACGCTGATCGGGGGCGTGTTCAACACCTTCCCCTATCTGTCCTACTCGCAGAATGTCGGGCTCGTCGGCCTCACGGGCGTGCACAGCCGCTGGGTCTGCGCCGCGGCCGGAGGGATCATGTTGCTCCTCGGCCTCCTCCCGAAGATCGCCTATGTGGCGGCCTCGATCCCGCAGCCGGTGCTCGGGGGCGCGGCCCTCGTCATGTTCGGGATGGTGGCGGCGACCGGGATCCGCATCCTGGCGCAGGTCGATTACGCCCGCCCCGGCAGCCGCGACGCCCTCGTCATCGCGGTCTCCCTCGGGATCGGCCTGATCCCGATCGTGCAGCCGGCCTTCTTCCGGGCTGTGCCGGATGCCCTGCAGCCGATCGTGAAGGACCCGATCCTCATCACCGCGATCGCGGCGATCATCCTCAACGCGCTGCTCGGCGAGACTGCCGATCAGCCGGAATCGGCAAGATCCGGCAAGGGAATAGGCTCGCCGGACCCGGTGATCGCGTCCTCCAGCAGCGCGAGCCGGTCCTGACCCCAGAACGGCTCGCCCCGGAAAACGTAGAACGGGGCTCCGAAGACCTGCCGGGCGATCGCCTCGCGGGTCAGCGCGGCCTCGCGGGTCCGGAGCCCCGGCTCCCCGGCGCGGGCGAGAAGCCGGTCCCCGTCGAGCCTGGCAGCGTCGGCGAGGTGCGCGATCGTGGCCGCGTCGGAGATGTCGAGTTCGTCCGCCCAGACCGCCTTCAGGCCGGCATGGACGAAATCGGCGACCGCGCTCCCCTCCTCGATCGCGGCGAGCAGCACGCGGTGGGCGAGCGCCGGATCGGCAGGATAGTGGCGCGGGTGCAGCACGAGGGGGATGTTCCGGATGCGCCGCCAGCGCTGCATCTCGACGAGTCGGTAGGCTTGGCGCTGGAGGGGCCGCTCCTTGACGGGCTTGCCGCCGCCCGCCGCGAAGACGGCGAGGAGGTCCACCGGCTTGTAGACGATGGACGCCCCCGTCCGCTCGGCGAGCGCCCGGAATTCCAGGCTCCCGACATAGGACCAGAGCGAGAGGAAGCTGAAATAATACTCGACCTCGGGAGCTGGATCGGACGCGCTCATGCGGTTGAACCCTTGCGGCCGTCGCGTCATCAGGCCCCGCGCGCGAGCTCGGTCGTGATGTGCTTCACGGATGGGGTGACGATCGCGACGAACTGCGCCTCGCGCAAGCGCCGGAACGCCTCGGAGCCTTCCAGGTAGCCGCGCGCGCCGAACTGGAGCATGGCGGCCTGCGCCGCCTCCAGCGCCAGAAAGGACACGTCGAGGCGCAGGCGCAAGGTCTCGAGGAAGGCGGCGCGGTCCGTCGCCGCGTGGGCCCGCGCGGCCGCCGCGACCCGTTCGCGCAGGGCTGCGGCCCGCGCCTCGATTCCCTCCGGCCCGAGAGGCAGGAACTGCGCCTTCCCGCGCCCGGCCGCGTCGCTGCGCATCAGCGCGGCGGCGCCGCGGGCGAGCCCGAGGCCCATGCCGGCCTGGAGCAGCACGAATCCGTTACGGATACGCGGCACGAAGGCGCCCGCATCGTGCGCGATCACCTCCGCATCGGGGAGGTACGCGTCGCGCATCATCACCGTGTAGGTGCCGGTGCCTTCGAGCGCCACGAAGCGGGCGTTGGCCGCGATCGACACCCCGGCCTCCCCAGCCACGAACAGGCCCATGACGCGCCGCCCCTCGGGCAGGGAGAAGATGCCGGCGAAGCGGTGGCCAGGACCGAGATTCGAGACCCAGGGCAGGCGCCCGCGCACCCGGTAGCCCGCGCCCTCGCGCACGCCCTGCAGCGCCAGCGGCTCGATGCCGGACAGGGCCTTCATCGGGTTCGACAGACCGGTCCCGCCGAGGTGTTCGCCCGATGCCGCCGCGGCGAGATGGCGGCGCGCGCCCGGCTCGTCCGATCGCGCGAGGTACCAGACCAGCGCGTCCTGGCACCACAGGCAGAAAGCGGTGGAGAGGCAGGCCTCCCCCGCCTCGGCCATCGCGTCGACGGCGGCGAGGATCCCCTCCGGCCCGCCATCGACGTGATGGGCGCAGGCCCCGGCGGCGGCGAGGGCGCGCAGGACGGCCTCAGGATACGCGCCCGCGTCGATGGCGCCGACCTGGGGCCTGAGATCCTCGCGCACGATGTCCGCGACGATGCGCGGCGTATCCCGGAGCGGGAGGGCGGTCGCGGCCATCCCGGCCTCAGGCCCGCGCCAGGCTGACGGGGACGGGGTTCTTCACGGTGTTGAGCACGGGCGACCATTGCGCGGCATGCGCGACGAGGGCGTCGAGTTCGTCCGGGCTCGCCCCCTCGATGTCGAGATGGGCCTTCAGCCGCACGGCGGTGAGCCCGACCGCCTTCTCCGAGAGGTCGCCCGTGCCCCAGACCGAGGTGATGTTGATGTCGCCCTCGCTCTCGATCTCGATGCCGCGCACGGTCCAGCCCCGGGCGACCGCGTTGGCCTGGAGGCCGACCGCGACGCAGGTGCCGAGGGCGGCGAGCAGCGCCTCGGTCGGGTTCGGGGCGGTATCGTCGCCGAGCAGCGCCGGTGGTTCGTCGACGATATGGGCGTCGAGGTTGCGGACGTAGTTGAGGTGGCGGAAGCGGCGCCCCTCCGCGACGGTGCGGGCGCGCACGGTCTTCACCACGCTCGGATCGGCGCGGCCGCGCTCGGACAGGGCCCTCAAGGCGTCGGCGTCGATGGTCTCGAAGGTCTGGACGATCTCCCGCCCGGTCTCTCTGGCAGCGTGAGCACTCATGGTCGGTCTCCTCAGGTGGCGGGAATCCAGCGAGCCCGGGCCGCGAGGCGGCCGAGGGCGGCGTCGAGGGCGTAGCCGATCAGGCCGATCAGCAGCACGAGCGCCGCGAGGCGGTCGTAGGAGAGGGTGTCGCGGGCGTCGTTGATGGCGTAGCCGAGCCCGCTCGTGACCCCGAGATACTCGGCCGGCACGAGCACGATCCAGGCGACGCCGAGCGCGAGGCGCAAGCCCGTGAGGATGTCCTGCGTGACGGCGGGGACCACGATCGCGCGCAGGGTGCCGAACCGGCCCGCGCCGAGATTGCGCGCGAGCGTCAGCCAGACGGGATCGACCCGCTTCACCCCGGCGGCGGTGGCGAACAGGATCGGCCAGATCGCGGCCGCGGCGATCAGGAAGACGATGGCCCCGTTCCAGCTCGGGAAGGCGAGCACCGCCACCGGCATCCAGGCGAGCGGGGAGATCATGCGCAGGAGCTGGAACGGCGGCTGCAGGACCCGCTCCAGGAGCGGCGAGGAGCCGACGAGGAGCCCCACCGGCGCACCGAGGAGAAAGGCGAAGGCGAGCCCCTCTCCGACCCGCGCGAGGCTGGGGCCCGCGGCCCGCCACGCCTCGCCGGACGCGATCAGGTCCCGGAAGGCGGCGAGCGCAGGGCTCGGCGCGAAGCCAGCGAAGGCGGCGTAGGCCGGCACGCTCTCAAGGACGAGCCCGGCCGCGTACCAGAGGGCGAGGAGGCCGGCGAGCCCGGCGAGCGGCGCCAGCCGGCTCAGCACCGGGACGAGGCCGCGCCCCGGGGCGACGTCCCTCTCGACGGCGAGCGCCGCCTCGACCGCGCTCCCGCTCACAGGCTCAAAGTCTCCTGGCGGGTGAGCGAGGCGGCATCTCCCGCGCCCGGCCATTCGGGATAGCGCTTGAGCGAGGCTGCCACGAAGCGGTCGTCCACGAGGTCGCGGGCGACGAAATCCGGGTCGAGGCCCTGGAGGAAGGTCGCGTCGCCCTCGACCAATGTCCGTCCCATCGCCTCGACGATGAGCTTCGTGGCGGACGGATAGGGCCAGGGCTGGAAGTCGATGCGGGAGGCCGACCAGTCGGGGTGACGGATCGCCCCGCTCGCCTCGTAGGCCGGCCCGTAATCGGTCATGGCCTTCACCACCACCTCGGCCGGCATCGGCAGGTAGCCGCGCCCGTCCTTCGAGATCAGGCGGGCGACCTCCTCGCGGTTCTTCATGCAATGGGCCTGCGCCCGCACGATCGCGTCGACCGCCTTGCCCGTCCATTCCGGATTGGCGGTGACCTGCCGCTCGTGGGCGACGACGACACAGCAGGGATGGTTCTTCCAGATGTCGCCGGTGAAGCGCAGCATCCGCGCCCCGGCCTTGATCTCGCCGAGAGCATTGAAGGGTTCGGCGACGATGTAGCCGTCGATCTTGCCGGCCGCCAACGCCGCCGGCATCTCGGGCGGGGGCAGGATCTGCAGGGCGCACTCGCCCGCGCCCGCCTCGCCCCGGATCACGGGGACAACACCGGATTCCCGAAGCGCGTATTGCAGCACGACGTTGTGCATCGAGTACCAGTAGGGCACCGCGACGCGCTTGCCCCCGAGCCCCCGGAAGTCGGTGATGCCGCTCTTGCCCCCGACGACGATGCCGGAGCCGTTGGTGTGGGCCCAGGCCAGGATCTTCACCGGGAACTTGTTGTTGTAGCGCATCCAGACCGGGATGGGCTTCAGCAGGTGGACGAGGTTGAACTTGCCCGCCGCGAATCCCTCGACCAGCGCCGACCACGAGCGCACGGGCGTCGGCTCGGCGACCTTGAGCCCGGCCTCCTCGAAGAAGCCCTTGGCGTGGGCCACCAGAAGCGCGGTCGCATCGGTGATCGGCAGGTAGCCGATGCGCACGGTGCCGTCGTCGGCCGCGTGCACCCGCCCGCCCGAGAGGGCGAGGCCCCCGCCGCCGAGGAGCGCGGCGAGGCCGCCGCGGGCCAGGGCGTCGAGGGTGGCGCGGCGCGTCCAGTCGGCGCGCGCCCATTCGTGCGTCCACAGGGCGGAGAGATCGTCGGGGGCGGTCATACGCTCAGGGTCTCGGTTCAGGCCGCGGCGCGGCCCGTCTGGTCGGGGGAGGGGCCGAGGCGTCGGCGCAGCTCGGCCTCGGCATCGACCCCGAGGGGGATGTCGGCGACGACCCGCGCGGGCCGGCCGCCGAGGAGCACCGCCCGCTCGGCGAGCGCCGCGACGTCCGCGAGATCGTGGGTGACGATGATGAGGGTGAGGCCGCGCTCGTGCGCGAGCCGCAGCACG
>NZ_SMNT01000064.1 GCF_004348265.1 Methylobacterium segetis
GAACTCTCCGTCTACGACGGCATCCCGCACCTGCTCTCCCCCGTCGTCATCGACCCGAAGAAGGCGGTCATCGCCCTCAAATGGGCCGTGCGCGAGATGGAGGAGCGCTACAAGAAGATGTCCAAGATCGGCGTGCGCAACATCGACGGCTACAACGCCCGCATGGCCGAGGCCCGCGGGAAGGGCGAGGTCATCCTGCGCACGGTCCCCGCCGGCTTCGACCGGGAGACGGGCGAGGCGGTGTACGAGCAGGAGGAGATGGACCTGTCGGCGCTGCCCTACATCGTGATCGTGGTCGACGAGATGGCCGACCTGATGATGGTGGCGGGCAAGGAGATCGAGGGGGCGATCCAGCGGCTGGCGCAGATGGCGCGGGCGGCGGGCATCCACCTGATCATGGCGACGCAGCGCCCGAGCGTGGACGTGATCACGGGCACGATCAAGGCGAACTTCCCGACCCGGATCTCCTTCCAGGTGACGAGCAAGATCGACTCGCGCACGATCCTGGGCGAGATGGGCGCCGAGCAGTTGCTGGGCCAGGGCGACATGCTGTTCATGGCAGGGGGCGGGCGCACGACGCGGGTGCACGGGCCGTTCTGCTCGGACAGCGAGGTCGAGAGCGTGGTGGCGCATCTGAAGCGCCAGGGCCGCCCCGCCTATCTCGACGCCGTCACCGCCGACGACGGCTCGGGCGAGGCGGAGAAGCCCACCCGCGGCTCGAAGGCCGACAAGGCCGAGCGCGCCGAGCGGGCGGAGGCCGAGGAGGAGGCGGACGTCGCGGTCTTCGACGTCGGCAGCTTCGTGGCCTCCGGCGGCGGCGAGGCCGGCGGCGACCTCTACGAGCAGGCGATCCAGGTGGTGCTGCGGGACAAGAAGGCCTCGACGAGCTACATCCAGCGCCGCCTCCAGATCGGCTACAACCGCGCCGCCTCCATCATGGAGCGGATGGAGATCGAGGGGATCGTCGGCCCGGCCAACCATGCCGGCAAGCGCGAGATCCTGGTCGAGGGCGGCCATCACGCCGCGTCCGGCGTGATGTACGACGACGACTGAGACGCGGACGCCGGCCGGGTGCGGCCGGCGTCGCATATTCGCCACAGGGTTCGGGCCTAAGGCTCGGGCCCGCCCCTCGACCGCCCTGCCGCACGCCCCGGAGACGCCCCCCGATGATCGGCCGCCGCCACAGCCTGCTCGCCGGTTCTCTGCTCGTCCTCGCCGGGATCCTCGCCGAGCCGCGGCCGGCGGAGGCGCAGGTCACGTCCTTCCTCGACAGCCTGTTCGGCCGCAAGGAGGAGCCGGCCCCGGCGCCGCAGCCCGCCCCGCCCGCGGCCAAGCCGCAGGCGGCCAAGCCCGCGCCGAAGGCGGCCAAGGATGCGAAGGCCGCCCCCGACAAGGCGGCGGACAAGCCCGGTACCGAGAAGACGGGCAGCCTGAAGGCCGGCGCGGGGAAGCCCGCCGCGGAGGCCAAGGAGGCCAAGGTCGCGGCGATCGGCGCGCCGAGCGCGGGTGCGGCGACCTTCGCCGACGCCGACCCCGCCACGATCCTCGCCCAGGCGAACGGCTACTTCAACGGGATGACGACACTGACCGGCACGTTCCTGCAGATCGGCGCGGACGGCCGCCGGATCGGCGGCAAGCTGACGGTGGCCAAGCCCGGGCGCCTGCGCTTCGACTACGACGAGCCCTCCCCGCTCCAGGTCGTGGCCGACGGCACCTCGGTCGCCGTGCGCGACCGCAAGCTCTCGACGCAGGACCTCTACTTCATCGCGCAGACGCCGCTGAAATTCCTGCTGCGCGAGAAGATCGACCTCGCCCGCGACCTCTCCGTCACCGACATCGCCAACGACCCGGGCGGCGTGCGCATCAGCCTGGAGGACCGCTCGACGCTGGGCGGCACCTCGAAGATCCAGCTCTTCTTCGACGCCGAGATGAAGACGCTGAGCCAGTGGCGGATCACCGACCCGCAGGGCTACCTGACGACCGTCCAGCTCACGAACCTGCAGAAGGGCAAGTCGGTCGACACGGCCCTGTTCTTCATCAATTACGGGCGGAGCGAGGACAAGGCGATGCAGCAGCAGATCCAGCAGCAGCACTGACGCCGCCCGACCCGAGCCTCCGACGTGCGCCTCACCGTCACCACCTGGAACATCAACTCGGTGCGCCTGCGCATCGACCTCGTCCTGCGCTTCCTCGCGGAAGAGCGGCCGGACGTGCTCTGCCTGCAGGAGACCAAGTGCCCGGACGACGCCTTCCCGCTCAAGGCGTTCCAGGGCTCGGGCTACGAGAACATCGTCTTCGCCGGGCAGAAGGGCTACAACGGCGTCGCGATCATCTCCCGCTTTCCCCTGCTGACGCGGGACGTGATGAGCTTCTGCGAGCGCGCCGACGCGCGACACATCTCGGCGGTGCTCGGTCGCGAGGCGGGGCCGGCCGCCGGCATCGTGCTGCACGATTTCTACGTCCCGGCCGGCGGCGACGTTCCGGATGTCGGCCTCAATCCGAAATTCGCGCACAAGATCGATTTTCTCGACGCATTGCGCCTCTGGGGCGGGCGCCGGGTGAAGGGTCCGGCGATCCTCGTCGGCGATCTCAACGTGGCGCCGCTCGAGCACGACGTCTGGTCGCACAAGCAACTCCTCGACGTGGTGAGCCACACGCCGACCGAGACCGAGCGCCTGGAGACCCTGCGCGGCGAGGCGGGCTGGGTCGATGCCGCCCGCCTGCTGACGCCGGAGCCGGAGAAGATCTACACGTGGTGGAGCTACCGCTCGCCCGACTGGGCGGCCGCCAACAAGGGCCGGCGCCTCGATCACGCCTGGGTCTCGCCGGACCTCGCCGGTACGGTGCGCAGCGTCACCGTCGCCCGACACGCCCGCGGCTGGGAGCGGCCCTCGGACCATGTGCCCGTAACGCTCGCCCTCGAACTCTGAGCACGGAACGACGCGCGGCGCGGCGGCATTCTCTCGGCACGTGGCGGGCGCTTCCGACCCGCGAACCGAACCCGAGAGACCCGATGCGCAAGATCCTCGTCGCCTTCCTGCTCCCCAAGGTCATCCAGTACCTGCGCCGCCGCTACGGCGGCCGGCCGGGCCATCGCCCGTACTGAGCGACGACGCACGATTCGCTTGAAACGCGAGATCCCTCTCCCGCGTCGGGAGAGGGATCCTGTCGCCTCCGCCCGTAGCCCGCATAGATCGCGAGCCCCACGGCGAGCCACGCCCACAGCCGCAGCCACGTCTCCGCCGGCAGGCCCGCCATCAGGGCGAGGCAGGCGAGGATGCCGAGGCTTGCCACCCAGGGTGCCGCCGGGACCCGGAAGGGACGCACCCGTCCCGGCTCCCGCCGCCGCAGCATCAGCAGAGCCGCGCAGACCAGCGTGAAGGCCAGGAGCGTCCCGATGCTGACGAGCTCTCCGAGCACCTCGATCGGCACGAAGGCGGCGACGAGCGCCGTCGCGAGGCCGGTCAGACCCTGGCTCAGGGCGGGCGTGCGCGTCGCCTCGTGAACCCGGGCGAAGGGCTCCGGCAGCAGGCGATCGCGCGCCATCGCGTAGAAAATCCGCGTCTGACCGTAGAGCGCCGTCAGCGTCGCCGTGGTCAGGCCGACGAGCGCTCCGAGCTTGATCGCGATGGCGAAGGCGCCGAGCCCGATCGCGTCGATCGCCTTGGCGATCGGGTCCGCCCCCGCGAGGTCCCGGTAGGGCACGAGGCCGGTCAGCACCGCCGCCACCGCCACGTAGAGGAGCGTCGTGACGAGGAGCGCGCCGAGGAGGCCGACCGGCAGGTCCCGCCGCGGCTCGCGGGCCTCGCCCGCCGCCGTCGCCACGGTCTCGAACCCGATGAAGGCGAAGAAGACGACGCCCGCTCCCCGCAGGACCCCGCTCCAGCCGAACTCGCCGAAGGTGCCGGTGTTCGGAGGCACGAGGGGCGACCACAGGCTTGGCTTCACGTGCCAGCCGCCGATCACGATGAAGGTGAGGATGATCGCGATCTTGAGGGCGACGAGCCACGCATTCGCCCCTGCGGCGCGCCGGTTCCCGGCGATGAGAAGCAGGGTTAGGGCGAGCACGATGCCAGCCGCCGGAAGGTTGACGAGCCCGCCGGCGCCCGGGGCGGCTGCGAGCGTGGCCGGTAGGCGAAGGCCGAGATCGGCGAGCAGGCTCTGGGCGTAGCCCGACCAGCCGACGGCGACGGTGGCAGCCGCCATCGCGAATTCGAGGACGAGGTCCCAGCCGATGATCCAGGCGGCGAGCCGCCCGAGGGTGGCGTAGGCGTAGGTGTAGGTCGAGCCCGGCACCGGGATCATCGCGGCGAGCTCCGCGTAGCACAGGCCGACGCAGGCGCTCGCGAACCCGCCAAGGAGGAACGAGATCACGAGGCCCGGCCCCGCATATTGCGCCGCCGCCGTGCCGGTCAGCACGAAGATCCCGGCCCCGATCGTGGCGCCGACGCCGATGCAGCCGAGGCCGAAGGCCGAGAGCGTGCGAGCGAGTGGCGTCCCGCCCTGCCCCGCCCCGTCGAGGATCCGGTCGATGGACTTGGGCGCGATGGGGCCGGGCACGGGCATGGTTCGGGCGGGTCTCCTGCCGGGCGATCCTAGACGGATTCGCGGGCGCAGGCGGCACAACCCGTGCCAGGGCGCCAGCCCTGCGGCGGAGGGCTGGCGCTCCCGGCGGTTTCGTGTATGGTCCGGCCCGCCTCGACCCGGTGACGGGCGGGGCTGAACCGCTTGGGACGAGACCCTGCTGGACGACATCCCGGCAGCGGCCGAGACCTGGGCCCTGAGGCCGCCCCGAGAGGGGGCAGGCCGATCCGATACCCGATACCCGAAAGGCAGATGGCGATGTCGATCACGGCAGAGCGCAAGACCGCGCTCATCAAGGAATACGCTCAGGGCGGCAAGGACACCGGCTCGCCGGAGGTCCAGGTGGCGATCCTCACCGAGCGGATCACCAACCTGACCCAGCACTTCAAGACCCACGGCAAGGACAACCATTCCCGCCGCGGCCTCCTGAAGCTGGTCTCGCAGCGCCGCTCGCTGCTCGACTACGTCAAGCGCAAGGACGAGGCCCGCTACCGGTCCCTGATCGAGCGCCTCGGCATCCGCCGCTAACACCGACCCGCGCGGTCCCGGGCCCGGCCCTGGACCGCGTTTCATCATCGGCGGGGCGGAATGCCGGCCCGTCGGATCCCCGGGCGACTTCGAGGCGCGGCGCCAGGGCAGGATCGCGAGAGGCTTCGGCTCCGGAAGCCTCTCGCCGTCTTGCCGCTGGCGGCGCCGGGTTCGCCCGACCGCATGAAGGCATGAGAGATATGTTCGACGTACAACGTGAAGAGCTGATGTGGGGCGACCGCAAGCTCGTCCTCGAGACCGGCAAGGTGGCCCGCCAGGCCGACGGCGCCGTGGTCGCCACCTACGGCGAGACCTCGGTGCTCGCCACCGTCGTCTCCGGCAAGGAGCCCAAGGCCGGCATCGACTTCCTGCCGCTCACCGTGAACTACCAGGAGCGCGCCTACGCCGCCGGCCGCATCCCGGGCGGCTACTTCAAGCGCGAGGGCCGTCCGAGCGAGAAGGAGACCCTGGTCTCCCGCCTGATCGACCGGCCGATCCGCCCGCTCTTCGTCGAGGGCTGGCGCAACGACACCCAGGTCGTCGTCACCGTCCTGACCCACGACCTCGAGAACGACCCGGACGTGGTCGCGATGGTGGCGGCCTCCGCCGCCCTGACGCTGTCCGGCGTGCCCTTCATGGGGCCCATCGGCGCGGCCCGCGTCGGCTACGTCAACGGCGGCTACAAGCTCAACCCCCTCGTGACCGAGTTGGACGAGTCGACCCTCGACCTCGTCGTGGCCGGCACCCAGGACGCCGTCCTGATGGTCGAGTCGGAGGCGAAGGAGCTCTCCGAGGACGTGATGCTCGGCGCCGTGATGTTCGGCCACAAGCACTTCCAGCCGATCATCGAGGCGATCATCCGGCTGGCCGAGAAGGCCGCCAAGGAGCCGCGCGACTTCCAGGCTCCGGAGAACGCCGACGTCGAGACGGCCGTTCTGGAGGTCTGCGAGGCGGAGCTGCGCGAGGCCTACAAGAAGACCGTCAAGCAGGAGCGCTACGCCGCCGTCGACGCCGTGAAGGCGAAGGTGGTCGCCGCCCTCTGCCCGGCCGAGGGTGAGCAGAAATTCGCCCCCGAGAAGGTCAAGGCCGCCTTCAAGGAGGCGCAGTCGAAGGTGGTTCGCTGGAACATCCTCGACACCGGCTCGCGCATCGACGGCCGCGACGTGAAGACCGTCCGCCCGATCGTCTCCGAGGTCGGCGTGCTGCCGCGCGCCCACGGCTCGGCCCTGTTCACCCGCGGCGAGACGCAGGCGCTGGTCGTCGCGACTCTCGGGACCGGCGAGGACGAGCAGTTCATCGACGCGCTGGAAGGCACGTACAAGGAGACGTTCCTCCTGCACTACAACTTCCCGCCCTATTCGGTCGGTGAGACCGGCCGCATGGGCTCGCCCGGCCGCCGCGAGATCGGCCACGGCAAGCTTGCCTGGCGGGCGATCCATCCGGTGCTGCCGCCGGCCCACGAGTTCCCGTACACGATCCGCGTCGTGTCCGAGATCACGGAGTCGAACGGCTCCTCCTCGATGGCGTCCGTCTGCGGCGGCTCGCTGTCGCTGATGGATGCGGGCGTGCCGCTGCGCCGCCCCGTGGCCGGCATCGCGATGGGCCTCATCCTCGAGGGTGAGCGCTTCGCGGTGCTCTCCGACATCCTGGGCGACGAGGATCACCTCGGCGACATGGACTTCAAGGTGGCCGGCACGGACGAGGGCATCACCTCGCTCCAGATGGACATCAAGATCGCCGGCATCACCGAGGAGATCATGCGGGTGGCGCTGGCGCAGGCCAAGGACGGCCGCGGCCATATCCTGGCCGAGATGGCCAAGGCGCTGACCGCCGCGCGGCCCGAGCTCGGCGAGTACGCGCCGCGCATCGAGACCATGCAGATCCCGACCGACAAGATCCGCGAAGTGATCGGCACGGGCGGCAAGGTGATCCGCGAGATCGTCGAGAAGACCGGCGCCAAGATCAACATCGAGGACACCGGCATCGTGAAGATCGCCTCCTCGGACGGCAAGGCGATCAAGGCGGCCTACAACTGGATCCGCTCGATCGTGGCCGAGGCCGAGCCGGGCATGATCTACGACGGCACCGTCGTGAAGACGATGGAGTTCGGCGCCTTCGTGAACTTCTTCGGCGCCAAGGACGGCCTCGTCCACATCTCGGAACTCGCCGCCCAGCGGGTCGCCAAGGTGACCGATGTCGTCAAGGAAGGCGACAAGGTGAAGGTGAAGTTCCTCGGTCAGGACGACCGCGGCAAGATCCGCCTCTCCATGAAGGTCGTCGACCAGCAGACCGGCGAGGACCTCACCGAGAAGCTGAAGTCCCAGCGCGACGCCGAGCGGGCCGAGCGCGGGGACCAGGAGCCCCGCCGCGAGCGCGGCGAGCGCCGCAACGCCGGCGAGTAATCGCCCCGGCCACACGGAACGATGCGGAGCGCGGTCCCTCGGGGCCGCGCTTCCCGTTTGGGGGCCTCCCGCTTTGTGCTCTTCTCCGGCCGCGCGAATCGGCGCGACGGAAAGGGAGGCCGCCATGTCTGACGAACTCGTCTTCTACACGACCCCGATGTCCCGCGGCCGCATCGTCCGCTGGATGCTGGAGGAGGTCGGCGCGCCCTACCGGGCCGAGATCCTGGAATTCGGCCGCTCGACGCGCTCGGCCGAGTATCTCGCCGTCAACCCGATGGGGAAGGTCCCGGCGATCCGCCACGGCGACACCGTGGTGACCGAGACCGCCGCCATCTGCGCCGACCTCGCCGACGCCTTCCCGGAAGCCGGTCTCGCGCCGCCGCACGGCAGCCGGGCCCGCGGCCCCTATTACCGCTGGATGTTCTTCGCGGCGGGTCCCGTCGAGGCGGCCACCACCAACAAGACCCTCGGCGTCGTCGTGCCGGACGATCCGCGCATGCGCGGCATGGTCGGCTACGGCAGTCTCGCCACCGTGGTGGACGCCCTCGAAGGCGCGGTCTCGGGCCGCGACTACATCTGCGGCGACCAGTTCACGGCAGCCGACGTCTATGTCGGCGCGCATCTCGGCTGGGGCATGGCCTTCGGCACGCTGGAGAAGCGCCCGGCCTTCGAGGCCTACGTCGCGCGCCTCAACGCGCGCCCGGCCGCGATCCGGGCCCGGGAGATCGACGACCGCCTGCTCGCCGAGCGGCAGGCCGGCTGAGCCCCGCGTGCGGCGCGGCACGCCCCCGCGGAACGCCGCCCCCCGCCCCGCGTTCGCCCCGCGAGAATCCCCTCAACCGGAGACGACGCCCGATGGCGAACGCGATCATCCACGACATCTTCAGCGGCCAGCAGAACCTGACGACGACGGAGCGCGCCGTCTCGGTGGTGCTCGGTCTCGGCATCGCGGCAGCGGCCGCGCAGCCGCGCCCGAACAAGCTTCTGAGCCTCGCCGCGCTGATCGTCGGCGCCGGCCTCGCCATCCGCGGCGCGACCGGGCACTGTTCCATCAAGGCCGCCTCCGAGCATATCTGATCGGACGTCCGGCCACGAAAAATGGGGCGCCTCGCGGCGCCCCTTTCCGTATGCGCTCCGCGCTTCGCGTCAGAGCGTGGTGGTGCGGCTGCGGCCTGCGACGAAGCCGTAGATCGCCAGGACGACGACGGCGCCGACGATGGCTCCGATGAAGCCCGCGCCCTGGTTCGGTCCGTACCAGCCGACGGCCTGACCGATGAAGGTCGCTACGAAGGCGCCGACGATGCCGAGGATGGTCGTCAGGATGAAGCCCGACGGCTCGTTGTCGCCGGGCATGAGAAACTTCGCGATGACGCCGGCGATGAAGCCGATGATGATGGTTCCGATGATCGAGAACATGGCTCGTGGATCCTGAGCTTCGCTGTAACCTGCCGAAGCAACGTGCTGACGGCTCCTCTGGTTGCGCGGGTCGCGGAAAGTTTGTCGCAGGCGGGAGGCTTCCCCGCTTTATCTCCGTGAACGCCCCTTTACGGTCCCTGCCCGCAGGCGGCACAAGGCGCGGGGGCCGAGGCGGCCCGGCAACGAGGACAGAGGCCAGTATGACGATCGAGCGTTTCGAGACGGGCCCCCGCATGAGCCAGGCCGTCGCCTACGGCGACATGGTCTATCTCGCCGGCCAGGTCGCCGCCGAGGCGGTCGGCACCGGCGTCACCGCCCAGACGCAGGCGATCCTGTCCGAGATCGACCGCCTGCTCGCGGCGGCAGGAAGCGACAAGAGCCGGATCCTCGCGGCGACGATCTACCTCGCCGACATGAGCACCTTCGCCGAGATGAACGCCGCCTGGGATGCCTGGGTCGACCGGGCGAACCCGCCTGCCCGCGCCACCGTCGAGGCGAAGCTCGCGGGCCCGCAATATCTCGTCGAGATCGTCGTGACGGCCGTGCGCCACCCGTCCGGGGACGCGCGGTGAGGCGGCGCAGCCTGATCGGGGCGGCGCTCGCCGCCCTCCTCCTGACACCCGCCGGGGCGGCGCCCGAGCGCGTCGTGAACGTCTACAACTGGTCGGACTATATCGACCCGAAGGTGCTGGAGAGCTTCACCCGCGAGACCGGCATCAAGGTGGTCTACGACACCTACGACAACAACGAGATCCTCGAGACGAAGCTGCTCGCCGGCCGCTCCGGCTACGATGTCGTCGTGCCCTCGGGGCCCTTCCTGCAGCGGCTCGTCAAGGCGGGCGCCTTCCAGCCCCTCGACAAGGGCAAGATCCCGAACCTCGCCCATGTCTGGCCCGAGATCGCGGGCCGGCTCGCCGCCTACGATCCCGGCAACGCCTACGCCGTCGACTACATGTGGGGCACGACCGGGATCGGCCTCAATCTCGGCGCGGTGCGCGAGCGCCTGGGCGCGGGAACGCCCCTCAACACGTGGAATCTCGTCCTCAATCCGGGCACGGCGAACAGGCTCAAGGATTGCGGGATCATGATGCTCGACAGCCCCGAGGACCTGATCCCCAGCATGCTGCCGACCTACGGGCTCAAGGCGGATTCGAAGCGCTGGGACGACATCACCCAGGTGACGGACGCGCTCTACAAGGTGCGCGGCACGGTGCGGAAGTTCCACTCCTCGGAGTACATCCAGGCGCTCGCCAACGGCGACATCTGCGTGGCGGTCGGCTACTCGGGCGACGTGCTTCAGGCGAAGAAGAGGGCGGACGAGGCCAAGAACGGCATCGAGGTGGGCTACGTCATCCCGAAGGAGGGTGCGCTGATGTGGTTCGACGCCTTCGCGATCCCGAAGGACGCGCCGCACGCCGCCGAGGCCCACGCCTTCATCGACTACATGATGCGGCCGGAGGTGGCGGCGGCCAACACCAACTTCGTGTCCTACGCGAGCGGCAACCTGCCGGCCAGGAAGCTCGTGAAGCCCGAGATCCTGAACAATCCCGGCATCTACCCGGACGAGGCCACGATGCAGCGCCTGTCCACCAACACGGCCTGGGACGACCGCACCCAGCGCTTCGTCACGCGGCTCTGGACCCGGGTGCGGACGGGACGGTGAACCCCGTGCGCCGCGAGGCCCGGATCAGCCGGAGGCGATCAACTCCTTGATCCGGGCCGCGAGCGCCTCGAGCGCGAAGGGCTTCGTCATCACGTGCATGCCGGGCTCGAGATGGCCGTTGCCCACGACGGCGTTCTCGGCATAGCCCGTGATGAAGAGCACCTTGAGGTCCGCACGCACGTGCCGCGCCGCGTCGGCCATCTGTCGGCCGTTGATTCCGCCGGGCAGGCCGACATCCGTGATGAGGAGGTCGATGCGGGCGTCCGATTGCAGGATCTTCAGGCCCGACGGCCCGTCGGCCGCCTCGATCGCGGCGTAGCCGAGCTCCTCCAGGATCTCCGTGACGAGCATCCGCACGCTCGGCTCGTCGTCGACGATCAGCACCGTCTCGCCGTCGGCGGAGCGCAGGGCGTCGGTCCGGAACTGAGGCTCGTCCGCGGCCGCCACGGCCCCGGCGTGGCGGGGCAGGTAGATGCAGACCATCGAGCCCTGGCCGACCTCCGAATAGATCCGGACCTGACCGCCGGACTGGCGGGCGAAACCGTAGATCATCGAGAGGCCGAGGCCGGTGCCCTGGCCGAGGGGCTTCGTGGTGAAGAACGGGTCGAAGGCCTTCGAGACCACCTCCGGCGTCATGCCGGTGCCCGTGTCGGAGACGCAGATCGAGATGTACTGCCCGATCGGGAGGTCCCGCTCCTTGGCGCTGCGCCAGTCGAGCCAGCGATTGCCGGTCTCGATGGTGATGCGCCCGCCCTCCGGCATGGCGTCGCGGGCGTTGATGCAGAGGTTGAGAAGCGCGTTCTCCAGCTGGTTCGGATCGACGAGGGTCGGCCAGAGCCCGCCCGCCGCGACCACCTCCAGCGTGATCGAGGGCCCGATCGTGCGGCGGATCAGCTCCTCCATCTCGACGACGAGGCGGTTGGCGTCGGTCGCCTTCGGGTCGAGGGTCTGGCGGCGGGAGAAGGCGAGCAGGCGGTGGGTCAGCGCGGCGGCGCGGCGCGCGGCGCCCTGCGCGGCGGTGACGTAGCGGTCCACGTCCCGCAGACGCCCCTGCGCGATCCGGTTGGTGAGGAGTTCGAGGCTGCCGGTGATCCCGGTGAGCAGGTTGTTGAAGTCGTGGGCGATGCCGCCCGTGAGCTGGCCCACCGCCTCCATCTTCTGCGATTGGCGAAGCTGCTCCTCGGCCCGCATCAGTTCGGCGGTCCGCTCACGGACGCGCTGCTCCAGGGTCTCGTTCAGGGCGGCGAGCGCCTCCGCGCTGACGCGAAGCTCGGCCGCGGCGCCGACGCGCTCGATATGGGCCCAGGAGCGTTCCGTCACCTCCCGGATCAGCGCGAGCTCGTCCGCCGTCCAGGCGTGCGGGAGCTTGTGGTGGATCGCCATCAGTGCCGTCAGCCGGCCCTCCTTCACGAGCGGCATGCAGATCGTCGCGGTGATGCCGATGGCCTGGAAGGTGGCGGCCTCCTCGGGCGCGAGTTCGCGCAGGTTGTCGTTGATGATCAGGGGCTCGCGGGACCGCAGGTTCCGGACGGCGAGGCGGCCGAAGGCGGCGAGGCTGTAGTGCCCGACGATGCTCGGCAAGCCCGGCGCCGCCCAGTTCCCGCGGATCGTGAACCCGTCCTGATCCTCGTCCATGTCGGCGTAGGCGCAAATCGAGACGTCCATGTGCACGCCGACCATGCGCGTGGTCGTGGCCAGGAGCTCGTCGGCGCTGGTGCTGGGCGCCGTCTCCCGCGCCAGGGCGTCGAGGAAGCGCAGGCGCGCCTCGTTCTTCTGGAGCGCCTCGATCGCGCGGTTGCGCTCGGTGATGTCCTGGAAGAGGACGGCGACCTGCCGACGCGAGGGCGGCTCGATCCGGAAGGCCGCGAGCTCGAGATGGCGCCCGGTCGCCACCAGCTCGCGCTGGAAGCGGATCGATCGGCCGGTTCGCAGGACGCCTCCGTAGAGCTCGACCCAGCCGTCGGCCTCCTCCCCCACCATCGTTCGCAGCGTCTGTCCGACGACGTTCTCGATGCCGGCATGCAGCGCGTAGGCGCGGTTCGCCTCGACATGGACGTAGTCGCTGAGGGGGCCGTGCGGCCCGTCGAAGAACTCGATGACGCAGTAGCCCTCGTCCATCTGCTCGAACAGGGTCCGGTAGCGCTCCTCGCGCTCGGCGAGCGCTGCGCGCTGCGCTCGCTCGTCCGTGCGGAGGCGGCCGATCTCCGCTTCCAGTTCGTCGATCCGCCGTCTCAGGCTCTCAGTTTCGCTCACGCCTGCCACCCCGTCGACCCGCGAAACGGCCCGCGAAGTGACCCTGTATGCGGAAAGGCTCCGGTTAGGAACGCTCCGGCGACGGTTCGGCTGCCGACACGAGGCCGTCCCGTGCTCCGACCGGGCTGCCCAAGGGTGGCCGTGCGGGTGTAGGATGCCGCTCTCGGGCAGGAGGCGCCGGCCATGGACAGGCTCTCCACGAAGGTGTGCATCGTCGGCGGCGGTCCGGCCGGCATGATGGCCGCGCTCCTCCTCGCGCGGGCGGGCCTCGACGTCCTGGTCCTGGAGAAGCACGCCGACTTCCTGAGGGATTTCCGCGGCGACACGATCCATCCCTCGACCCTCGACGTGATGGAGGAACTCGGCCTGCGCCGGGCCTTTCTCGCCCTGCCGCATCGCAAGGTCGCGACGCTGACGGCCTATGTCGGGGCCGACAGTTTCGGCATCGCCGATTTCCGGCACCTGCCGACGCGCAACCGCTTCATCGCCATGATGCCCCAATGGGACTTCCTCGACTTCCTAGCCGGCGTCGGGCGGCGCTATCCGGGCTTCCGCCTGCTCATGGAGACGGAAGGCGACGCGCTGATCGAGAAGGATGGCCGCGTCGTCGGTGTCCGGGCACAGGCGCCCGCGGGCCCGATCGAGATCCGAGCCGACCTCGTCATCGCGGCGGACGGGCGCCATTCCCGCATCCGCGAGCAGGGCGGATTCGAGCGGGAGGAGTTCGGCGCGCCGATGGACGTGCTCTGGTTCCGCCTCGGCCGCCGGCCCACCGACACCGACGCGACGGGCGGACGTTTCGGGCGGGGCAGCATCCTCGTCACCCTCGACCGGGGCGATTACTGGCAATGCGCCTACGTGGTGCCGAAAGGCGGCGACGCGGATCTGAGGGCGCGCGGTCTCGACGCGTTCCGCGCCGCGGTGGCGGGCCTTGCGCCGTTCCTCGCCGACCGGGTCTGCGAGCTTGAGGATTGGGGAGCGGTGAAGCTCCTCACCGTCCGTGTCGATCGGTTGAAGCGCTGGCACCGACCGGGTCTGCTCTGCATCGGGGACGCCGCGCACGCGATGTCGCCGATCGGCGGCGTCGGGGTGAACCTCGCGGTTCAGGACGCGGTGGCGGCCGCGAACCTCCTCAGCGCGCCGCTCCTCGAAGGGCGCCTGACGGAAGATGATCTCGCCAAGGTGCAGGCCCGGCGGATGCCGCCGACGCGCATGACCCAGCGCCTCCAGCGCCTCGTACAGGACCGGGTCATCGCCCGCGTCCTCGACGGGTCCGGCGCGCCGCTCGCGCCACCCCTGGCGCTACGCCTCCTCGGCCGGGTGCCCTGGTTGCAGCGATTGCCGGCCCGCCTCGTCGGGCTCGGCTTCCGCCCCGAGCACGTCTCGGTTCCTCAGGCCGTCGCGCCGTAGACCCGGTCGGCCCGGCTCTCGAAGGCGTCGGTGAACTTGCGGAAGGCCTTGTCGAACATCTTGCCCATCAGGAGGCCGAGGGCGAAGCTCTTGAACTCGTAGGTGATGAAGAAGTCGATGCTGCAGCCGCCGTTCGGCCCCGGCTTGAACGCCCAGCGGTTCTCCAAGTGCCGGAAGGGACCGTCGATATACTCGGCGGTGATCTTCAGCGCCGCCCGGTCGAGCGTGACGCGGGTGGTGAAGCGCTCGCGGATCGCCTTGTAGCCGACCGCCATCTCGGCGACGAGGACCTCGACGCCCTCGCCCGGTCCCGGCTGCCGCCTGAGCACGCGCAGGGATTCGCACAGCGGCAGGAATTCGGGGTAGCGCTCGACGTCGGCCACGAGGTCGTACATCTGCTCGGGGCTGTGGCGCACCGCGCGCGTGATGCGGAAGGAGGGCATCGGGGATCCCGGTTCAGGCCTGGAGGCGGGCGAGGCGGGCCGCCTTGAGCCGGGCGAAATCGTCGCCGGCATGGTGGGAGGAGCGGGTGAGCGGGGTCGCCGAGACGAGCAGGAAACCCTTGGCGTAGGCGGTGGTCTCGTAGCCCTTGAACTCGTCCGGGGGAACGAAGCGCACGACCTCGTGGTGCTTCTTCGTCGGCTGCAGGTACTGGCCGATGGTCAGGAAGTCCACGTCGGCCGAGCGCAGATCGTCCATGAGCTGCACGACCTCGTTCCGCTCCTCGCCGAGGCCGACCATGATGCCGGACTTGGTGAAGATGGTCGGATCAAGCTCCTTCACCCGTTGCAGGAGGCGCACCGAGTGGAAGTAGCGGGCACCCGGCCGCACGGTCAGATAGTTGCCCGGCACCGTTTCGAGATTGTGGTTGAACACGTCCGGCTTGGCCGCGACCACGACCTCCAGCGCCGCATCCTTCCGCAGGAAATCGGGGGTGAGGATCTCGACCGTGGTGCCCGGGCTGCGGACCCGGATCGCCGCGATGGTGCGCGCGAAGTGCTCCGCTCCCCCGTCCGCGAGGTCGTCCCGGTCGACGCTCGTGATCACGACGTGGTGCAGGCCGAGCTTGGCCACCGAATCGGCGATCTTCTCGGGCTCGTCCGGATCGAGGGCGCCGGGCAGGCCGGTCCGCACGTTGCAGAAGGCGCAGGCCCGCGTGCAGGTGTCGCCCATGATCATGAAGGTGGCGTGCCGCTTCTCCCAGCACTCGCCGATATTCGGGCAGCCCGCCTCCTCGCAGACGGTGACGAGGCCGTGCTCGCGCACGATGGCGCGGGTCTCGGCATAGGCCGGCGATCCCGGCGCCTTCACGCGGATCCAGTCGGGCTTGCGCGCCTGCACCGGCTGGTCCGGCCTGTGCGCCTTCTCCGGGTGGCGCAGGCGGACGGGGGTGGCCGGACGGGGATCGTTCTGGAGGAGATCGAGGACGACGGCCATGCCACACCGCGCGAGGACTTGGCCCGCGCTCGAGGGCGGGGCGTCGGATGATCCTGGGATCGGAACCCCTGACTTAGGGCCTCCCGGGCGCGCCCGCAAACCGGCGCGGCGGCGCGTCGCGACAGGCGCGCCCGTCAGTAACGCATGCTGCGCCCGCGGATGGCCCGGTAGATCGTGATGATGATGACGGCACCGATCGTCGCGGAGAGCAGATTCCGCCAGAAGCCGAACACCGCGATGTCGAGCTTGGCCGCGAGGAAGTTGCCGAGCAGGCCGCCGAGGATGCCCATGATGATGTTCGAGAACAGGCCCATGTCGGCCGAGGTGAACTTCTCCGCGAGCCAGCCCGCGATCGCCCCGATGAGGATCGCCATCAGGAAGCCGACCCCGGGCTGTCCGAGCGCGCCGTAGACCTGTCCGTCCATGTAGCCGATCCCCTGCTTTAGTGGTGGCGGAGCATGGTCCGAAGCCGCACCGGGAGTCCAGCCTGCGGGCACCGCGGGGCCCTGCCCGACGGCCGTGCAGGGAACCGGAACCGTGTTCGGAGGGCTGCCGTTACAGGCGGCATTCGGGTGCCGGAAGCGGCGCCCCCACCATCGAAGGGACAGGCCCCGTGACCATCAGAACCGTTCTCGCCGCGATCCTCGTCGCCGGCCTCCCGAGCCTCGCCCTGGCCCAGGAGACGGCCAAGCCCGAGATGGCCAAGCCCGAGATGGCCAAGCCCGAGGCGGCGCCCTCGGCCACGGCCTCGCCGACGCCGAACTCGTCCTCCGCCGCGGCGGTCGCCGAGGGCGGCATGAAGATGGCCGACAGCGCCACCGCGAAGGTGCAGTTCATCACGACCCAGCCCGCCGACACCCTCACGTCGAAGCTCGTCGGCCTCACCGTCTACAACAACAGCAACGAGACGGTCGGCGAGATCGAGGATTTCGTGATCCTCGACGGCAAGACGATCCACGCCGTCATCATCGGCGTCGGCGGCTTCCTCGGCATCGGGGAGCGCTACGTTGCGGTCAGCCCGGCGAGCGTCACGCTGTCGAAGAAGGACGACCGGCTGCGCGCCCTCGTCAACACCTCGAAGGACGAGCTCAAGAACGCTCCCGCCTTCGAGTACAAGAAGAAGTCCTGAGGCGCGGCGGGTCCCCGTCCGCGTAATGCGCACGCGGGCCTCGCGTCCCCTGCATGGACGGGGACCCGTAGGGCGCTCCCCGAACCCGTCAAGAATTTCCTAACACGAGGTTTACGGCTACGCTTGTCCACAGCGATGGATGAATCGGATCGGTGATGGTCTCGGCGTTGCGCAGGGCGGTACGGTGGCGGCAGGCGATGCGGGAACGGGACCTGCGCCTCGGCACGAGCGGCTGCGCCAGGGCGCCGGCCGCGGAGAGCCGGGAGACCCCGTCTTCCCCAGGGCGCGGCCTCACGGCGCGCGAACTGATCCGGATGGCGCAGGCTGCCCGGCGCAGCCCGCAGGCGGGGCTCGGCGCGGAGCGCGAGGGCTGAACGGCAGCGCCGGACGCCGGTCCGGCGCTGCCGCCCGATGGCGCGCCGCTTCCCTGACAGAGGGGTCCGGACCGTCCTGCGCCGAGACGCAGGATGCGGGCCGGGATCGAGGCCGTCAGCCGTGGCCGGCCATGCCCAGGGCCGCCACCCTGCAGATGTTGCGGGCGGGCTCGTTGAGGATCGTCTGCGCAGCCGTGATCTCCCGCTCCGGCCGAGTCGGGCTAGCCGCTGCCACCGTCGCGGCGGCCGGCACCGGTTCCGGGGCGCCGCGCCCGCGCTTCTCGTAGAAGGCATTGCCTCCGGCGAGCGCCACGTAATGCATGTTGCCGTAGGGGTAGCGGCGCCCGGCCGTGTGGAAGAACATGGCGCGGCCCACTTGCGGGTGGCGCTCGCCCGCGAGCACGGCGTCGGCCACCTGCTCGATGCGCGGCCGGTCCTGCGCCCGCATCGGCTTCGTCAGGACGCCGGTGGCGAATTGCCGGGGCTGGCCGACCACGTCGCAGATCCGGTTCGGGTAGGTGGTGGCGTCCACGCGGTTCATCACCACGGTGCCGACCGCGAGCAGGCCCTCCTCGTCGCTGCGGTTCGATTCGAAGTACATGGCGCGGGCGAGGCACTCGCGCTCGGCCGGGGTCGCCGCGACGGGCGTGGCCCGGCCGATCGATCCCGTTGTCAAATCAGTATTCGGACTGAGCTGGCAGGCGCCGAGTCCCGGCAGAGCAAGAACAAGTCCAAGATAGACAGCCGATCTCGTGCCTCGGATAGCCTGCATGCAGCCCCTCTCGACCTCTGTTTCGAATCGTTGCCGTCAGTGATGCCTGAAGCCAAGCTTGATGGCAAATCGGCTATAGCCTGAGGGTGCTCGCGCAGGACTTTCCGGAGACCCTTCGGAAGCGCAGGCGCGGCTTCGTGAACAAGCTGCGGAGGCTGGCCTAACCTGCTGGCGCCGCTGCCCTTCCGTGGCCGTGGCCCCGCCGGCCCGCCGCGCTTGGCCGGCCCGGTGTTGCCGTCCTGTTCTTGTGGGCCTGCGCGGGATCGTGTCTACCGCCGGTCCTTGCCCGCCCTGCGGGCAAACCCTGCGAATCGGGAGCCTCCCTTGCCTCACACGAACGCCGGCGGATCACGTCGCGGTGCGCGGTTCGGCTTCTCGCGCGCGCGCCACGGGTCGTCCCGCAGGGTGTTGCTCGCGGCTCTTCTCCTCGCGACCGTGCCGGCCCAGGCGGAGACCTTCGCCTGCATCACCAAGGGTGCGACCACCGTCCTGAAGGACGGCAGCCCCGAGGTGGTCGATGCTGTCGAGGGCAAGGGTGTCTCGGTCAGCCTCGAGGCGAAGGGGATGAGCCTCGTCCTCATCAACGATTCGAACAGCGCGGTCGCCCGCTTCGCCTGCCGACGGGATCGGCTACGGTCCAGCGTCGTCGAGTGCACGCGACCCGACGAGACCCTGCGCCTCAACAGGCGCACCGGCGTGATGCTGCGAACCGTCACGACGAAGGGCGTGGATTTCGTGCTCTCCCTCGTCCTGGTCTGCACCCGCCCGAAATCGGCGCCGCCGGCGAGCGCCTAACCCCTTCGCGGCGCGGCGGCCTGCCGCCCCAGGATTTCCTGTGCGGGGCCGAGGAAGGCGCTCGTCGGCACCGCGAAGGAGGGACCCGGCGGTCCGCCGGCCCGGGGACCGGCGACGAGGACGCCGATCACCGTCGGCTGACCGTCCTCGACCTGAAGCAGGGCCGATCCGGATTCGCCCGGAATCGCGCGGCAATCGTGGACGAGGAGCGGGGCCGGCCCCTCCGTGAGGCGAGCGGCGCAGCTCCTCTGAGCGCTCATGAACTGGGAGGTCGTGCGTCGATAGCCCGCCCGCTGGATGTCGATCCGGGTCCTGCGCTCCCCGCCGGCGGCAACGAGGTGCTCCAGGGCCAGGGGCTTGATCGGGATCGGGCTCGCGAGCTCGATCAAGGCCCAGTCATTCGGCATGTTCGGCCGACTCGTCCCGTAGGCATAGGTGTAGTCGGGCGGCTTCCGCACGCTGCTGGCGAGGGCGTGAGCGAGATAGCGACCCTGATCGTAGCCGGCCACGAAGTGGATCGAGTCCGGCTCGACCCAGCGTCGGCGCGCCCGATCCCAGAGACAATGCGCGGCTGTCAGGACGAGACGGGGCCCGATCAGCGTCGCCGTGCAGAATTGCCGGCTTCCCGGCCCCGTCACGACGTTGAGCTTGCCGATCGCGGCGAAGGGCCAGCGAGCGGGATCGACCGTGATCTCCTCGGCCAGAGCGGTCTCGCCCGCGAGAATGAACCCCGCGAGGATCAGGCAGACTCGGGACGGCCCCCGCACGCGAAATCCTCCCCGGCGCACCGCCGGCTCCGCCCGGCAGATAGCCCGGGAGCACCGTGCGTCAAGCCGGCGGAGCCGCTCAGGCCGCGATGCCGGCGGTCTGGGGACTCGGCGCGGCGGCGGGACGGTCCTCGTCGAGCCACTGAGCCGAGAGGTGGATGGCTGCCGCGTGCACGATGTGTCCGCTGCCGTCGCGCACCGTCACGCGCAGGCCGCGATGCAGGTGCCGTTGCGGCCAGTCGCCCGCGATCTCGCACAGGACGCGCAGGGCCTCATCCGAGACGGCGCCCCGGTCGACGCATTCCGCGCCGTACTCGTCGAGGGTCGTCACCTGGCTGTCGTGAACGTCGAAGAAGTAGCGGGCCATGGGTGCATCCGGCGAGTCGACGAGGGTTGGCTGGCGCGTCACCAGCGCGATGCGAAGCGCGGTCGGGCGACGGCTCCGAGCTAGAAACTTGGCCTGACCGCGGCATTAACAAAGTTTAAGTGCATAAACGTACTTGGACAAGCGCGACGCGTAAAAGCTTCGCTCCGTCGTGATGCAACTCCTGATCGGAACATTTCCGGCGATGGTATTCAACGATACCACGCGGGGTTGCACTTGCAACCTTGCACTAAAGTACGACGCCGGAACCGGCCTCGAAACGGCGTTTTGCTGATTCGCGCTCGCGAAGCGCCCCTCACTTCTGTGCGAAGCCCGCGGCGAGGTTGATGCCGAGGGCCAGGATGCTCGTGTTGAAGAAGAAGGCGTAGATCGTCTGCAGGGTGACGACGCGCCTCATCATCTTCGCGGTGATGTCGGTGTCGGAGGTCTGCGAAGTCGCCCCGATCGTCACCGAGAAGTACAGGAAGTCCCAGGCGTCCGGCGCCTCGTCCCCGTTGAAGTCGAGCCCGCCCCGCGCGCCGCCCGCCTCCCCCTCGCCGTAGTAGAGATGCGCGTAGTGGATCGCGAAGACGACCTGCACGAAGGCCCAGGCGCAGACGAGAGTCGCGGCGGCGAGAACGAGATGGGGGGCACGCATCGGATCGTCTCCCCGCTCACCGAGGACCAGCATGGCCACCGCGCCGATGCTGGCAGCCGCCGCGAGCAGGGCGAAGACCGAGATCACCATCGCGCTGTCGTCGAGGCGGGAGGCCTCGCCGCGAAGCGTCGCCGGGTCGCGGGCGGCCCGCCAACCGACGAGGGCGACGTAGACGCAGACGCCGAGGCACCAGCCGATGAGGAGGCGCGTGGCGAGCGACTCGACGGGGAGCGCCACGGCGAGCGCCGCGACGAGGAGCAGCGAGGCGAGGAGACGCGGGCGCAGCCAGAACGCGCGCAAGGGGTTCGTCATGCCCGTCCGTCTCCCACGATCACGGCCGCGCCCGCGCCTCAGAATTCGAGCCCGAGCTTCACCCGTACGGCGTGGCGCTCGAAATGGCTGAGGTCGAATGCGCGCCGGGTGTAGCTCGGATCCCGGTCGTGCCCGGCGACCTGCGCGGAATAGGCCAGCGTCACGAACGCCTTCTCCGTGATGCGGTGATAGAGGGCCGGCCCGAGGAAGACCGCGTGTCCCTCGAAACGGTTGAGGAACGCCCCGTCATAGGCACGCAGGTAGCGGAGCTCGGGACCGAGGAACGTGTCCTTGCCCACCCGCGCGACGACGGCGTGCGACCACAGGAAGGTCGAGGAGCGGTCGACCTCGCGCGATCCGCGCAGGCGGCCCACGCTCGGCTCGAAACTGATGTTGCTGCCGTACCAGATCGTGTCCGGAACGAGCCGGATGTCGAACTGCAGCACGCTCTCCATATCGAAGATGTCCGCCCCCTGCCCTTCGATCGGCAGCACCCGGGCGTAGCGTGGGCGCAGTTCCACCGCGAGCCCGAGCGGATTGTCGGCCGACGCCTTGAGGAACCGGACCTTGAACTCCGCCGAGGCCCCGTCGAAGGTGCCGTAGGACTTGTCGGGTAGGTCGGCGATGTTGCGGACGCTGCGAACGTCGGCGAAGACGCCGAGATCGATGCTGAAATTCTCGGCCGGGTCGAACTGATAGCTGAGCTTGGTGTTCGAGACCCCGTAATGCGATGGGCCCGGACCGGCGCGGCGCTTGCTGAACCAGCCGACGCTGTCGAGCAGGATCTCCTGTTCGCCCTTCTTGCCCGTCTCCGAGCCTTCCGTGAAGCCGAACAGGTTCTCGGTATCGACCTCGTCCTCCGAGCCGGACGATGCGCCGCCGGCACCCTGGCCCCCGCCCTTGGCCTCATCCTTGGGCTTGGCATCGTCCTTGGCCTTGGCATCGCCCTTGGCCTTGGCATCGCCCTTGGCCGCGCTGCCCTGCCCCGCCAGGGCAGGCGCCGGCACGGCCGAAAACGGGCCGGCGAGACACAGGATGACGAGGAAGAGGCTGACGGGATGACACGGTCTCATCGGCGCGACTCGGAAGCGACAGGCCCCGATCGACCGTCTTCCGAACCGGATGGCATGCCGGCCCGCATCCTGACTGCATCCGCACGGACACATTTGTCAGAAATTCACTCATAAGTTGAATTTGTCGGGATGAAGCCCGGCATCTCCGCGTGGGATCCGCGCCCCGGCCCACCGGCGATGGATTATCGCCAGCGGATCATGAAGGCGACGCAGGCGAGGATGACGGCCGCGAACACCCAGGCCGGGCCGCCTTCCGACGCGTATCCCACCATGCCGATGAAGCCGATGACGCCGACCCAGATCAGGGTGAAGGCAATCGGGTTCACGGTCTTACCGGCCCGACGGCCACCCGTACACACATACGCCGAAGACCTCGCCCGCGCCCGCTCCCGCCCCTTCAACCGCGCGAGAACGGCAATATCGCGGCCGGCACGCGGATGTACGGCACCGGGCGCAGACATGCCGGCAAGCATTCGGCCGAGCCACCGTACCGATCAGCTGTCCGGATAAAGAAATAGCAACGGATTCGTCATTTCCTCTCGACAAAATCGCGTCTTGCCTTATCTGTTGAAGCATCGCGTCCGACGCGGTCCTCCGACACTGACGAGTTTCAAACACACCATGTCGCGCAGTCGCGTGCGGCGGTCTTTTACCGTCGAAGTGAAATCGAATGGCCGGCAGAGCCTCGGTCTCGCCATTCCATCCCGCGTTCCCGCCCCAACTCCTGTCTCGTCTGCCCGAGCCCTCGACGCCGAGAGCCTCTGGCTCAAGGCCGAGCGCGTGCCCGAGCACGTTTCGCCCGCGCCTCAGGCCGAGGCGCGGCGGGTGCTGCCGAGCCTGCTCGTCGCGGAGGCTCCGGCGCCCGAGCCCGAGATGCGGACCTTCGAGGAGCCGCCGCTGCCCCGGGTCCGCCGCGTGAAGCCGAGGACGGCGCGTTCGACGATGGCGGAGCCGGCGACTTCCGGCTCCTCGCTTCCGAAGACCGCGAGGGTGGAGCCTGAACTCTTGCCCGCTGCCGACGCCAGCCCGGTACTCTTGCCGACCGCAGCGGAGCCCCCTGCGGGCCGCCGCAGGACCGTCGCGAAGGCGACCCCCGAGCTCGCCCGGGGCGAGCGCTGGAAGCGGCGGCTGCCCCGCGCCTGCTGGTAGGCAGCGATCCGCGGTGTTCCGCGTTGCTCTCCCGGCCGCGCCGACAGGCGCGGGCGTGATGGACAGCAGGAGGAGCATCCATGGCATCGACCCGCTCGCAGCAGTGGAACGAGGGTAGCGCGGCGAGACGCGCAGGCCAGCCGGACACGGTCAATCCCTACGAGGCCGGCTCCCAGGAGAGCGCCGACTGGCTCGACGGCTTCACCAGTGGCGAGCCGGAACAGAACGTGGATCGGCCCGAGCGCGGAGAGGGCTAGTCTCGTCCGCGACGAGGCCGATCTACTCGGCCTCGTCGAAGTTGAGGGAGAGGCGGGCTCGGAACAGGACAGTCCCGCTCTCGTCCCGCACGGCTGCAACGCAATGCTGGTGGTCGGAACCGGCCTGAAATCCTTGCGCGACGGCCGACATGATCCCGACGACGCGCTCGCGCGCGATCATAGGCCCCGCGGCCTCAAATCCTTCCTTGTCCTGAATGTGCTGCGACCCGTCGTGAAGATCGATGAAATAGCGCGCCATGGAACAATCCGGTCGGGGTGACCCGAGAACAATACGGGTGCTTTAGCACGAGAACGTTTCCGGTGGGTGTCCCAACGCCCTCGGACGATTCTCGGTACCCTCGGGCACTTTGCCTCATGGGCCGCGGGTAGGAAAAACTCAGTCGTCCTGCTCCGGGTCGCCGCCGCCATTGCGCTCGTGGACGGCCGCTTCCAGACGGGCGCGGTCCTCGAGGGCGCGGATGGCATGGTGGCGGCTCAGGCTCTCGAAGAGATCCACCGCGGAGGTGCGGCCCTCCTGCGACAGGTAGGCAGCGAGTCGCGCGTAGTCGCCCGCGAGGCGCTCGCTGCGGGCGGCATCCCGGGCAAGGCCCGCGACGGTGGTCTCGAAGGCGGTGAGGGTCGGGTCGGATGCGCGCATCGGCCAGGGTCCGGGCTCGGGCGCGCGATCGCCGTGCGCGAGCCTCGACGAGATGACGAAGCTTGGCGGCTCCGGTTCCACGGGCCCTCCCCCAGCGTCCGTTAACGCTCCACTCACCTTGTCGCGCGGGATCCGTCACCCGTGGCGGATTGCTGTGCGCCAGCGCATCCGCCGATACGGCAGGCGGCCCTAACCCCGTCGCCTCGTGCGAGAGGGGGCGGGGACGATGGCCTCGAAGGTTCTGCTGGTGCTCACCGTCGTCGCATTTCTGGTCAGCGGCCGGGCGCCGGGCATGCGCGAGTTGCGCAATCCGGATGCGGAGCCAGGCGGCCGCGTCGCTCTGGCGGCCAAGCGCGAGGCCGTCTGAGCGCGCCGGGCCGCGGCTCGCGGCAGGCCGCCAGACATTGCTCTCGCATGGAGTAGAGCCCGTGCCGCGAGGCGCGGAAGCCCGAGGCCGGCGCGGATGCGCGTCGATCGGCCGAGGCCCACGCCACGGGGGCGTGCCGGCGACGGCAAGGCGGATGAGACGGCCGCGACAGGGGTCGAATGAAGCGGAGCCAGGGCGATCAGGCCGGAGGCGGGCGGCCTCTGCCCTTAAACGCTGCGCCGACGCTTTGGCCGGGCGGGCCGCTTTCGTGCCGGCTTCTTGCCCGAGGCCGACCGGCCCGTGGCAGCCCGCGTCATCTCGGACAGGGCGATCTGCTGCTGGCGCCGTGCGGTCGATGTGGCCATGCCCATCCACCAGCCGGCCGCCTGATTGGCAGCGGAGAGCCAGAGGCTCAGTGCGGGATTCTTCATGTGGACCTCTCGGGAGCAGGAGACCGCTCGCGGGTCAACGCACGGGCGTGGATCCCGTTACCGTCCGAAGCCCTGCTGAAACATGCGCGCGAAGGTCTCCCGCATCTGGTCGGGGCTCTGCGAGACCGAGGACAGCCAATTCTTCAGAAGCGCATCGGGAGCGAAGCGATCCATCTCGGCCAGCATCCGCTTCTCCATCTCGGCCAGGAGAGCCGCCTGCATCGGCTGGACATCCGGAAGTCCGAAGAACGCTCGAGCTTCCTCAGGTGTGCAATCGATATTGACGCTGATTTTCATGTTCCCTCCTAGGATTCCCGTTGGCATATCGCCGTGTCGGCGTTCGTACGAAAGGAGCGCTCCGGGGTGTTTGGCATCCAAGATTTCATAAATACGACACAAAACCCGATTGCCCGTCGCGAATACCGGAAACTGTGGGAGCCGTCGCACATTTGTTAACGCCATGCCGCAACCCGCTCGCTAAAGGCGCATCCACGCAATGATGGATGAGCGAGCTGTGACCTTAGGCGGCCCTGAATACGTGATCGATGCGCCCGACATGGATTGGAACTACGAGCCGTCTCGGGAAGAGCTCTTCAGATCGTTGCGATCCCCTCTCTACACGACCGATGCGGACGGCTGGCTAACGTACTACAACGCGGCCGCCGCGGAACTCTGGGGCTATCCCCCCTCTCTGGGCGAGGCTCGCTGGTGTGGTTCCTGGCGCATCTACACGCCGGACGGCAGGCACCTCCCGCTCGACCAATGCCCGATGGCCGTCGCTCTGAAGGAAGGGCGGGCGGTCCGCGGCGTACAGGCGGTGCTGGAACGTCCGGACGGGTCCCGCCGCCCCTTCATGCCCTACCCGACCCCGCTCTACGATCGAGCGGGTCGCCTCGTCGGCGGCTCGAACATCCTCCTGCCCCTCGACTGAGCCTCGAAGGGGCGCCCGCGCCATCGATCTGGCTCCCGGCGCCCGGGCAGCGAGCGACGCGCGGATGTCGGGTCTCCGGTCAGGTATGGATCACGCGGCCATAAGCGTCGAGCACGCTCTCGTGCATCATTTCCGAGAGCGTCGGGTGGGGGAAGACCGTGTGCATCAGCTCTTCCTCGGTCGTCTCCAGCGTCATCGCGACGACGTAGCCCTGGATCAGCTCGGTCACCTCGGCCCCGACCATGTGAGCGCCGAGCAATTGCCCCGTCTGGGCGTCGAAGATCGTCTTGATCAGTCCGTCCGGTTCGCCGAGGGCGATGGCCTTGCCGTTACCCGCGAAGGGGAAGCGGCCGACCTTGACCGAGAAGCCCTGCTCCTTCGCCTTGGCCTCGGTCAGCCCCACGCTCGCGATCTGCGGCTGGCAGTAGGTGCAGCCGGGGATCTTGCCCTTGTCCATCGGGTGCGTGTGCAGGCCCTTGATGGTCTCGATGCAGATCACGCCCTCGTGCTCGGCCTTGTGGGCGAGCATCGGCGGCCCGGCCACGTCACCGATCGCGTAGACCCCCGGCACGTTGGTGCGCCCGAGCCCGTCGGTGACGACGATGCCGCGGTCGATTTTCACGCCGAGCTTCTCGAGGCCGAGATTCTCGATGTTGCCGACGACGCCGACCGCCGAGATCAGTTTTTCGGCCGTGATCTGCTGCGACTTGCCGTCCCCGGCCTCCACCGTCGCCGTGACCGAGTCGGAGCCCTTCTCGACCTTCGTCACCTTGGCGCCGGTAAGGATCTTGATCCCCTGCTTCTCGAAGCGCTTGCGGGCGAGGCCCGCGATCTCGGCATCCTCGACGGGCAGGATCTGGGGTAGCAACTCCACCACCGTCACCTCGGCGCCCATGGTGCGGTAGAACGAGGCGAATTCGATACCGATGGCCCCCGAGCCCATCACGAGCAGGCTTTTGGGCATCTTCTCGGGCACCATGGCCTCGTAATAGGTCCAGATCTGCTTCTTGTCGGGCTCGATGCCGGGGATGGCGCGGGGGCGCGCGCCGGTGGCCACGATGATGTGCTTGGCCTGATAGGTGCCCGCGCCCTTTGCGCCCTTCGGCGCTTCGGCGCGCTTCGTCTCCTTGACGGTGACCTGGCCCGGCTGGTTGCCTTTCGCCGCGGAGTCGATCGCCGCCTCGCCCCAGATCACGTCGACCTTGTTCTTCTTGAGCAGCATGCCGACGCCGCCGTTGAGGCGGCCGGAAACGCCCCGCGAGCGCTTGACGATGGCCGCGGCATCGAACCCGACCTTCTCCGCCGACAGGCCGTAATCGGCGGCGTGCTGCATGTAGTGGTAGATCTCGGCCGAGCGCAGCAGGGCCTTCGTCGGGATGCAGCCCCAGTTCAGGCAGATGCCGCCCAGATGCTCCCGGTCGACCACGGCGGTCTTGAACCCGAGCTGCGCCGAACGGATCGCCGTGACGTAGCCGCCGGGCCCGGCGCCGATGATGAGGACGTCGTAGGTGTCGGGCATCTGGCTCTCCGAGCGATTCCCTCCCTTGCGAGGAGGGCTGGGGTGGGGGTGGTGACGCCTGGCCGGCCTGCGCGGCAGGCGCAGCGCGCCGGCCTACACCAGCATCCCCATCGGGTTCTCGATCAGGCTCTTGAAGGCCGCGATCAACTCGGCGCCGAGGGCGCCGTCGAGGACGCGGTGGTCGCAGGAAAGGGTGCAGGTCATCACCTGCACCACGGCCGGCGCGTCGCCCTTCACGACCACCCGCTTCTCGCCGGCGCCGACCGCGAGGATCGTCGATTGGGGTGGATTGATCACGGCCGTGAAGTGCTTGATCCCGAACATGCCGAGATTCGAGACCGAGGTGACGCCGCCCTGGTACTCCTCGGGCTTCAGCTTCTTGGCACGGGCGCGGGCAGCGAAGTCCTTCATCTCGTTCGAGATCGTCGAGAGCGTCTTCTGGTCGGCCTTGCGGATCACGGGAGTGAACAGGCCCCCGTCGATCGCGACCGCGACGCCGACCTCCGCGTTGTTGAAGCGCAGGATCCGGTCTTCGGCCCAGACCGCGTTCGCCGCCGGCACGCGCATCAGCGCGAGGCCCATCGCCTTGATGACGAAGTCGTTCACCGAGAGCTTGAAGAGCGGCTTGCCGTCCTTGTCCTTGCCGGCGCTGGAATTCAGCTGCTCGCGCAGCTTCATGAGCGCGTCGAGCTCGCAATCGACGGTGAGGTAGAAATGCGGAGCCACCTGCATCGCCTCGGTGAGGCGCTTGGCGATGGTCTTGCGCATCCCGTCGAGGGGCACCTCCTCGTAGGCGCCCTTGTCGTAGAAGCCGCGGACCTGATCGAGGCTGAGGCCGGCGGCCCCGGCCGCGGCGGCCTTCGGTGCGAGGGGCGGCGCGGCGGCAACCGTCCCGGCGGGGGCCTCGGCGGCCTTCGGGGCCGCGGCCTTGCCCGTGCCGTTCGCGGCCGCGGCGCGCACGTCGCGCTCGATCACCCGCCCGTGAGGACCCGAGCCCTGGATGCCAGAGAGGTCGATGCCCTCCTGCTTGGCGATGCGGCGCGCGAGCGGAGAGGCGAAGACGCGCCCGCCCGCGGGCGCGGCCTGCGCGGCTTCGTTGCCCTTCGCCGCCGGCTTCGCCCCGCCGGGCGCCTCGTTCACCCGCTCGTAGCTCATGTGGCCGCCGCCCGGCGTGGTGTTCTGGGCCGCGGGGGACGCCTCCGCCTTCGGGGCCTCCGTCGGCGCTTCGGCCTGCGCCGCGCCGCCCGACGGGGCCTGGACGCTGCCCGGATCCTCACCCTCGGCGGCGATCAGCGCGATGAGGTCGTTGACCGGCACGTCCGCGGTGCCCTCGGGCACCAGGATCTTGGCGAGCACGCCCTCGTCGATGGCCTCGACCTCCATCGTGGCCTTGTCGGTCTCGATCTCCGCCAGCACATCGCCGGACTTGACCGCGTCGCCCTCCTTCTTGAGCCACTTGGCGAGGTTGCCCTTCTCCATCGTGGGCGAGAGGGCGGGCATCAGGACGTTGATCGGCATCGCTTGATGATCCTGAGCGGCCAAGGGCCTGGAATGAGTTCGTGAGCGGTCAGTTGAGGGCAGAGCCGGGCTCGGGATCCTCGCTGCCGCCGGAGGCGAGACCCTCCCGGATCTGCGCGAAGGCCTCCTCCTCGGTGAGGCCGGTCTCGAGCGCGTAGATGCGGGCCGCGTGACGGGCGAGGTCGATCAGGAGCACGCCCCAGGTGAAGGGGTCGTCGAAGGAGCGGCGCAGGGCGATGCTGACCGCCCCGTCGACGACGCTGGCGCGCAGGACCTCGACGCCGCCCTTCTCGAGGGCGTCGGGAGGCGGGGAGAGTTCCTGGAAATCCTTCATCTTACTTGTAGCAGACGCTTTTCGCGGCCTCGACCACCTCGGCCACGGTCGGCAGCGCGAGCTTCTCGAGATTCGCCGCGTAGGGCATCGGCACGTCCTTGCCGGTGATGCGCAGGACCGGCGCGTCGAGATAGTCGAAGGCGTCGACCATCAGGCGCGCCGCGATCTCGGCGCCGACGCCCGATTGCGGGAAGCCCTCCTCCACCGTGACGCAGCGGCCGGTCTTCTTGACGGATTCCACCACCGTGTCCGTGTCCATCGGCCGGATCGTGCGCAGGTCGATCACCTCGGCCTCGATGCCCTGCTCGGCCAGCGCCTGCGCGGCCTTGAGCGCGTAGGTCATGCCGATCGCGAAGGAGACGATGGTGACGTCCGAGCCCTGGCGGTGGATGCGCGCCTTGCCGATCGGCAGCACGAAGTCGTCGAGCTTCGGCACCGGGAAGGATTGGCCGTAGAGGATCTCGTTCTCGAGAAAGATCACCGGGTTCGGGTCGCGGATCGCGGCCTTGAGGAGCCCCTTGGCGTCGGAGGCCGTGTAGGGCGCGATGACCTTCAGTCCCGGCACGTTCGAGTACCAGGCCGCGTAATCGTGGCTGTGCTGGGCGCCGACACGCGCGGCGGCGCCGTTCGGCCCCCGGAACACGATCGGGCAGCCGAGCTGGCCGCCCGACATGTAGAGGGTCTTGGCGGCCGAGTTGATGATGTGGTCGATCGCCTGCATGGCGAAATTGAACGTCATGAACTCGACGATCGGCTTCAGGCCCGTATAGGCCGCGCCGACGCCGATGCCGGCAAAGCCGTGCTCGGTGATCGGTGTGTCGACCACGCGCCGCGCGCCGAATTCCTGCAGCAGCCCCTGCGTGATCTTGTAGGCGCCCTGATACTCGGCGACCTCCTCGCCCATCACGAAGACGTCCTCGTCCCGGCGCATCTCCTCGGCCATCGCGTCGCG